>CAIQLG010000542.1 GCA_903872565.1 uncultured Lentisphaerota bacterium | reverse complement strand
TGGCTTGAAACTTGTAGCCACGGCCATGTTGGCCGTGAAGTCGCCTCCAACATGGAGGCGGCTACATAAGCCCCGGCGAAGCCGGTTAAGTTCACAGCAATGCCATTCCCCCATTCCCCACGTATGTTAATATATGAAAGAAATGCGCTATCTTTTCTGTTGTTGCAGGCGCAATTCTGTTGGAAATGTTCAAGAACACAATTATCTTATATGTTGTAAGCAAAAAATAGGAGAAATATCATGAACGTTGGCATTGACACCCTTCTCGAGTACACCGAAGAGCACATGATGAAAACCGTGGAACATATGCAGACGGATTTCAACGCGGTCAGGACAGGCAAGGCTTCGCCGGGCCTTGTCGAAAACATTTCAGTGGACTACTATGGAACCCCGACCAGGCTGAAGGAAATCGCAGGAATCACCGCGCCGGAACCCAGACTGCTCGTCATCCAGCCGTGGGATCCTTCCTCCGTGACCGCGATTGAAAAGGCAATTCAGGCCTCGAACATCGGAATTTCGCCCGTCAGCGACGGCAGAATCCTGAGGCTGCCAATCCCCGAACTAAGCGAAGAACGCAGGAAATCCCTTACGAAGCAGGTGAAAACACGGGCGGAGGAAGCCAGAGTCGCCATACGAAACATCCGCAGAGACTCGAACGAGATCGCGAAAAAAGCCCAGAAGGACAGCAAGATTACAGAAGACGATCTGAAAACCAACCTAGATAAGATTCAGAAACTCACCGACGACTACATCAAAGAGGTTGACGCAGTAGTCCACAAGAAGGAAAACGAACTGATGGCATTGTAAATTATTTCGTTCACCGTTTTCCGTTGACCGTTCACCGGAAAAACACCATGATATACTGGCGTACAGAGTCGGCAAATTGTTGGCCGTCCACGTCCTATTCATCCCATTCGTCCTATAAGTCGTATTTCCGTCGGCAATGGAAATTGAAGAATTGCCAATAGCCTAGCTTGACAATAATTAAAACAAGGGGGATAAATTTCATGAAGAGAGTATTTGTTTTAGCAGTGTTCCTTTTGTTTCCTATTATTCCATTTCATTCTGTCCTTGGTAGTAGTTTTTTTAGAATATCAATCACAGGAGAAGAGGAAACGATTAACTATAATTTATAATACTTTTGACTTATTGAAGGAATCAATCGGATTACTTTAAGCAAACTTGTTGATTTTTTTTGTTTTGTGGTGTATGGGTAAAACATATGCAGGAGTGAATTATGTATGCTATGGAATTTGAGACGGATGTCAGAGGACAGTATATAAAAATCCCGGACTATCAGAAATTCAAGTTTAAACACGTTAAGGTTGTGCTTATGGCCAAGGAGACAGTTGAAGAACCTGAAGCTAAAAGATATAACTTTGACGATTTAGCGGGAAAACTCAATTGGAACGGGAATGCCGTTTCCATCCAAAGGAAGATGCGCAATGAGTGGTAGGTTTTTTCTTGACACAAATGCGATAATTGAATTGCTAAAGGGAAATGCCGAAATACTCAAGATAATTGAAACCGCTGATTTCATTGCCTGTTCGGTTATTTCGGATTTGGAATATCGCTCTTTCCCCGGCCTTTTGGAGACGGATGCGAGGCTAATAGATGAGTTTCTTTCTAGGATTTCAGTGCTTGACATAACCCATGACGATATCGAATTGAGAGAAAAGATAGCGGTAATCCGCAGATCAAAAAAAATAAAACTTCCCGATGCAATTATTTTAGCCTCGGCGAAATTAAATAATTGCCAGCTTGTCACCGCCGATAAAGAGTTGATGAAATTTTCTGATCATACCGATGTAATTGGATTTTCTACTGACAAGTCATAACTGAATCTTTTTTGAGCCTGCGAAACACGCAAATGGACGTGAAAGAAATGAAGAGTAAGCATTTATTTATTGGTATTTGTCTTGCCATTGTAATGTCCTCGTGTTCCGACGAAGTAGTAAAACAAACACCGGCGGACTTGAAGAAATATCCAGAACTTAAACGTTTTTTTGACACGTGCGGGACATTCAATGGTGGAACATTGGATGTGTCTTCTGGGCCATTCGTAGCGCAATTCACAGCATCAACATCTGCAAGTGACATGTTTGCCAAGCTTGACTCAATTGCCGCATCGGACGAATGGCGACAGTCACACACATCAGACCTCGTACATGTATATACAAAGAACCTTAAGAGATATCCGGCGCAAGCAAAAGATGATGTTATTGTAATCAGCTTTGATAAAGAAAAAAACGTAGTCGAGCTGAACTGGCGATAAATCTCTGCGCCTTTGTGTCTCTGTGGTCAATTTGCAGTTGTTTTTTATTCAACATTTCAACGATATGGAGTTATGATAAAACGGAATTTCATTTTCATTGCCATTGCGATAGCGTTTATCGCGTTATTTGCCCGCTACGAGGTTTCCTGCGAGCTGTTTCAGAATGATCCTGCCGTCACCATGCCATCTTCGTTCACCGATATGGCGACCTATATGAAACTTTCCGGGGAAGTCTCGGACGGCAAATTCACGAAGGAATTCTACTATCAGCCTCTCTACTATGCGGTTTTTCTGCCGTTGAGCCATCTTATTCTGGGGAAATCCGTATGGGCGGTGATAGTCGCCCAGATGATTCTTTCAGCGCTTACAGTCTATGTGTCAATCATTTCCGCATCGCTTATAGCCGGGAGGCGAGCCGGAATAGTTGCCGGACTGCTTACGGCATTCTCGTCCATTTTGATTTTCTATGTCCCTTACCATCTGATAGAGACATTGCAGGCTTTCCTGATCTCTCTGATTCTGCTTGTGTCGCTATATGCTGTGAAAAGGAAAAAACTTTACCTCTGGGCGGTTGCGGGGCTAGTCACCGGATGTGCCATCCTTGCCCGTGGTAATGCCTGGTTTCTGGTGCCTGGAATCCTTGTGGTCTCTTTCATCTCCATGAGAGGCAGCAAGAGGCTTATCAGATGTTCAACACCTTTATTTTTCCTTGCCGCAGTGATTTTCGTGCAGATACCATTTTCCATAAGGAACACTTGCGTGCTAGGGAAATTTTGCGGTCCTTCGACTGCGGGGCCCGCAGTCATCGCGCTTGGCAACACACCGGAAGCACCGCCAGGCGGCAGGAATCCGGATGCTGGCCCCGGTCCGATGGAATATCCTGACACATACAAGGCCTGGATGGCTTCACAGGATCAAGTCCCGGTAACCAATCGTATCATGAATTGGTTCATGGAGGAGCCGGCGGCATTTCTTGAGCTTCAGTTCCGGAAACTCCTTCTTTTCTGGGACGGAGAGGAGATCCCCAACAACATTGACATCACGTTCAATGGCGCAAAGTCAAAATACCTGAAGCTTTTCGGATTTCTTACTTCACCAATGATTCTTTCGCTGGGGCTGGCAGGATTTTTAATAGGATTGATGGCGATGGCAAATCTGAAAAAACTTCCGGTCAGGTTAGCTTCCTCAAACTTCATAAGCCATTTGCTACTATGGTATTTCATTGTTGCATGCTGGTTCGCCACAGCGGCATTTTACAATCTCACAAGGTTTCGTCTGGCGATCCTTCCACTCCTCGCGGTGTCCGCCGGATTATTTGTCGCCGGTATGACATTCAATTACAGAATGAGAAAATGGAGGACTCTTATCTACAAGCATCTAGGGATACTTTTCGCATCTCTTGTCATAGTCGGTATGGGATATTCGCTCTACAGGATCTTCTGCGAGCCCGGCATAATGCGGATTGCCAGGCCGCACGGAGTGCATTCAGATCTAGGAACTTCATTGCTTGTCATGGACAATGGGCCATTTTCTTTCGGCGGATGGCGGCCACACGATCTCAAGACTGGCGACGAGCTGATAAAGATCTTCGATGTTGGAGTGGGGGGAGAAACTGCGAAATTCGCAATGCTGGTAGCATTCAATAATGGGGGCAGGGCGGTATTCTCCGTGAACGGAGAGAAGGCCACAGTCGAGTTGAAGAAGCCGGGATTCCTCGAACTTGCGGCCGAAGTCAAACTCGGATCCAACAAAATATCGATAGTACTTGAGGAGACAGACTCGCCATTGATCGTCTTTTTCGACGTTCAACGGGACTATGGCAGGACTTTTGCCAACGGATACAGAGAAAAATCCGAACTGGTCTCGAGAATATATATCCAGCCCAAATCCGGGAACTAGCTTCAGATTTCCTGTTATATTGAGCTCAACATAACAGAAACTCTGAAATTGGGAATTAATGAACTTTCAAATGTTTCAAACATTATTTTGAGGATTTGGATTTTATTTTGAGATTGTTTCTAATTTCGTGCTTCGAGTTTTGGATTTTATATACAATTAAAACATAGAATTAAAGCATAGAACTGTAAAATAAAGGCACTGAGGATTTATGCTAATAGCGATCTATCTCATCTCCGGCCTTGCCTGCCTGTACTACGGTGCGGAATGGCTCGTCCGCGGGAGTGCGAGTCTCGCCTTGAGACTCAAGATTTCCCCACTTGTAATAGGGCTGACCGTTGTCGCGTTCGGAACAAGCATGCCGGAAATGTTCGTAAGCGTGGAATCGGGTTTTAATGGCATGGGAGATGTCTCAGTTGGAAATGTGGTGGGTTCGAATATCTTCAACATTGCCTTGATCCTCGGATTGTCCGCACTGATAAGCCCCCTCACAGTCCAATTGCGGCTCCTCAGGTTCGATGTTCCATTTATGATATTATGCTCCATCGTGTTTGGACTCATCGTGTATTTTGGGGGACATGTTAACCGTATCGAGGGTATCTTAATGTTCTCGGGGATAATCATTTATACGTGGACATTGATTCGGATGTCCAGGAAAGAACACCTTGACGTTTCCAATATGCTTCCCGAATCAACTCCGCAGAAAAAGGGATTCTTGCTCGACATAATTTTCATAATGTCAGGACTTGCCACTCTTGTCGTGGGATCGATGCTCTTTCTGAAAGGCGCAGTTGCCGCCGGAAGGCTTATCGGAATTAGCGAGGCAGTCATAGGACTTACCATCGTGGCCGCAGGAACAAGCCTCCCCGAGCTTGCGACTTCAGTTGTTGCCGCATTCAAGAAACATTCAGACATTTCCATCGGGAACATTGTCGGCTCGAACATCTTCAACATCCTTGCGATTATGGGGCTGACCGGCATCATCTGCCCGATAGACTGCCCTCAAATAAGTGCCACGGACATCATATATATGGTCGGAACAGCAATCATCCTCCTGCCATTTATGAAGACTGGTAGAATTATCAGCCGGAAGGAAGGTGTTTTCCTCCTTTTGGTATATATTTCCTATCTTTGGCTTCTTTGGCCCAAATAGGATGAGAAAAAATGTTGGGAAACAGAATCTTTATTTGAATTATCACTTTTAAGTTATATTGTTATTTATGAAAAAAGAATATATCCCATTGCCGAAAGTCATGGCGTTTATATGAAAATGACAAAAGAGGACAGATACATCGAATCTCTAACCCGTCTGACCAAAAAGGATTGGGATGAGCTGAAAAAGGGGCATGCGGAGCTTGTAAAGGGGGTTATGGAAAATCCGGAATACCGCCGCGCCTACAACGAGGCGCGATTTAAAATAGAACTAGGTTCCCAGGCACGGCATATCAGGGAGGCCGAAAAGATGACACAGACTCAGATAGCCGAACTACTCAAGACCAAGCAGGCATATATCGCAAGGCTCGAACATGGAAGCCAGAACGTAACTCTGCACACTCTATGGCAATATGCTGCCGCTTGCGGGAAACAGCTTAAAATCAGCTTTGTGAACCATGCTTGAAAATAGTATGCTGTAAAAATAGAAGGCTGCGGCTAATGGATTTGAACCACTGTTTCCGGCGAACCGGCGTCCTTCCTTGGACGATACGGCGCTCATCAATGTGAAATCATATTACATAAGCCGGGGGAAGTCAAGAGAATAAATGACATAGGCAGGTATGCGGTAACAGGTCAGTATTTGCTGGAAATGTTTACTGTAGCCGCCCCCGCGTCGGGGGCGTTCACGGCCAACACCCTACTATGCCAAAGGCTTCGCAGGGCAGGTGCCCGTGGCTACAACTAATGTAATAATAAAGAGTTACGCATTACAGAATGACTGTTGGAGTTCACAGCTTTAGCGTGCGTTTATTTCCTTCATCTTCAGGTTTGGCAGCATTGTAAGCGTATGTCCGGTTTTCCGAAACGGACACAATCGGGAGCCAGTCTCCCACTTCGCTCTTCGAGCTACGAGGGACAGGTCGGAAAGACTGGCATACTTGGAGAACCATTTTTTAGGCAGGCAATAAGCTTAACTTAATACTTACGCGGCATTGAGTTTTTATCCAGCAATCTCAAAAGTTGAAGATACAACTTCACGGTAATTCGCATCGAGCGAGGACTGGAGATTGGTGATGGCATAGATGCGGCGCGACATTTCGGTGACATAGCGGACTTCCTCGATTGTAAGTCCGCGGCCCAGAATTTTCTGCTCCCGGTATGAAAGCCATTTCTTGATCACCTGATAGCCGCCAATCGTGTATTCCCATACTGCCTTTGAAATATTTTTCCAGCAGGTGAGATCATTGAGATAGATGTCCAGCATATCGCCTTTCTCGAGGATTTTCCCTCTGCCCGGCATTGTCACACTATCCTTGCCGCCGTGTCCCCAGCCTGCGGTGACATCAAGATCGCCTTCCTCCGGGGTTACTGGCTTGCCGTCAACACGGGTGAAAACTGCTATATGTCTGATATCTTCGCGGATTTTTCCGGCGGTAATTCCGGCAACCGGAGCTTCCGTGTCGAGAAGTGCTGCGATTTGTTTTCCGAGATTGGCTGAATTTAAAAGTGCATCCTTGCTCTTCGGCAATGGAATGCGCGGCCAGTCCTGCCTGATTCCATCGGCGTTTTCTTTCAAGTACGCAGGCGAATAACCTATCGCCAACGAATGCATCCAAAACGTTGGACAAATTTATATCGGAAAACCTTATGCACCCAATCTTATAGTTTGGCGGAAGAACCCCATTTAGAAATTGATTCATCAATGGATTTAAACCAGAGTTCCTCATTTTCAGAGTCTTGTATTTTCTGAATAGCAGAATCAAAAAATCCGTATAAGTCTTTCTGATTGCAAAAATTGGATAACTTTGCCCTTTCAATAAACCTGATAAATTGGTTAAGGTTAATCGGCACAATTCTAGTTTTTCCTCCATAAGCCTTAGTGTTCATCCGATTAAGATTGTAAAAGTGAGCCAGCGCCCCGTTACTTATATTAGGAGCCACAAAAAGACAGAAAACTTTTTTGTCTGATTTTTGCTGCGCCATTCCGAAATGCCTTGCCACTGGTTCACCTTCCATATTGTACTGCGTATTACCACTTGACATTGTAACTTCCACAATCAAATTGAAATCTTCATATTCGACTTCGATGTCTGGCACGTTGCCTTTTGCATTACTCAAAGGGATGCCGTCAAGATCAAAAGAAAAGTTACCATTAATTTTTACTGCATCATCAAGCATCGTCATAGCACGCCAGACATTCCATTCGAGATAAAGAGATGGATCGGGAACTTCTCGGTTAGTTATCTGAATGAAAGTGCTTTTGACATCTTCATAATCGTCATAATTGTTTTTGAGAGATTTTACTGTATTATCTATATTTTTGTCCCTAATCTTTTTCTCTTCAGACTCGATAATATCTTTCATTCCCTCGATATCCATGCCAGCAGGGCATGTTATACCGAGTTTCTTTAAACGATGAGAGATGCGTTCCGCGGAATCGTTAAGAAGACTCAAGTTTGAGGCAGAAAAGAGATACTTCTTGAATTTGCTTTCATTTGTAAATATTTTAGGTTTTCTAGGAATAGTGTTCAGAATATGACAGACTTCTTCCTTTTTGAATGGTGCAATTATAATACGGTATGTTTTAGATTCATATGTGATTAAAGATGTTGCACGCATATAGCGAATAAAAGCATCCGCATAATCTAACATATTGCTCTTTTTAGTCCTAATGAATTTTTTCAGACTCAGTTCATCGCTTTCTCGTGTCTTAAAATTATTCTTGCCAATTTCATCTTTGTATAATTGTCGTATTTCGTCATTAAAACAATCGTCTATAAATCTCTTCCGATTTGAAGTGTTGGTTTTAAGCTTCCCCCTGAATTTTTTTATCTTAGTCCTGATTTCAATAAAACTATTAATATGCGTGAGTTGGAGGAAGAAAATTGCCGTTTCATACTTAGTCAGATAATCGAGATCACTTAATAGTCTGAGAAATTCGAGGTAGGGTTTCACAAAAAATAAGTCAGTTGAACTTTTATGATATGGAGAGGGAAGCTGGAATTTAAGGAGTTGTCTCGTAAACGTTTCATTTATACGTTTTTCTGTTAAAAGAACCTTGCCAATCTCGGTCACTTTTATCTGAGGTTTGAGATCAACAAACCCCAGAGATTTTGGAGCTCTTGTAATCCTGTCTCTGGCGGCAAAAGAAATATTAGAAGGCATTGATTTGCCCTCATAGAAAGCGGATGAAAATAGATTGCGGAAGAATGTCACCTGTGTTTGAGTGTTCCATTGCTTACCTTCAAAATTTTCTCCAAGAAGCCTTATCTCTGGAATTATTTTTTCAATAGTTCTCGGAGATGTAAAAGCAAAGAGAGTTTTACTTTTGTTTAAGTTTGCCATTGTCAAGAGCCCTTCTGGTTGAATCATCCTCCACCAAGCTGACTGGCTGTAAAACATCACTTCCTGAATTGATGAAGTTCCTAATCCGATTGGCAGATGCCTGGATAGAAGCCAGAGAAATATCGCATCCTATGAAGTTACAGTTTCTCTTGATACTAGCGATCGCCGAAGATCCGCTTCCAAGAAATGGATCTGCAACTGTAAAATCATTTTCT
Source organism: uncultured Lentisphaerota bacterium (assembly GCA_903872565.1). Lineage (GTDB taxonomy): Bacteria > Verrucomicrobiota > Lentisphaeria > Victivallales > GWF2-50-93 > CAIQLG01. The sequence goes on along the minus strand of CAIQLG010000542.1, from coordinate 29,294 downwards.
GCGCTTGCAGCAATCATCATCTCAAAAATCTCAACAGGTTTTTGCGTCGGATACTTGGATTGAGTTATTCTTTTGATTCGCCAAATATCAGGAAAACTTTTCGAGTTAATAGGTCTCTTTCCTTTGCTGGCGAAGACTATAAACTCATGTCTTCTCCTAAAGTAATGCCCCAATCCAATGTTAAGTTTATCCCAAACAATTATATTTTTAACATCGAATACCTTTCTTATAAGAGGAGCGAGGGATAGAAGAGAAAATGAATCAAACATTATATATATGTGCCTGTCCTTCTTGAGGATTCTATAACATTCTTTCAAGAAGATATTGTAATTCTGTTCAGTATCATGAAACTCGTCAAACCATTTTTGACCATCCCCCTTTTCACTGTATTTGCCGATTATTTTCCCCCTTCCCAGTTTCAGCATCTGATTCATTCCGGAATATGCTGGATCCGTAACAATGAGATCAACACTCTCGTCAGGAATGTCCGATAAAAAACTTAAAACATCTTTTCGGGAAATGCAAATTTTCTTCCCCTTTGTCTCAAAATCAAACTCTTCTGTTGAATTAGTATTTTTATGGAGCTTGAAAGCGGGTCTATTGTCTTGCCTTACATAGAAATCAAAAATTAACTGGGCAGTTTGTCCAGAAATGTTTCCATTAGGAAGAAGTGTCAGGTTGTTTGATGAAATGTAGTTCTCAAGTTCTGTTCTGCAGACATTGAGTTCTTTTGATACCTGTCTTAACTCATATTCTATCCTGTCTGACTTGGCCGTTAAACTCATTTATTTTATTATACTTTATTATTTACTTCGTTTGCATTTTATTTTCTCCTAACTTAGCCCCCCACATATTATTGTCAAGGGAAAAGACATGAAATCATTCCGGTTGATTTCATATACATGACTTAGCGAAGAGCTTTGCATTTTCCCTGTCCGCAATATACTTTACATGACAAGATAGTGAGTTTTTCAGGTGCTGTCTTGCCGTTTCTAAGTTTTTCCGGGCGGGGAAAAAGCGTCAATGGCGTAGTTGGTGAAGGGGACGGCCTGTCTAGCGTGATTTACAGAAGTAGGTCTGGTTTCGATGAAACCAGGCATGCCCGGTCTCGGCGAGGCCGGGCCTACTGGAAACGACAAAAACATTTGCTATAATTCGCTGCAGGGAACTATTGTCATCATCAAATATTAAAAAGGAGAAAACATATTATGAATTATGAAAAATTTACAGTGAAGACCAGGGAGGCGCTTTCCAATGCGCACTCGATCGCCGTTGCACACAGGCATCAGGAGCTTGTGCCGATGCATCTTTTTGCATCGCTTGTTTCGATGAAGGACGGCATTATCCCAGAGATTTTCAAGAAGCTGAATGTGAATGTACCGGGGCTTGAAAAAGATATAGCGAAAAAGCTTTCCTCCAGTCCTGCCGTGGAAGGCCCGGGCGCCGGAGAGGTTTACACATCGAGAAATTTCAGTGCGGTACTTCTCGATGCCGAAAAGAAGTCGGAAAAGATCAAGGACGAATATGTAAGCGTGGAGATGCTTCTGGGCGCGCTCATAGAGACAGACAAGGAATCTGCGGCCATTGCCGCCAAGCATGGACTTACTCCGGACTCCCTCATGGCCGTAATGAAAGACCTGAGGGGCAACAGCCGTGTCACATCGGAAAATCCCGAGAACACTTTCCAGTCTCTAGAGAAATACAGCAAGGATCTCACTGATCTGGCGAGGCGTGACAAACTTGATCCCGTGATCGGCCGCGACGAGGAAATCAGGCGTGTCATACAGATCCTTTCCAGGAGGACTAAGAACAACCCTGTGCTCATAGGCGAACCGGGAGTGGGAAAGACTGCAATTGTGGAGGGGCTTGCCATAAGGATCATAAGGGGGGATGTGCCGGAGGGGCTCAAGAACCGCAGGGTCGTCTCGCTGGACATGGGCGCATTGCTCGCGGGTGCGAAATTCCGTGGAGAGTTCGAGGAAAGGCTGAAAGCCGTGCTGAAGGAAATCACCGACAGCGGAGGGGAAATCATACTTTTCATTGACGAGCTGCACACGATTGTGGGAGCGGGTGCTGCCGAGGGCGCCATTGATGCGGGAAACATGCTTAAGCCGATGCTCGCCAGGGGAGAACTGCATTGCATTGGTGCCACAACTTTGAACGAATACAGAAAGTACATAGAAAAGGATGCCGCTCTTGAAAGACGGTTCCAGTCAGTTTTGGTGAGCCAGCCCGGTGTCGAAGAGACAGTTTCCATCCTCAGAGGCCTCAGGGAAAGATACGAGATACATCATGGTGTGAAAATCCGCGACAGCGCCCTGGTGGCGGCGGCGGCTCTTTCCGACAGATACATTTCCGACAGGTTTCTGCCGGACAAGGCGATTGACCTGATTGACGAGGCCGGCGCGAAGCTGCGCACGGAGATTGACAGCTGTCCGACAGAAATAGACGAGGTCGAAAGAAAATGCCTGCGGCTGGAGATTGAAATCGCAGGACTTAGAAAAGAGAAGGACAGCGAGTCCAAAAACAAGATGAAGGAGCTCGAGAAAGACTTGTCTGAACTCAAGGAGAAAAACCGCGAACTTCGCATAAAATGGGAAAACGAGAAGAAGTCCATCAAAGGACTTAGGACACTTAGGGAGACTCTCGAGCTTGCGCGGCAGTCGCTTGAAAAGGCGGAGAGGGACTACAACCTCGAAAAGGCGGCGGAGCTCCGCCATGGAACGATTCCCTCGATCGAGGCGCAGATAAAAGACGCGGAAAAGAAGTTCGCACATGGGAACGGAAACAGTCTTCTCAAGGAGGAGGTCACGGAGGATGACATAGCGGAAATCATCAGCAGATGGACCCATATCCCTGTCAGCAAGCTGGTTACGGGTGAAAAGGAGAAGATTCTCTCCCTCGGGGAAAACCTCCACAGGAAGGTTATCTCGCAGGACGAGGCTGTAACCGCGGTCGCGGATGCTGTCCTGCGGGCGCGTGCCGGGCTCAAGGATCCGAACAAGCCAATAGCCTCATTCATATTCCTTGGACCTACAGGTGTCGGAAAGACAGAACTTGCAAGAGCTCTGGCCGCCAATCTCTTCGACGACGAAAGAGCCATGGTCAGGATAGACATGTCGGAATATATGGAAAAGCACTCTGTCTCGAGACTAATTGGGGCACCGCCCGGATACATCGGCTACGACGAGGGTGGACAGCTCACCGAGGCTGTCCGCAGAAGACCATATTCTGTCATTCTTTTCGATGAGATAGAAAAGGCTCATCCCGATGTCTTCAATGTTTTTTTGCAAATTCTTGATGACGGCCGCGTGACCGACTCGCACGGGCGGACTGTCAATTTCAAGAACACGATTATCATAATGACATCGAACATAGGGAGCCATCTGCTCCAGGACAATCCTGGAAAGACGGGCGAATTGAAGGATAAGCTGATGGCAGAGCTCAGGCACAGCTTCAGGCCGGAATTCCTAAACCGCATTGACGAAGTTCTTATTTTTCATTCGCTTACGGAAAAGGATCTTGTGAAGATCGTCGACATACAGCTTGCGAATTTCGCAGCTCGCCTCAAGGAGAGGAACATCGAATTATCCGTTTCCGAGGATGTGAAGAAGCATCTTGCGAAGCGTGGTTTCGATCCGGTATATGGTGCTCGCCCGTTGAAGAGGGTCATCGTCAAGGAGATTGAAACTCCGATCTCAAGAATGCTTGTGTCCGGTGAGCTCAATGAAAATTCGACGCTGAAGCTAGGGCTTAAAAACGGAGAGATCAGTTTTAAATAAATTATGATAATCATTTGTATTTCCAAGGTTTTCAATGTATATTCAAAAGGTAAAGTATTTAAAAGTTGTTTTACATGATTTGATCGTCAATTGTTGAGTACGACATAGTGAAACTTTCCACAAAATCCAGATATGGACTGCGTATTGTAATCCAGGTTGCCTGCGACAATCTCGAGGGCAGGCTCTCCCAGGGAAGAGAAATAGCAAAGAATCAGGATCTAACAGAGGCATATATTGAACAGATAATGATACCTCTCAAGAAGGCGGGCATCATAAAGACGGAAAGAGGTTGTTCCGGCGGATATATGCTGGGGAAATCTCCCGAGGATATAAGCATAATGGATCTCATAGAGGTGTTCGAGGGGAAGTTTGTGATGTCTCCCTGCATTTCAGGAAAGAAGGAATGTCCTCGGAAGGAAATCTGCCCCGCGACCGGAGTCTGGCGGCATTTGACGAAAAAACTGAGAGAATCTGCGTCCGCCATTTCAATAAAGGATATCCTCGAGAAAAAGTATGTCTAGTGCAAGCCTCTTAAATCCTTCCGCCTTTACATGGCGTTTTTCTCCTAATTCCAAAATAGTAAAAAAGGGATTTTGCAGTGAAGATATATGATGATATTACGAAGACGGTCGGGAACACGCCTCTTGTGAAGCTTAGGCGGATTCTTCCGCCGGAATGCAGGGCTGTGGCAGTTGTCGCAAAGCTCGAGTTCTTCAATCCAGGTTCTAGCATCAAGGACAGAATCGCAAAAAACATGATAGATCAGGCGGAAATCGCCGGGATCCTCAAGCCGGGAGGTACGATAGTCGAACCCACAAGCGGGAACACTGGAGTCGGGCTCGCGCTTGTCGCCGCATCAAGGGGATACAAGCTGATTGTGACAATGCCAGAGTCCATGTCGGTCGAAAGACGGATGCTGCTGGAACATTTCGGAGCAAATGTTGTTCTCACTCCGGCAGAAAAAGGTATGTTAGGTGCTATCGAGAAAGCAAGGGAAATCCTCGAAAACACTCCCGGTGCCTATATGCCACAGCAATTCGAGAATCCCGCCAACCCGCAGATCCACATGGTAACAACCGCAGAGGAAATTTGGAATGACACCGAAGGCGAAGTTGACATTTTCGTGACTGGTGTCGGAACCGGCGGCACATTGACTGGGGTCGGAATTGTTCTGCGTCTAAGAAACCCTGAAGTGAAAATCATAGCTGTCGAACCGGAGAAATCAGCCGTCTTATCTGGGTCCCCCTCTGGGAAACATGGGATACAGGGGATTGGTGCAGGTTTCATCCCCAAGATACTTGACACCAAACTCATAGATGAGATAATAAAAGTCAGGGACGAGGATGCCATCGAGACGGCCAAAAAGCTTGCCAGCATGGAGGGAATACTCTGCGGTATAAGTTCCGGTGCCGCAGTATATGCCGCACTTGAAATCTCGAAGCGTCCTGAGAGCAAGGGAAAACTCATAGTCGTGGTGATAATGGACACCGGGGAAAGATATCTTTCGACCGGCCTTTTCTCTTGAAAACTCAGGTTCGATTCATTTGTTTGAATAACACCTCTATGCCCGATCTTGCGCCTTTTGTGCTTTGCCCAGTCAATCCCGCCGACTACAGATCGTTCGGATCGGTTATTTTTCCCCTTATCGCACTTGCCGCTGCGGTGAAAGGCGACGCGAGGATTGTCTGAGAATTTTTCGATCCCATCCTGCCTGGGAAATTCCTGTTTGTCGTGCTGATGCATATCTCATCATTGTTGGAGCGCCCGTAGGTGTCAAATGGTCCGCCCAGGCATGCCGCACAGGACGGAGGAGCAGGTTCCTCGCAACCGGCTTCGGCAAAGATCTCGAGAAGCGTTTTCCCCCCGATTTTTTTTGTTTTGATTGCCTGCTCGACTTCGACAGTCGCCGGGACGATGAAAGTCTTCACCTTTACCTTGGCACCTTTGAGTATTGACGCGGCCATTATGAAGTCGGAAATCTTTCCGCCTGTACAGCTTCCGATATATGCACGGTCAATCGAGAAGTTCTTCATTTCTCTGGCAGTCTTCACTTTATCCGGAGAGAATGGCATGGCGACAAGCGGCATAAGTTTCTTCGCATCGTATGTCTTTGTCGCTATGTATATTGCACCGAGGTCGCTCTTGAAGACTTCAAATTTGCTTTTTGTCCTGGATTTTACATACTTGAGAGTCTTTGTGTCGGGCGCGATGATTCCGTTTTTCGCGCCAGCCTCGATTGCCATATTGCAGATTGTCATACGTTCGTCAATGCTCAAGGAGTCTATTGTCGAGCCAGCGAACTCCATCGCCATGTATGTCGCTCCATCAACTCCGATGTCTCCGATGAATCTGAGGATAATGTCTTTAGCTGTCACGAATTTCGGTAGCTCGTTTTCGATTACGAATTTCATTGATGCGGGGACTTTTATGAGAAGCTTCCCAGTTCCCATGATGAATGCAGCATCTGTGTTTCCCACCCCGGTCGCGAATTCCCCGAATGCACCATGTGTGCAGGTGTGCGAGTCGGTGCCGAAAAGGACTTCGCCAGGGCGGCAATGTCCTTTTTCCGGCAGTGTGACGTGGCATACGCCGGAATATGTTTCAGTGCCGGGATCATAGAAATATTTTATGTTCTGCTCCTTGGCGAAGTTCCTGAGTTCATCAACATTTCTCTGGCATTTCTTGTCTTCGGTGAAAATATAATGATCCGGAATGATTATGACTCTTTTCCTGTCCCATACCTTCGAGCCTGCACCGAACTCTCTCTTGAATATCCCGATGGTTCCTGGTCCGCATACATCGTGCGTCATCAGTATGTCCGCGCTCACCCAGAGGTTTTCTCCTGGTTTTGCGTCTTTCTTTCCCGAGGCCTTTGCGAGGATCTTTTCAGTTATCGTCATCTGCATAATGATCATAGTCTCCCAAGTTTGGATTCTTTTTCAGTATTGACTTTTGTCATCTATCATCTTTTAAACGAGTTAAAGTATATCCCCTCTCATATTTTTCAAGAGAGCATGTCATGTGTAAATAAATTAGGACAAATTTTGTGTTTTTCTTTGAAATCCTGGATTTTATGCTTATGGTTAAATGTTCAAATGTAATTTTAAGCAATTCTTTTTCTGTAAAACGTAGGAGACATGCAATGGCTGATGTGACCTTGACCAATGTAGTTAAAATCTATCCCGGCAATGTTAAGGCTGTAGATAATGTGAACCTCGTCGTTAAAGACAGGGAGTTTGTCGTCCTCGTCGGACCTTCAGGTTGTGGAAAGTCCACGACTCTCAGAATGGTCGCAGGCCTGGAGGAGATCAGCTCCGGCACAGTCAAGATAGGTTCCAGGATCGTGAATGATGTCCCTCCAAAGGACAGGGACATAGCGATGGTCTTCCAGAACTATGCCTTGTACCCGCATATGACCGTGTATGAAAATATGGCGTTTGGTCTGAAGTTGAGAAAATTCAAGAAGACGGACATTGACAAGCGAGTCCAGGATGCCGCCGACATCCTGGGGATCAAGGAGCTCCTTGACAGGAGGCCCAAGGCACTTTCCGGCGGACAGCGCCAACGTGTAGCCGTAGGGAGAGCAATCGTCAGGAAGCCCGAGGCGTTCCTTTTCGACGAGCCTCTCAGCAATCTGGATGCCAAGCTTAGGGTACAGATGAGGACTGAAATCAGCAAGCTTCACACAAGGCTCGAGACCACCATGATCTACGTCACGCATGACCAGGTCGAGGCGATGACCATGGCCGACCGTATTGTCGTGATGAAGGATGGCATTGTCCAGCAGGTTGACACCCCGCTAAATATCTATGACACGCCGGCAAATCTCTTTGTGTCAGGATTTATAGGGACTCCGCCTATGAACTTCTTCAAGACCCGCATCGGCAAGATTGACAACGCCTTGTACATAATCGAAGACACGTTCAAGCTCAAAGTTCCTGAGAAATGGAAGGAAGCCATCGCTCCATACGAGAACAAGGCCGTGGTTTTTGGTGTAAGGCCGGAGGACATTGGTTCGCCCGAAGCGGAGAGCAAGGGCGGCTCCGATCTGCATAAGATAAATGCGAAAGTCGAAGTCATCGAACCTATGGGTGCGGAGACATTTCTTTATCTGAGCACAGGAACTCAGTCTTTCATTTCAAGGGTTGATGCACATCGCAAGACGGTTGTCGGAGAGGAGATTTCACTTGCAGTCCTTATGTCAAAGACGCACATCTTCGATGCCGCCACGGAAAAAATTATCATTTGATGAAAAACATCTTCGATTCCGTTGAAACTGCTGTCGCCGCTCTCAAGAATGGTGAAACCATAATTCTCACCGATGATGAAAACAGGGAAAACGAGGGAGACCTCGTATGCTCGGCCGTCCACGGAACCCCCGGAACAATAAATTTCATGGCCAAGTTCGGCAGAGGGCTTATCTGTGTTCCGCTTGCCGAAGAAAGAGCAACACATCTCGAACTTGACATGATGGGCACCGGGAAAGATCCTTTCCACACGGCTTTCACTGTCAGCGTTGACGCGAAAAAAGGAATCTCCACCGGGATTTCCGCATATGACAGAGCGAGAACAATTTCAACCTTGATAGATCCTGCCACTCTACGATCCGACCTTGTCGTTCCAGGACATGTTTTCCCCCTCATCGCGCGCCCGGGAGGAGTGCTTCAGAGAGCCGGACACACGGAGGCGACGATTGACCTGATGAAACTCGCGGGGCTTTATCCTGCAGGCGTGATATGTGAGATTATGAACGAAGACGGTTCCATGGCGAGATTGCCGGACCTGGAGAAGTTCCGGAAAAAGCACAAACTCAAAATGTGTTCCATTGCACAGCTTATAGCGTTTAGAAGGAAAAAAGAGACGCTCATAAAAAAAGAACAGACGATAAATCTTCCTACAAGATACGGGAACTTCAAGCTTCATCTTTACAGATCAATCCTCGACAACATGGAACATATTGCTATTGTTTTCGGAAATGTTGAAAACAAGGAGAATGTTCTTGTAAGAGTCCATAGCGAATGCCTCACCGGAGATGTCTTTCATTCAATGAGATGTGACTGCGGAGAACAGCTCGAGACGGCGATGAGTCTGATTTCGAAGGAGGGAACGGGAATAATCATCTACATGAGGCAGGAGGGCAGGGGGATCGGGCTTGCCAACAAGATACACGCATACCGGCTTCAGGAGGATGGGGCGGATACTGTCGAGGCGAACACGCTTCTCGGATTTAAGGCGGACCTGCGAGAATATGGCCTTGGTGCGCAGATAATAGTTGACTTGAAAGTGAGGAGCATCAGGCTCCTCACGAACAACCCACAGAAAATCGTGGGAATTCAGGGCTATGGATTCAAAATCAAACAGAGAGTTCCGCTTTCGATCCCACCCCACGAGCACAACAAGAAATACCTCAGCACAAAAAAGAAAAAACTTGGACATATCCTATGAGAGTCAAGGGATTAAAGAGTCAGGTCTTCATCTTCCCATCAGACGGTCAATTCCCTTGAGTTCTTTTTCCGGCAGATGCACAGATTTGCCCTTGAGGAATTCCTTGCATATTATGGTTATTTTGGCGGCGTTCTCCGCGACTTCCATCCTGTCAAACGCCTGAAAAAGATTTTTGCCGAGCGCGAGAATTCCATGGTTTCTCATCACAACGCAGTCGGATCCGATCACGGCGCGGCCTATGTCGCCAGCAAGTTCCGGCGAACCCATTATGCTGAACGGGACATAGGCGATCTTGCCAAGGATTGCATATGATTCGGCGATCAGAGTGTTTTCGATCTCAGCAGTGCTGGCGGCTATGGAGGTCGCATAGACAGGATGTGCATGGACGACAGCGGAGACATCTTTTCTAGACTTGTAGATCATCAGATGAAATGCGCATTCGATGCTAGGTTTTAGTCCTTTTGGCGATTCGAGGACGCGCCCTTCAAGATCAACAGCAATCACATCGTCCTCATCCATGATGCTTTTGTCGGTCGAGGATGGTGTTATAAAGACTTTTTCACCATGTCTAAGGGATATGTTTCCGCCAGAAGAAGTTGTAAGAGCTTCCTTGCAAAGTCGTTTCATGTAGTATGCAACCTCGCGTCTTAATTTGCAATATGCCATAATAAAATCTCTTGTTGTTTGAATAATAAGGTATGGGCGTTAAAATATGCTTTGATTGGAACCAATGCAAGCGATGAATGGAACAAGCTAAGGTGCAAAAAAGTGCAAAAAAGTAACTCGGGGAATCTCCCCGAGACTGAGCAGCGGGGTGGTACCCCGCGCTACATCCTAATCAGTGCAAGCGATAGATGATAGATTCAAACAACAATAAAGGAGTTGTGACAATATGAAACTTGGAATCATAGGCGGAAGCGGTCTTTACGACCTCGAACACATCAAAGATATAAAATCTGTAAAGGTCGAGACTCCTTTCGGTTCTCCCTCGGACGAGCTTGTCTGCGGAACCATTGACGGAGTCGAGCTTGTATTTCTGCCGCGCCACGGAAAAGGACACCGGATCCTTCCCGGCGAGATCAATCACAGGGCGAACATTTTCGCACTCAAGAAACTGGGCGTCACTCATGTCCTCAGCATATCCGCGGTGGGAAGCCTCAAGAAAAAATACAGACCTATGGATATTGTCGTAGTGGACCAGTATTTCGATCGCACAAAGAGATCCGCCGACCATACTTTTTTCGGTAATGGAATTGTCGCCCATATCTCGATGGCGGAACCAGTTTGCCCTGAACTTTTCAAAACAGCTTTCAAGGCCGCGAAAATATCCCTCGATGAGATATTCCCCGGCAAGAAAGGGAAACCCGCAGTCCACAAGGGCGGAACATATCTGAACATGGAAGGACCTGCATTCTCGACGAAAGCCGAGTCAATGGTTTACAGGAGCTGGGGAATGGACGTGATCGGAATGACAAATCTCGCGGAGGCGAAACTCGCGCGAGAAGCCGAAATGTGCTATACGACTGTTGCGATGGTGACCGACTACGACTGCTGGCATCCGGACCACGAACATGTCACCATAGATATGATAATCAAGAACTTCACCACAAATGTCAAAGTTGCCAAGCTTATGATAGCCAAGATGATACCGATGATGAAATCCGTGAAAGGCAAGTGCAAATGCGGCTCCGCCCTTTCAGCCGCGATAATAACTTCGCCGGACTTTGTCGGAAACGAATTCAGAAAATCAATGTCGCCGATCATCGGAAAATATCTGCCCGTGAAATAAATAAAACGGGAATTCCCCCAGCTCTGCTGGAGGATTACCGTTTTATTTGTCTTGTTTTTTTTCAGCCCTGTCGGAAGGCAACCTGTTTTTTACAAAGGTATCAGGCATCTTGTTCGGGGGCGTCCGGATGTAGCCGCCCCCATGTTGGGGGGCGTACACGGCCAACATGGCCGTGGCGACAGTAAGTCTGCACATCCGCATTGCGGATACATTTTCCCAATTCCAAGAGGGAAAGAGCTAAATCTTGTACCACTTACAGTCTTTTGACACATTGACACTATTGACTCTCTGACACTTTTCCCTATCTTTCAGACCCTCTCATTGCGAGAAGTCTGTCCTTTTTGTCCTTCCATGAGAGTGTGATGAAAAGTATTCCCGAGATGCTTATGACAATGCAGAGGTAGATGAAGATGTTCCCGTATCTGGTGTAGAATGTAAGTCCCGGATTTTCAGGCACTTTCACCTGGAACACGCGGACTCCCTCCGTCTTCTTTTCCGGATCGGGGATGTCCTGTTTAGTTTTCGGATCGGGTTTTACGGAAATGCTGTCGATTATTACTCCCGAGGAGTTTATGACGCATGTTCCGCTGTTGTTGCCAGCTCTTAAGATCGGTCTTCTGTTTTCAACGGCTCTGAAAACTGCGTGGGCGAGGTGCTGTTCGGGTTCGGAGCTTTTCGGGTACCAGGCGTCGTTTGAAAGAACAATAAGCAGATTCGCGCCTGCGGCAGCATGCTTCATGGAGATTTCCGGAAATACATCCTCGAAGCAGATGTTAACCGCCCCGTAGACTCCCGGCTTCAACTCGAAGATCGTAGAATGTTTTCCAGGAGTCAGGCTTCGCCCCATTCCGAAATACCTGATAAGAGCCGGATAAAATCTGCCCAGAGGGGTGTATTCTCCGAAAGGGACGAGGTGCATCTTATGGTATCTCCGGGAAATATGCCCGTCGCTGTCAATCAGCATCGCGCTGTTGTGGATGGGATATTCCATTTCTCCCCTATTCATTACCGGCTGATCCCCGAAATCAACTGTTCCTATGAGGAATGGAGTTTTGGAACTTATGACGAGATCGGAGAGTCTCCTCCTGTATTCTGCTCCCTGTTTGCATCCGGAGCGGTACGGAACTGGGACGGCAGTCTCGGGCCATATGACGATTTCCGGCTTGGAGCTTCGAAGCAGATCTTCCGTTAGACGCAAATATTTTTCGAGTGCGTAGTCGGCCTGTTCGGGGGTGGGAGCGCGGCATTGGGGGATGTCTCCCTGTATAACCCCCGCCTGCAGGATGATATTGTCCTTGTTTTTTATTTCCCTGGAGATTGACCAGGAGCCGGTAAGGATTGAAAGCATTATAAGAACCAGGGCTATGATTAACGGGATTGGTCTTTTGTATTTTTCTGGATTGCAGGGTTTTAAATAAGTGTTTACCGATAAGGCTAGCGCAATGTTGAAGAAGACGATGATGAAGCTTACTCCATAAACCCCTGTGAACTCGCAAATCTGTATTATCGCTGGGTTCTTCCACTGCGTGACGGCCGTCAGGTTCCAGGGAAAACCTGTGAAGAGCCAAGTCCGTACCCACTCGAGTACGCACCAGCAGCATGCCATGACAAGTACGAAATATGTCTCCCGCAACGCGCCCGATTTATGTGTCCTGATGTGTTCAGTTTCTTCGTCATAGCCTTTGAGCTGAACTTCAACAGGAACGAAAAGATATCTGCGCAGCGCCGGAAGAAGGAGGCACCAGAGAGCCGGAAATATTGCGAGAACCGCAGCCATGCCATATGGAATGAAGAATTCTATTTCTCTTAGCCAGAAATAGGTCGCGCAGGAGAATGCGTATCCCCATACGAATCCGTAAAGGAAAGACTTGAGCGGCCTCTTCCCGCGGACAATGAAATACAGGGGGATGAGGGCGATCCAGGCGACAAAAGACAAGTTGAGCGGAGGAAAAGCGCATGCATACAGGAGACCTGAAACTACAAGTGCGGGAAGTTCGAGAAAAAGTTTTTTGCGGCTCGCCTCGAAGGCGAGATTCCCCGGTCTCGAGGCTTTAATTTCATTTTCTGTCATCATATCAACTTTTTCCCTCAACTGAAAATCACCGTGCGTTTGCCATGCACGGCAATTCTCTTGTTGATATGGAGGTAGATGGCTCTGGAAAGAACTATCTTTTCGACATCGCGCCCTTTGCGGATCAGATCCTCGACCGAATCCCTGTGGCTGACTTCCACTGTGTCCTGCTGGATGATCGGTCCCTCGTCGAGCTCCGGAGTCACATAGTGTGCGGAGGCGCCTATGAGTTTCACTCCCCGCTCGTGCGCTCTCTGGTAGGGGTTAGCCCCCGCGAAAGCAGGCAGAAAGGAGTGATGAATGTTGATGATCCTGTTCGAATATTGCGAGACGAAATCTCCCGACAATATCTGCATATATCTGGCAAGTACGATAAAATCAATTTTCAGATCACGGAGAAGCGCGAGCTCCTTTTTTTCCTGTTCCGTTTTTGTCTCAGCCGAGATTGGAACATGGCGGAATTTGCAGCCGAAACGCAGTGCGGTGGATTCGAAGTCGCTGTGATTCCCTATTATCAGCGGGATTTCAACATTCCATTCGCCAGACTGCCATCTTGAAATGATGTCCCACATGCAGTGGCTGAGCTGCGATACGAATATTGCGATTCTGGGACGGTCCCCGGAATATGCCAGGTCCCACTTCATGGAGAGAGGAGTTGCCACGCCCTTGCCGAAGAGAGCTGGGAAATCCGTCCTTGAAATGTCGAACCCTTCCATATCCCATTCGATGCGGATGAAGAACTCGCCAGTGCTCCTGTCCACGTGCTGATCAAGTTCCAGAATGTTGCCACTGTGTTCCGCGAACCACTTGGTAAGATATGTGATTATACCCACCCTGTCCGGGCATTTCCCGACAAGTATCCCCTTGTCATATTTTCTGTCGATTTTTTTCATGAGGTGTGAATATATCCCAGATTTGGCTTGTGACAAACCGAATTGTTCAGATTTTCAAACTGATGCATTACAAGTTTGCTGAAAAATTTCAATAAGATCCTACTGGGTGTCACAGGTAATCTCAGCCTCGCAAGGATGATGACGAAGAAACACCCGGAAATTTCCGAGGTGCTTCTGGATGCCGAAAGTTCCGCATGAGATTTTCTTTGGCGACTCACTGCCGAAGTAAGCTTAAGTTGGGTGGATCAAAGCAAGGCCAGATCCTTTGGGCGTGGATTTTTATTTCCAGTCTGGATTTGGCTGCGGGATCTTTGCTTCGACGGAATCTCTCCATTCGTAGAGCAGTTTTTTCATTTCTGCGACTTTGCCGGGCATCTCCTGTGCGAGATTGTGATCTTCTTCGATGTCATCCTTGAGATTGTATAGTTCAAGGCGTTCATCCTCGAAGAATTCAATGAGTTTAAAGTTCCCAAGTCTGATTGAGGAACCCGGGGTTCCGCCCTGGTTTCCATAGTGGGGATAATGCCAGAAAAGCGGTTTCTCGCGCTTCCATGACAGGTCTCCTTTCAAGAGAGGGAAGAAGCTTTCGCCGTCAACATGCTGTTTCGGAATCAGGTCGAGCCCTGCGACTTCGAGAAGAGTTGGATAGAAATCCGGGCTTGTCACAGGGCTGTCTGTCAGGGTCCCCGGTTTTACAATCCCTGGCCAGGAGATGATAAGGGGCTCGCGTGTCCCGCCCTCGTACATCCAGCCTTTGCCCTCGCTGAGTGGTGCATTGCAGGTGGGAGAGCCCTCCGAGGTCGCCAGCCCGCCATTGTCAGAGGTGAAAATGACTATCGTATTGTCAATTTGTCCGCAGTCTTCGAGGGCATTAAGAATCCTGCCAATGTTGGTGTCCATGCTTTCCACCATTGCCGCATAGGTAGGATCGGATTGGACAAGGCGGCGGATTATCGGAATATCTTTTTTTGCAGGTGTCGGGTGTGGCCCGTTCTCCTCGAAAGTCCTGACCTTGTCAAGTCCCATTTTTTTCAGTTTCGTCTCATATTTGGCGACGATATGCCTGGGCGCCTGTATCGGGGTGTGGACAAGATAATACCACATGTTAAGGTAGAATGGCTTGCCATTGTTTTCCCTGATGAGGTTGCAGGCCTCTGTTGTGAGCCTGTCAGGGAGGTATTCGCCTTCCGGTCCGTCCGTGAGGGTCGGATGTCCGTAGGGACTGAAGTATCCGTTCTTGAAAAATTTTCCACCCGGGCTGCCGCATTCGCATCCGGCGATGTTGATGTCGAACCCGTGGCGGTCAGGATAGTAGTCTCTCATGCCGAGATGCCATTTCCCTATGTGCCAGGTGTTGTATCCGCCTTCCTTCAGTGCGGATGCAAGACTCTTTTCAGTCAATGGAAGCTGTTTGACATAAGGGACTTCTATAAGTTTAGCCTTCTGCGGATGGAAATTCCCGCGGTCAATCCAGTCGGTGACACCGACAGTGGCGGGATATTTGCCGCTGAGGATGCTTGCCCGGGTCGGAGAGCAGACCGGGCAGGCGGCGTAGGCGTCCGTGAAACGGATCCCGCCTCGGGCGAGGCGATCCAGGTTGGGAGTCTCGTAGAACCTGCTTCCATAGCAGGTCAGATCCATCCATCCGAGATCATCCATCAGAATAAAAACAATGTTTGGTTTCATGTTTTTCATCCCCTGCTATCTAAAAATGTTGGCCCACCCTGCCGGCTTTTCACCAAAAAGTGCGGGCTACTGAACTTGTGTTTGACTGGCTTGCATATAATTTGGAACCAGCTAGAATACATTGTCGCCTGACAAATTCAAGTCCGGCAAAGGACAGAGTTTAGAGTAGTGCGTCAGAGTTTATGCTGGTGGAGGGCCACGCTCCGTTGTGGTCATAGGCGGACGCGACGGAGCGCGTCCCTCCAAAAAAGGACTTTTACCGGAAAACTCTGACGCGTTAAGGAGTTTGCCGAAATTATATCTTGACACTACAGCCTTGAGGATGTAAAATCTGTTATGAACATACAGAAATTCATTGAAAAAAACAGCGGCATCCCCAATGCCTGCATATTCCTTAGCGGAAGCGGCACGAACGCGGAAAAACTGCTGGAATCGCTCCGGTCGGGAAAATCCTCGTCATGGAAGGCTTCGCTTCTTTTCACAGATGTTCCTGAAAAAAGCCGTGCCAGGGAAATCGGCAGGAAATTTGGTCTTCCGGTGGAATCCCTCGACATAAGGGAATTCTACAGGGAACGCGGAGAAAGCAGGGTTTCGATCCTGACCGAAAATGGACAGAGAATCCGCGAAGAATGGACCAACAACATAAGAGAAATAATAAAACCATACAATGTGGATTTCGGGATTCTCGCAGGGTTTGTGCCACTTACCAATATCATCTGCGATTTCCCATGTCTGAATGTCCATCCCGGCGATCTCACAGTCGAGGAGAACGGCATAAGAATTCTCGCAGGGCTCCACAGCATTCCAATCGAAACCGCAATGCTCAAAGGGTTTAAAACGCTCCGGTCGAGTGTCATAGTCGCACAGCCATACACTGGCGCGGGAGGAGAAATGGACACGGGGCCAATACTTGGAATTTCCCCCTCGGTCGAGGTTGACTTCGGAGGTAAAGACCTTGGCCACTACAGGAAAATTGCAGGGCAAAGGCCTGAAAAGCGACCCCCGGGAGGCTTCAAGGACGAACTTGATGATCTTGCTAAAATCAACCAGGACAAACTGAAGGTCAATGGCGACTGGATTGTTTTTCCGCCGGCAGTTGACGATTTCGCCTCGGGGAAATTTGCAAAAACTCCAACTGGCGAATTACTCCACCTATGCGGCAATGAATGGAAGGCAATTAAAACCGTCATCTACGATGGAAATTCTGCGACCCCGGTACTATTGTAGCTTTTCAGGCTTTTCGGATTGTCCTTGAATCTCCACTTCCTTCTCAAGCTTGGGAATTATCTCATTTTTGATTTTCACATATTCCTCGATGTTCTTCAGAATCTCATCAATCCTGGTGTCAGGAGTGTTCCCGAGATCAAGGCCCAGACCTTTGATTGAAGGAGTTATGTCTTCTGCAAGTTTTCTGTAAAGCTCCAGCTTTTTCCTGGCATCTTTTTCCGCAGCTATCAAGTCTTCCTGCTTGGCAATGAAGCTTGGGATTGCTCGCTTAAGCGCGATGAGTTTCTGTCCTTCCAGAAAAAGCATTTCCGTTTCAGCCATAGTTTCCTGGAACTTGTCATAAGCCTCCTTTTCCTTGTCCGTTTTTTCCCGGAGTTTTTTCTCCATCTCCTCCTTGTATTTCAACTTTGGAAGAGTGTAGTTGCTTTTCATATGTAACGCCTGTTTTTCCTTGATCTTTTTCTCGTCAAGTTTTTCCAGTACATCCTGTGGCAGATCATCTATCCTGATTTCTTTGTTGCCGACAATAATCTTCTCCCCGAAAATTCCCATATAAGTGCCAGAATGTTCTTTTAATACATTGCCGATTTTAATCTGCACCGTTATCTGTTCCCCCTTCTTTATGGCCTGGAATTTTTCCTTGGCATCAAGAATAAGCTGAGCTTTCATGGAGTCGGGGAATTTTTCATCCGCGAGTTTCTTGGCACACTCGGAGATTTCATTTTTAGTTTCCTCGGAGCTTTTCAGCGGAGGCGGCGGGGTTTTGATCCCCAGCTTTTCACACACAGATATTTCAGCCTCCTCCCGGTCAAATTCCAAAGTGTACTCAAGCTTTTTCTTAAAAATCTCCTCGAGGCTGGAATCCGCAAACCCGTAAACCGGCAGTAGAATCGCAAGAACAACAAACATAAGGAAAAACTTTTTCACAATAATCATTCCCTGATAAAACTGAAAACCAGACTTTGGATTTATAATGTAATCATAAAAGATACTTTATCAACTTCTAATAAAAGATTGGATTATTATGCAAGTGTGAATGTAATGCGTCAGATTTTGTTTGCAATTCCATCGCTGGAGGGTCGGGGTTCTGCCTTCGTATGGCTACGGCGCGACATGCCACACCGACCGCTCTTGGACGGCGTGGCATGTCGCGCCGTAGTTCACGAGCGAACGAAGGTGGAAAGTCGAAGATCCAGGGCACTCCCGTCTCGGGACCGTCTCCCCGAGAAAAATGCCGAAAGAGACGCATTGCGTGTGAATACTAATTCGCGAATTGACTAATTCTCTAGTCGCATTATCTTATCCAAATTATATAAAATTATGGAGAAAATATGAAAATAAGAAATATCCTTGCCATGCTTGCGTTGCCACTGATGTTGTCGTCGTGCATGACGGATTATGCCGAGTTGACAGCGACCGGCACGCTTTCCGAAGTGAAGAAAAACATAAATGCCAATTTTGAAAATTTTCAGACCGACATGTCGTCTTCGGCAGCAAAACTCTCGGACAAAACCGGTGACGCGAATGAGATCCGGAGCGTCTTGGCATCTCTAAAAATAAAAAATCCCCTCATCGTGGACTGCTCGTTTGTAAATCAAAAAGGTGTCATGAAAGTTGTCGAGCCTGTAAAATACAAAAAGTATGAAGGTTCCGACATAAGCGCCCAGGAGCATGTCGCAAGAATCGTCAGGACGCAGAAACCTGTTCTGAGCAACGTGTTCCGATCGGTCGAGGGATTCTACAGTTTCGACTTTGGGTATCCTGTCATAAACAAGTCCGGCGCCTATGCCGGCTCCATCAGTTTTCTCGTGAAGCCTGAAATCTTCTTCAGACCTTTCCTGGATCAAATCCTAAAAAAGAGACCCGTCGAAATATGGGTGATGGACAGCAATGGATTTGTGATCTATGACAGAGACAAAGGGCAGATTGGAAGAAATGTGTTCAAGGACGACATGTATAAGCCCTTTCCGGAGCTAATTAAAGCGTGCCACCAGATATCCGCAAGATCTGATGGGACAACCGAATACGAATTCTATTCGGCCGTAACAAAGGAAAAAGTCCTGAAAAAAGCATCTTGGACAACTGTTATGCTTTATGGTGTAGAATGGAAAATCGTTTATGCTGAACTGAATACACTGAACAAATAAAGCCGGATCAAACAAGTTAAGGATTTTTGAACTGAATATCCAATCATGAATCATCAATCATGAAGTAAGGGATTTTAAAAACTTGAAAATTGGAAATTGAGTGTTGATCATTGGATATTTATTTCTTAGCTTGATAGGTATGGGGCACCGGGGTGGAGGTCAATAAAATAAATTACAAACATAATTAAAAGGAGAGACACATAAACTCGAAACAAATTGCCGAACTTGCAGTGGAACAGGGAAAAGGAATCGTGAGGCTGTACCCGACATGGGTACCACGGTCATTTTGTGTGCCCGGCAGAAGAATCAAACTCCATCCGGATGACTATTATGCGCTCGGCGGCATACGCGGCGGGATTGACGAACGCTGGTTATCATCCACTACGCCTGCGGACAACGGACCGCTCACATCCAAGGATGAAGGATTGAGCTTTATCGTGGTTAAGGATGGAAGCTTGGTTAGAAAGGTCACACTCCGCGATGCTGTTTCTGAGCTTAAAGGTGAACTTATCGGCGAACGTCTCTGGAAAAAGTCCAAGTGCTGGCCGATGTATTCTAAATTCTTCGACAACAAGGGACCCCTGCCATATCATGTGCATTATCGCGACAAACATGCCGCAAAAGTCGGACAGCTGGGGAAACCTGAGGCATATTACTTCCCTCCCCAGATGAACAGCCACGGCGGAGACTTTCCATACACGTTCTTCGGCTTCCAGCCGGGAGTGACCAAGCAGCAGGTGAAGGAATGTCTGAAAAATTTTGCGAAGGGCGACAACAAGATTACAAACATCTCACAGGCATACCGGCTTGAACCGGGTACCGGCTGGGATGTGCCCCCAGGCGTGCTGCATGCTCCAGGCAGTCTCTGCACCTATGAACCGCAAAAGGCTTCCGATGTGTTCGCAATGTACCAGTCACTCGTCAACTTCCAGGTCGTTCCCGAGGAACTCTTCTGGAAGAACACGCCGAAAGAAAAGCTCGGCAACTACGATTACATGATGGAGGTCATTGACTGGGATCTGAACGTGGATCCGAATTTCGCGGCGAATCGTTTCATGCGTCCGAAGCCGGCGGGAGATGTCAGCACCATGAAAAAGGAAGGCTACATTGACAACTGGATCTGCTATCGGTCATGCGAATTCGGCGCCAAGGAACTTACAGTGCTGCCTGGCAGATCAGTCGTGATCAAAGACTCGGCCGCATACGGAATGATCATGATGCAGGGACATGGCAGTATGGGAGGCTGGAAAATTGAGACACCATCTCTGATACGTTTCGGCCAGCTTACCAACGATGAATATTTCGTCAGTGAAAAAGCGGCAAAGGCTGGTGTCCGGATTGTAAATCAATCCGAAACCGACCCGATTGTCATGCTGAAACATTTCGGCCCGGAAAATCCCGATATGGAAATATGAAGACAGGAACTTTGAACATCCAACATCGAACTTCCAACTTCGAAGTTGAATGTTCCATACGTTAAAGTTATGCTATTGGTAGGAAAAAATATGTTCGGAAAATCTGACAATAATTATTAACAGGAGCAACGATGAGAAGGTTCAAATGCATTTATAGGGCGGTTCAGATTCTTGCTGTAGTTTCCGCTGTCTGTTCCTGCTCTGCCGCCATGGCATCATGGCTGTGGAATTCGCCAGCGGAGAAAGCCATGAAGGCGGGAGTTGCGAAGGGCGTGTGCGTCGTCATCCTGACAGGCGATTCGATGGCATCTCTGCCGTGCGATCTCGCCGCATCGCACAAGATGCTCGTCCATGTCATAGCCACCAGCGACGAGGCGATGAAGGCGGCTCAGGATGCCGTAGCCACTGCAAAACTTGAGGGATTTGTCACAGTGGAAAAGCTTCCTCTTGATCCGCTTCCCTACCGTAACGACCTGATAAATCTGATTGTTGTGGATGATTCCACCAGAGCATCCAAGTCTGGATATAAGAGGGAGGAGGCGATGCGCATCGTTGCTCCTCTTGGCTCACTTTGCGTCTTTGGCGATGACAAGGAAATCACTCAGAAGCCAGTTCCGCCCCAGATGGATGAATGGACCCATGACCTCCACGGGCCGGATGGCGGCCTGATCTCCAAGGACAAAGTCTTCAAATACCCGATCGGATACAGATGGAACGCAGGCCTTCCTTCAAGCTATGCGGATCCTAAATTTTCATCAAATGCCTGGTCGAGCACCCGCGGACTGGCCGTCACCGGCGGCCGTTGCTTCACTCTCTCAATGGGGGAACTTGAAAACATGGGACGCGCCTGCTTCCTGCCGTACGGCAATGACCAGTACGTGACCTGCCGCGATGCCTTTAATGGCACATTGCTGTGGCGCAAAAACGTCGGAAAGACCTTCTACGGAGGACTTTATTACATGAACCGTGCTCCGTTCGTGGTGGTGGGAAGCCGCGTTTACACGGCCGGAGGCGACGGGAAACTTCTGGTCATTGACGCAGCTACCGGCGAAACCGTCCAGGCGCTGGATACTGCTTATCCCCCAGGCAAAATTCTTGTGGACAATAACATCCTTGTCGTTGCCACATGGCAAGGTGGAACCAAGGTTGGCGGTCTCTACGGTGTTGACCGCCGCCGCCATGACTTTGCAGTCGCAAGCGGCGATGTCGAAGCATACGATGCTGGAACTCTGAAGCAAATCTGGAAGATTGACAAGCTCGCCACGTCTATCAGATGTTCCGAAGGTGTTCTTTCCATGGTGCAGCGCGAGGGAGTTGACAAAAGAGAGGAGACCGGGCAGGGCGACCGTCCTGTTCAGGTTGTTGTGGGAGTTGATCTGAAAACTGGCGCAAAGCTGTGGGAAGTTCCATCGTCCGAATTTGGTACAAAGGACTATCTGACCGTGGCTTCCGCAGGGCAGGGCTCTGTCGGGATTGTGAAAGATTCTGGAGACGGCAGCTCGGAGGGTACCTGGCTTATTTCCGCAAAAGACGGTAAGGTACTTGTGAAAACACCCAGGGGCAATCCAGTGTTTCAGGATGGCGGAATAGTCACGATTGCCGGAAAGAAATATAATTCCCAGACAGGAGCTATAGCAGAAGCCGGTCCCAGCATCGGATTCTCACCACCGTTCTGTGTCCCTTCCTACTACGTAAATGGTTTTGGGTTGAACAACCGCGGCGGCGGCGTATTCATGGGCGCAAGAGGTGCCTGCATTGTGGGCGAAGTGCCCGCCTATGGTTGCATCTATGTCGCACAGAACTGGTGCGGGTGCGTCCCGACGCAGATCCAGGGCTTTCTCGCAATCGGTAACATCGTCAGCGATCCGAAGCCGGATGAAATGGAAAAAGCTCCCCAGGTGGAGCAGGGGCCGGCATTCAATGTTCCAGCCATGAATGATTCCCAGGCTGAGTCTGACGGTGGCTGGCCAATTTATCGTAAGGATGCCAAGAGGAGTGGCTTCACTGCAGGCAAGGCGCCTGAAGCATTGGATGTCTTGTGGCAGACGCAGGTGATATCTCCCATGCCAGAATCATGCCTGACAACCGACTGGAAGGAGAATCTTGCCTCTCAACTGACACCTCCAGTTGTTGCCAGCGGAATCGCGGTTGCCGCCGCATCCAACCTGCATCAGGTTGTGGCGTTCGATGCCAATACCGGCAAGGAGAAATGGCGCTTCACCGCCGGAGGCAGGATAGACAGCTCGCCGACAATTGTCAAAGGGCGTTGCATATTCGGATCTCATGACGGCTATCTTTATGCGTTGTCTCTCGCAGACGGCCAGCTCGCCTGGCGCATGCGCATGGCACCCCGCGAAGATCGCATGGTTTCATACGGACAGATGGAGTCTCTGTGGCCGGTTATAGGAACCGTTGTCGTAGTCAATGATCTGGCCTACGCTGTTGCAGGGCGGACGCAGGGTGCCGATGGCGGCTGTGTGCTCAGATCGTTCGATCCTGTGACCGGCGCTGTGCGTTGGTCCAAGGCATTGACGTTGAACATGGGAGGCGTGCCATCCCGGACCGTTGACCTGCCTTTCAGTGTCGGCGACTCCGTTCAGGCGATGCTTCTCCGCTTTGATGCGAAAACAGGAGAACCAAAGATAAACAATACTGCGGTGTATCAGGCTTACCTCAACATGGCCAATCGATACAAATCTATAAAGGATCAGATTGAAAAGGCCAAGGATCCGTCGGAAAAAGAGAAATTGCAGAAGCAGCTTCCTGCGGAAGCACCCAAGGAGCCGGCAATAAAAGAGGTCGAACTTAATTTCGGCATGGAAGGTTTTCTTTGCTGGAACTGGACAAAGCTGGGATTCAGGAAATTCAACGGTGTTGCGCTGGGGAATTTCTATCCGGGATGGAGCACCATGATCGCCTGGAACGACACCAACGTCTGTGCAATCGCATATCCTGGGCGTAACGTCGCATTGGCTGACCGCAGCAAGATCCTGACTGCAGGAATGCCGGCAGATCCGAAAGTTAAGATTTGGGAGAAAGCTCTGCCTTCAGGCTATCAGGCGACTTCCATTGTGTTCTGCGCCAACTCGATCATAGTCGGAGGCGGCATCTTTGATGAGAAGACGACCGACAGCAAAGGATTCGTACAGATTCTTTCTCTTGACAAGGGTGAACCGAAGGCCGAGCACACGTTCAACGTTCCGCTTGCCTTCAATGGTCTTGCCGTGGCTGGCGGAAAAGTTTTCGCGACACTCGAAGACGGTTCGATCGTATGCCTCGGTGCAGGAGTGAAGCCTGCCACGCCTTGAACGGGAAATATGTTTTTGCGAGTCAAAAAAAATAGTTTCGCAAATTTTTATTGGAACTCGGAAAACCCATATTATTTCTTTGTGGTTTTCCTCGGCTTCTTTTTAGGGGAGGGGGCATCTTCCAATGGCGGATTTTCCGGTTCAGATTTTTTTTCTGGGAAAAAAAGCAGTCTGTCCTCATCTGCCTGGACGTTCACTATGGAAGCCGGAGATATGGCGCCTCGGAGTATCTCCTCGGCCATCGGATCCTCTATGTGTCTTTCGATGCATCTGCGGATCGGCCTCGCACCGAATTCCGGCTGATAGCCCTTTCTTATGATGAAGTCAATCACTTCGTCGTTGATGTTGAGAGTTATGTTTTGCTCCTTAAGCCTTTCGAGTATCTTGTCCAGTTCCAGCGTGACGATTCTCCTGAGATCGTCCTTCTCCAGCTGGCGGAAAACTATTAAATCGTCCACTCTGTTGACGAATTCTGGCTTGAAGGTTTTCTTCGCTATTTCAAGCAGCTTGTCCCGGATTTTCTCGTAATTCTCGTTATTCTCGCCGGAAGAACTGGCGCCAAAACCTATGCCTCCGCCCTTCCTCATCTGCTCGGCACCGATATTGCTGGTCATTATGACTACGGTGTTCCGGAATACTATTTTTCTGCCGAGGCCGTCTGTGAGTTTGCCCTCCTCCAGAATCTGCAGAAGTATATGCATCACATCCGGATGAGCTTTTTCAATTTCGTCGAAGAGGACTACGGAATAGGGGCGTCTCCTGACTTTTTCCGTAAGCTGGCCACCCTCGTCGTAGCCGACATAGCCTGGTGGAGAGCCGACGAGGCGGCTCACATTGAATTTCTCCATATATTCAGACATGTCAATCTGTATCAGGGCATCCGCGTCACCGAACATGAATTCGGCGAGAGCCTTTGCGAGAAGTGTTTTGCCTACGCCTGTAGGGCCGAGAAAGATGAAGGAGCCGATCGGCCTCTTGGGATCCTTCAGATCCGCCCTTGAACGTTTGAGTGCCTTGGATATCATCTTTATCGCGTCATTCTGGCCGATCACGCTTTTTTCGAGTTCCGCCTCCATTTTAAGAAGCCGTGAGGCTTCTCCCTCTTCCATCTGCTGGATGGGAATTCCGGTCAGCTTCGAGATTATCTGAGTTATTTGATGGACATCAATAGAAATCCTGACGCTGTCCTGGGACTTTTTCCATTCGGATTTCTTTGCTTCGAGTTCGGCCTTGAGTTTTTTCTCCGTGTCCCGGAATTTTGCCGCCTCCTCGTATTTCTGGGCGCTTATCGTGTTTTTCTTATCCTCCTGGATTTTGGCTATCTCTTTTTCGATATCGCCGAAGTCCGGTTTTTCAGCAGGGTTCGTGATTTTTGTCCTTGCGCCGGCCTCGTCCATCACGTCAATCGCCTTGTCTGGCAGGAATCGTCCGCTGATGTATCGGTCAGACAGTTTGGCGGCGGCTTTGAGTGCCGCATCGGTGAACTGCACCTTGTGGTGTTCCTCGTACCTGGTCCTGAGCCCCTTGAGAATCTCGTATGTCTCTTCGACTGACGGAGGATTGACCATGATTGGCTGAAAGCGCCGCTCCAGCGCGGTGTCCTTTTCCACATGTTTCCTGTATTCATCCATTGTCGTAGCGCCGACGCATTGAAGTTCCCCTCTGGAAAGTGCCGGCTTAATGATGTTCGCCGCATCCATCGCACCCTCGGCTCCTCCGGCGCCAACAAGGGAATGAAGCTCGTCAATGAAGAGTATCACCTTGCCCGAGTTTCTTATTTCGTCAATAACGGCCTTGATTCTTTCCTCGAACTGTCCCCTGTATTTCGTTCCTGCCACCATCAGTGGCAGATCGAGTGCGAAAACCTTCTTGTCGGCGAGGAGCGAAGGCACATGCTTATCGAAGATCGCCTGTGCGAGTCCTTCGACTATCGCGGTCTTACCAACTCCGGCTTCTCCTATGAGCACCGGATTATTTTTTGTTCTCCGGCACAATACCTGTATCACCCGTTCAGTCTCGTCCTTTCGTCCGATGACGGGGTCGAGCTTGCCTTTTTCCGCCATTTCAGTGAGGTTGTGCCCAAAGGCTTTGAGCGCGTTTAGCTCCACTCCCGAGTTTTGCTGTCCTGAGCCATTTTGCCCGCCGGCGCCGCTTGGCGGCAGGAAATTCGGATCGAGCGCCTTTATCACTTCCATCCGCACCTTTTCGGGATCTATGTTCATGTTTCTCATGATACGGGCGGCGACGCTCTCTCCTTCGCGCAGGAGCCCGAGAAGAAGATGCTCCGTACCGATGAAGGAATAATTCATTGACTGCGCTTCTCTCGCTGCAAGTATCAGCACCTTCTTGAGCCTGTTTGTGAAAGGTATTGCACCATCCACCTTTGTTCCACCGCTGGCGCCGGAGCACTTTTCCACCTCTATCCTGAGCTTTTCTATGTTGAGTCCCATTGACTTAAGCACATTTACCGCGACTCCCTGGCTTAGTCTCAAGAGCCCGAGGAGCAGATGTTCAGTCCCGATATAGTCGTGATTGAACCTTCCAGCCTCCTTCTGGGCCAGGACGAGGACTTGTCTCGCTCGCGGCGTTAGCTTCTTGATTTCATTTTCAAAATTTTCATCTTCATTGAAAGGCGTTGGATCGTCTGCCATCTTAAACCTCCGGTTCGGGTGATATTGCACGGATTTTTATTTTTGCGGTCTTGAGGATTTTTCTTGCGGTATCGTCAATCGAATATCTGTTCTCATATACGACCTCTGCGATTCCGGAATTGATTATCATTTTTGCGCACAGCAGGCACGGGCTGTATGTCGTGTAGAGAGTCGCGCCATTGACGGATGTTCCATGATATGCGGCCTGCACGATTGCATTCTCTTCGCCGTGACAGCAGAGGCATTCCTCGAGTTTTTCCCCGGAAGGGGCATCGGAGGAGCATCTCGGGCATCCACCTTCGTCGCAGTTTTTGATTCCCTTGGGGGTTCCATTGTATCCGGTGGAGATTATGCGCCTGTCCTTGACAATGACGGCTGCGACGTGTCTTCTCCTGCAGTTGCTTCTTTTTGCCACGACCTTTGCGATGTCAATGAAGTATCTGTCCCAGGACGGGCGTTTGTTCGGGGGATTATTCATTGTAATGTGTCAGGCCTCATTGGAAATTCTACTGTAGCCGCCCCCATGTTGGGGGCGATCACGGCCTGCATCCTACTATGCCAAGGCTTCGTAGGACAGGTGGCCGTGGCTACAACTAATGTAACAACAAGGATTGATGTGTTAGAATTCATCTTATTTTTTCCTGCGAATTTAGCATATCCAATCCTTATTTGAACGACATACTCATTATGTCGGGAGCTATGTTGTTAAGATATTCTTCCGATAGTCTCATCGCATCTTTCGGGTCAGAAGTCTTTAGTGCTGTTGCTGCGATTTTTTCAACTTCGAACATTCTCATTCTTCTTGCGAGCCTTCTTATGGGGCCGATTGCGGAGGGGCTCATGCTCAGTTCGTGTATTCCAAGCCCCAGGAGAATTGGCGTGAATCTGGGTTCCGAAGCCATTTCCCCGCATACGCTGACCCATATTCTTCGTTTTTTGGCGGCATCCACGACATTTTTCATAAGCCTGAGCACGGCCGGGTGCAGAGGCTGATACAGGTATGCGACTTTCTCGTTTGTCCTGTCAACAGCGAGCGTGTACTGGACGAGATCGTTGGTGCCGATGCTGAAGAAATCAACTTTCTGCGCAAGTTCTTCGGCAAGTATTGCGGCGGATGGTATCTCGACCATGATTCCGACCTGGATGTTCTCGTCGAAGGGGAGGCCGCTTTGCCTGAGCTCGGCCTTGCATTCGGCAAGTATTTCAAGGAGCTGATCGAGTTCCTCGCATCCGGATATCATCGGAAACATTATCTTGACATTTCCGAATGCGCTTGCCCTGAGTATCGCCTTGAGCTGAGTTACCATGAAGTGCCTGTATTCCAGGAACAGCCGGATGGCCCTGAATCCCAGGAAGGGGTTGGGCTCGTTGAAAGGGGTTATCACTTCGGAAAGCTTGTCCCCGCCAAGGTCGAATGTCCTTATCACTACCTGATGTCCCTCCATGTCTGAGGCGATCTTGGAGTATATGGAGAACTGCTTTTCTTCCGTGGGCAGTTCTTTTGCGTTTATGAAGAGGTATTCTGTCCTGAATAGTCCGATTCCGGCGGCACCATATCTTTTCGCGTCCGGGACTCCCTCCGGTCCCTGTATGTTTGCTGCGAGCTGGATTCTGAATCCGTCGAGAGTTTCCGGCCAGAGTCTGCTTTCCTTGAGAAATCCCGAATAGTATTTTTCCGTTTCGGTTTCCTTGTCGGCATATATCTTCAGCGTATTTGGCTGCGGGTTGACTACTATTATCCCGAGATAACCGTCCACGATGAGCAGATCTCCGTTGTGTATCTTGTCGAGGAAGAGGTTCTGCGCCCCGACAACCGCCGGTATCTGCATTGATCTGGCCATGATTGCGGTGTGCGAGGTCTTGCCCCCGACTTCTGTGGCGAATGCCTGGACATTCTCCTTCTCTATGGTTGCGGTGTCGGACGGGGTGACATCGTGCGCCACGATTATTCTCTGGCCTGGGAGCCGGTCGAGGATGGAATATGTCTTGCTCTGGAGATTTTTGATTATTCTTTCGGCGACATCCCTTATGTCCTGTGCGCGTTCCCGCAGGTATGGATCGGGCATCTTGGAGATCGTGGCGATATATCTCTGTGCCGTCCGGTTGAATACAAAATCCACATTTTTAAGTTCTTTGCCCACTGTGTTTTCGACCTCGTCCATCAGCATCTTGTCGTCGAGGACGAGTAGATGTGCGTCGAAAATCTGTGCATCCTTTTCTGTCAGGATAGTCTGGACCCTGTTCTGGAGGGAGAGTATTTGTTTTTTTGTAAGCTGTATGGCATCGTTTAGTCTGGCCAGCTCGGAAGCGACTTCATCCTGGGTTATGTTTCTTTCCTCGATGAAGAATTCGGCCTTTCGTATGACCAGGGCTGTTCCAATGGCTATTCCAGGCGAGGCTGGGATTCCGTGGATGAGAAATTCATTTCTTTTTTCCTTCATGGCGAACAGATCACTTTTCATTGAAACAGTTTTCAAGCAGCTCCGAAATGGCGTTCAGCGCTTCATTGGCATCATGCCCCGATATTGTGACGTTTATATTGGAGTCCTTGCCTGCCGCAAGCATCAGGAGCCCCATAAGACTTTTTCCATTGACGATGTCACCGTCTTTTTCGACAATTATTTCGGATGCGAACGAGGATGCAAGGCGGACAAAAAGAGCCGCCGGCCTTGCGTGGAGGCCGAGAGTGTTCTTGATCTGCAGAACCGCCATTAATTTTACTGGTTCCTGTTCCATGATTTCAGAGTTCCTGATCCGCTGAAAATAATAATGTCTCAAAATTCCACCTCTGGGGGGAATTTTCATTCAGATTTCCCGGGGGCAACCCTTTTTTAGCCACAACCCCTTTTTCTACGTCTCCAGTGCGATTGAAGCTACGAG
>CAIQLG010000541.1 GCA_903872565.1 uncultured Lentisphaerota bacterium | reverse complement strand
CGATAATGCTCCGATGGTGATGTGACCGAGTTGTCCTCCGAGCTTTCGATAGATATTTTATTAAAATATAAGAGTAGCTTATCATCAAGAATGAATTATTGCAAATAAATAATATAAAAAAATAGGTGTGACCCCGATCCCCTGAATTGTCTATGAAAAGCAACAGGTTTTAGTAAGATATATTTCACACAATCAGGCGCATTTCAAGTCTTACCAAAATTCGATCTAATGGCATTTAGAAGCAAACGTAGGCGGTCAAAACAGCAAGGGCGGGTGAATGTATGGGTCAGTTTCAAAAGTGCCTGAATCCGCCAAAATTTCAAAGTTTAAAGTTGAACTTTGATCCTCTCATCCGCACTTCCAAAACAGCATCCCCTGCGACACTGGGGCGTCTCTTCTGCCTGACCATATCCATTTGACAGTCACAGGGAAGAAGCAGGGCGGGAAAGGGCGGGGGAAGGAAGATTTGGAAATGCTGGATAGTCACTTGGAAGGCTCCTTGGAAGGGGCGGGTGCGGGTACGGTTTCGGCTTTTTCAAGAGCGACCAGCTTGGATGTTATTTTATCTTTCAGCTTATCCTCAGGTTTGAGCTCAAGTGCTTTCTGCCACTGCTCCTTCGTCTTATCCTTCATCTCAAGCTTGAGATAAGTGTCACCAAGATGGTCTCTGATGACTGAGCTATTTGGGTTTATTCCCAACGCTTTTTCAAGTTGTTTAAGTGCCTCATGAAATTTTTCCTGTTTGTATAGAACCCACCCATATGTGTCTAAGTATGATCCATTATCAGACTCTTTTTCAATTGCTTTAATTATCAGAGTTTCAGCCTCTTGCAAATTGGTTCCCTGCTCCGCCCAAAGGTATGCTAATTCGTTGTAAGCAGGAAGATATTCTTTGCTTATTGCTTTTTGAAACAATTCTATTGCTTTATTGATGTCTTTCTCAATAAATGGGGGCTTTCCTTCTGCATATGACCTGGCAAGAAAAACCTGAGCGTTTGCTTCGCCTCCTTCAGCTGATTTTTTAAACCATTCATAAGCTTTCTCTTCATCTTTTTCAGTCCCCTTGCCATTTAAATACATTGTTGCAAGACCGTATTGAGACACAGAACAACCTTTTGTCGCTGACAACTGAAACAATTCAAATGCCTTAGATAAATCTCGATCGACACCACCGTTGCCATAATAATACATTGTAGCAACTACTCTTTGCCCATTAGTATCACCCTGTTCTGCAGCTTTTTGAAACCAAGAAAATGCTTTTTTTTCATCCTTATCAACAGCATAACCTTTCAGAAACATAAGACCAAGATCATATTGTGCAGGAGCATATCCAGCTTCAGCTACTTCTTTATAGAATTCAAATGCCTTGGACCAATCTTTTTCGACCCCTTCACCACGGAAATACATCGAAGCAATATTCCTTTTAGCCGACAGATCCCCGTTTTCTGAAGCTTTTCTATACCATTCTAGCGCTTTAGCATAATCCCTCTTAACATAATTCCCTCTATAGTACATTATAGCAAGATTAAATTGTGCTTCAGGAAGATTTCGGGTGGCAGCATAGTGAAAGGTATCAAATGCAATCTTAAAATTTTCATCTGTTTTTCCTGCATTCAAGTAAATAAGGCCTATAAAATATGCTGATTTAATATCACTCTGTTTGAATGCTTTTGATAACCATTTCACCGCCTCGTTGTCATCTCTTTTTACGCCTTCACCTCGGGCATACATAAATCCAAGATATCTCTGCGCTATTTTATTCCCACTTTCAGCCGACTCTTTGTATAAGGGGAAGGCTTTATCGTATTCCCTTTTTTCATAGAACTCATATCCCTTGTTGAGTTTTTCTTCATCAGGAGAAATCTGAATACAACCATTAAATATAAAAAATGCAATAAGGATTATAATTAGTCCCGCACATAATTTGATCATCATATTTTAAATCTCCTTAATCTCATTCTTTCTCCTCGCATTTTTTGCAGTCGTCTTTCATCAGTTCTACAGGATGTTCATAGATGTATTTCAAGATTTCTTCTTCTGTCATATCGTCGGATGGTGTTTCCCCATCCTTTTTATCATCTTTTTTAATAGCATCAGTGTCTTTCTGGACTAATCTTTTAATAATGTTGTCGAAAATACTAGTTACACCCTTTTTTTCTACACAAATTTCAGTCGAATTCTCAGTAATAATTTTAACTTCTCCATTCGCACCCGGCTCTTCAAGCTTTGTGCCAACCTCTATTGCAACTGGCACCTTGTCTTCGGTTTCTTCTTGGAGTCCAATAATATCGATATTGTTTATTGTGTTATTTATAAGCATTAGGTACGAATTTAAGTTGTCGTTTTCTCCATATGGGAACACATTTGTATAATAATAATTATTAAGAATAAGTTTGATTTTATCGAGGGAATTATTTATCTCTATGATGTTGGAGGATGTTCTGGTATAAGACCTATCAACGCGTAAAATTCTTTTAAGTCTATTGATATTGTCTATTGTTCTCTTTATTCGTTTAGAATTATATGTGTTAAACGTAACTCTGCTGCTAAATTCTTCTATCGGATCACGGCTCAACCATCTCCCAAGTTCAGGGCTGTAGTACCTGTGACAATAATAAACCAGCCCCGTTTCAATGTCCAGATATTCCGAGCTGAAACGATAATTGAAGTTGCTGGACAT
>CAIQLG010000540.1 GCA_903872565.1 uncultured Lentisphaerota bacterium | reverse complement strand
TCGTCTCTTACAAATGGGTCAGATGAATTCACATATAATTATCTTCCATCTTCCAATCTTATATCTTCCATCTCCTATCCTCACGGGATAAGTGTAGCAAGTACTTACGAAGCGAATCGTAATCTTGTGACCCAGGTAAAAAACACCTACAATACAAGCACCACCATCAGCCAGTACGACTATAGCAACAATGTTCTTGGCAACCGCACTTCTATGGGCAAGTCAGGAACCGCCTTCACCCAGTCAGACACCATAACCTACGGCTACAACGACCGCTCGGAGGTCACGGGCGCGAATGCCGCGAACAGTGCAAACTATGGCTATTCCTTCGCCTTCGACCCTATTGGAAACAGGCTCACTTCCGCCTCGAAGGAGACTGGTTCAACAGTTACAAGAAATTACACAAGCAACAATCTTAACCAGTACAGCGCAATCACGAATCCCACCGCAAGCCCCACCTATGATTTCGATGGAAATATGACCAGTATGCCCCTGGGTGCTACCCAGTGGTCATTGACCTGGGATGCGGAAAACAGATTGATTGCCGCTGAAAAATCGGATGCAAGATTGGAATTCAAATATGATTATGCCTCAAGAAGGGTGGAAAAGAAAGTGTATTCTGGTTCCACTGGCAACTGGACGCTTGACACTCATCTGAAATTTGTTTATGACGGCTATTTGCAGATTGAAGAACTTGACGGCGCAAACAGCGATGCGATTCTCAAGAAGCGGGTCTGGTCGCCTGCCCTTCAGGGACTTGGCAGTGAAAAATATCTTTCCGAAACACAGGGCTCAACCACGTATTATGCGCTGGGAGATGCGAACAAGAATGTCACGGAATATCTTGATGCTTCTGGGAATATCAAGGCGCACTATGAATTCTCGCCATTCGGAAAGGTTGTAACTGCCACGGGTTCAATGTCCAGCAACTTCAATTATCGTTTCAGCTCGGAATATCTGGACATTGAAACGGGGCTGGTTTATTATAGCTTCCGTTACTACACCCCCGAGCTCGGGAGATGGCTCAGCAGGGATCCGATTGAAGAGGAAGGTGGATGGAATCTGTATGCAATGTGCCTTAATACCCCCATTAATTTTATAGATCTCTTCGGACTAGCAGCAGGCGATCCGTATTCAACTGAGGACGAAGCAGTTCTAGCAGCAATTTTGGAATACACTAGTACTTGGCAACGGGATGAACGTGGCGGAAGCATCTACAGATACAAAGATAAGTGTGGGTGCATAAAATATTCCTACACGACTGCAGCAACCGGTGGTCCTCTTTCCGTTGATGTGGCTCCTACTGTTGGCTTGGTACCCGCAGACGCCACGTACCTTGGTTTTTGGCACAGCCACACATATTTAGGAGCCATCTCTAACCCTACTTTCAGTAACGCCGACATGGATATCATTAGCGGCTACTCGGCAGGCAATTTCTGGGTTCACAACAACTCCACTGGCGATACATATCGCATCACCAAATGGCCTGACAAAAAGTCCACGCATACAAAATTGGTGAAGTGAATTTATGAATAGTCCAGGTCCAGTTTTTTTCGATAAGCCGTTGATTGCTCCGATCTTGTTGTTTGTCTTCCCGGTTATTGCAGTGACAGTATCTCTTTTTTTTGTCATACAGTTACTGAGGAGACACAAGGCAGGGCTGCCGTGTTTCGGAGTCGGAGTCGAAGCCAGTCTTTTTCTCGCAGTGTTGATGGCTGCTATGCTCGCACTGATTCAATCCGTTGCAGCAGATATCTCATCTGCACTCAACCATCCTTCTGAAGCTATGGTGGTGATTACGATGACCAATATATTATCTCGTTTGCACATGTTCGCCTGGACTACGACAGTTCTTCTTGTTGGGCTTATAGTTCTTGGAATTCTTCACAAATTTCAGAAACGTCCATAGCAAATACAATGATGTGCAAATAAGAGTCGCACCTGGGGTGTAGGTGTTCAGGCAATTCAGTGGCCTGAAAAATGAGTGGTTTTTCGACAGTTTTCAGGGATCAGCTCAGGCAGCATCTGACTTTTTGCTTGACGTGGAAGCCAATTTTACGGGTTTTTCAGTGTCAGTGCAGAGTTCTTCCGCAGTGACGCAGACGTCATTTTTTTCAGTTACGCGGCTTTTCTGGAAATGACCGAAGGGATCGGGGTCACACCTATTTTTTTATATTATTTATTTGCAATAATTCATTCTTGATGATAAGCTACTCTTATATTTTAATAAAATATCTATCGAAAGCTCGGAGGACAACTCGGTCACATCACCATCGGAGCATTATCG
>CAIQLG010000539.1 GCA_903872565.1 uncultured Lentisphaerota bacterium | reverse complement strand
GGACGAGGCATTATGACCCCCGGGTCGGCCAATCCGTGTCCAATAACAATGAAAGGAGAACTGAGAAGCTAGGCAGAACAATCAAATAATTTAATCGTATAGGAAATTGTATTTTAATGTAGGTCGGACATTCTTGTCTGACATTTCGCAGGCAGGAATGCCTACGTTACATTTCAAGGAACGCCGGCATCTTGCCGGCACTATTGAATAAATGCCACCAGAGTCGCAGATCCCGGCCATAAAATAGCGTCGGGATTGGTGGCGTTCCGATAAGTTCCGGCGGTGCCGGCTAAGTTAAACAAAAAAGGAGGGGGTCAGAGTGAAAACATTGTTGTGCGTGATGGTTCTGGCAGGATGTTTCTTTTGTGCGGGCAAGTCTTTTGGGACTACGATTGATTACAAGCAATACAAGCAGAGAGACGGAGAATCAAGAGAGGCTCGGGATGAAAGAATAAAAGAGGAAATAGACCGACAAGACAAAGAAGCATTTGACAAAAGTGGAGAAGAACAGAAAGAACTGGAAAAGGCACGGGAAGAACGAGAAAAACAAAGAGAGGAGGAGACAGATAAATATTTCAAGGAACAAAAAGACAAACAAATAGAAAAAGACAGGAAGGATCAGGAGAGAAGGGAAAAGGAACGGGAAGACAGGGAAAGAGAACTGGAAAAGCAACAAGAAAGAGAAATGGGAAAACATGCAAGAAATAAAGCGTAGAACAACTCGATCCTATAGGAAATTGTATTTTCGCGTGTTTAGCGGGGAAAAATATGATATTAAGTCCCGGCGCAGCCGGTTGTGTTCATTACAAGAAGACAAATCTGCAATTCGATCGAAAACATGTGGCGGCATTTTTCTTCCGTTCTTGGAATGGCTGTCTCCACCGAAGCCAGGTTCCCGAACAAGTCGAAATTAAAGGCAAACAAGTAACATTCCCAATAGGAATGGGAAATGCAATGTAAGCACTAAATAAAGAATGCTTGATTTTCCTCAGCACAAAGTCACCTTGAAAAGAATATAAAAATGAAAATTCTTATAAGTAAAGAAAATGAAAAATAATCTAATCAAAACTAAGACACCTGAAGAGGCGGAACTCGCGACTAAAAAGGCCAAGCTTGAGAAGGCATCCAAATTATTGGCTGAAAAAGAACTTGGACTTGAGGAACTCAAACTTACTGTTACTCAGTTTCAGCATCGTTACTATTCCAAAGTTGGGAAAAAATATGTTGAACTCGATGAACTTCGGGCTCAGATCGCCGAGTTAATAGCCGGAAAGGATCCACAGGATAATGAGCTGAACCAAGAAGCTGTGGAAGCTCGGACACAGGCGGAAAAAGTCGCAGAGGAGTATGAGGGGGTAGAGAACGATCCGCAAATAGACTTACTGAAGCCTGAAAAATCAGAAGATGCAAAAAAACTGTATCGGGAAATTGCTTCAATCATTCATCCTGACAAAACAACGGATGACAAAGCTCGTAATATCCGTACAGGATTGATGACTGAATTGAATGGTGCCTATGAACGGGGAGATATCACAAAGATGCAGAACATCTTTGATAAGTGGCACGATAGTCCCGAGGCGGTATCAGGTGAAGGCATCGCCGCTGAACTGGTAAGAACAATCAGGGCGATAGCGCAAATCAAAAGAAGGGAATCGGAAATCAAAACGGAAATCTTGAAGATAAAAACTTCTGACATCTATGTGTTGATGGTCAAAGTCCATGATGCAGATTTGGCTGCTAGAGATATCCTTGAAGAAATGTCGGCTTCCATTGACTCCGAGATTCAGAACGCCCGAAACGAACTGGCAACGCTTAAGAGGTAAAACATGACTACCGACAGTAACGAAGATCATGGTGGTGCAATTGTAAAGGCTCCCACACTTGCTCTACAAAAAAACTCTTCAAGTTTAGTCCGGAGAGCTATTCAGGATTTAGCCAGATTCAGCCCACCAGGCGAATACATTTATATTGACGTGTCATCTGGCCCCGATGCTGTTATGGAAGATGGTTCAGCTTGCGTGGCCTCTCCGGAGGTTATGCGTTCATGGAGTCATGGGGAAGTCAAGTATCCGGAGACCTTCAACTCCGATAGTTTAAAGCCGGAAATAGGCGGAATCTTCTGCGAGGAAATTTTCGGACCAACCAGTGATTGGGAGTGCAACTGCGGAAAAGACAAGAGAGAATTGTCTTTCAAGTGTATGCCAAACCGTATCGGCCTTAGATGCTGCCTCGGAGTCTCTATGTCGAAGGTCAGATGCGAAACAATGGGACACATAGATCTTGCTGCTCCTGTTTCACATATATGGTTCTTCAGCCGTATCGGGCTTATGCTTGACATGACGGCCAGAGCGCTGGAAAAAGTCATATACTACGAGGACTGGCTGGTGACGGACAAGGGCAATACTCCTCTCCAGGATGGGCAAGCCCTTGAAGAGATTGAATACAAGCAGGCGCGTGATGACTATGGAGATGCCTTCAAGGCGGATATGGGAGCCCCCGCAATCAGAACGATGCTCGAGAGAATCAACCTCCCTGCCATGAAAGCCAATGTGGAAATACAGATGGTCAACACGAAGAACAAGGCGATCAGGAACAAGCTTTCCGAAAAGCTCAGGCTTGTGGAGGGCTTTATAAAAAGCAATTCCAGACCTGAATGGATGATTCTTGAAGTTCTTCCTGTTATTCCGCCAGACCTGAGACCACTTGTGCCTCTTGAAGGTGGAAGATGGGGAACATTCGACCTCAATGACCTGTACAGGAGAGTCATAAACAGGAACAGGAGGCTCAAAAGTCTGCTTAAACTCAGGACTCCTGAAGTAATAATAAGAAATGAGAAAAGAGGGCTTCAGGAGGCAGTGGACGCGCTGCTTGACAATGGCAGGTATGGCAGAGCCGTCACCGGAGCCGGATACAGACCTCTGAAATCGCTGAGCGACAATCTTAAGGGGAAACAAGAGTGCTTCCGGCAGAGTCTTCTACTGGGTTTCGGAATCCGTACAGCACGGGTTGACGTGTCATCTCGACCCGATGGCGCATGGAAGATAGTCCATCTTCCCGGTGTTCCGTCCGACCTCCAGAAGAACGATGTCTGGAAAACGAACCGGATTCTTCTCCGAAAGATACCTGCCGGTTCTTTTATCATGGGTTCGCCTTCATCGGAAAAAGACAGGAGGGATAACGAGATTCAGCACAAGGTAACCTTGACCAGGGATTTCTACATTGGAGTATTTGAAGTGACCCAGGGACAGTGGGAGTCGGTGGTGGGGCACAATCCTAGTGAGTTTGAAGGTGCCAATCTGCCTGTCGAACGAGTTAACTGGTACGACTGCAAGACGTTTTGCGAGAAGCTTGGTTTCGGATTCCGTCTGCCAACGGAAGCGGAATGGGAATATGCCTCTCGTGGGGGAAGGGACTCGAAAGGGTTCGAGTACTGCGGGTCGGGTACACTCGACGAGGTGGCCTGGTTCAAGGACAATAGCGAAGGCAAGACACACCCTGTGGGTAAGAAGAAGCCTAATGAGCTGGGACTTTACGACATGAGCGGCAATGTCTGGGAGTGGTGCTCAGACTGGGGAGGAGAGCATTCAAAAGAACTTGAAAAAAATCCACAAGGGGTAAAATCTGGCACAGTGTTTGCGCTGCGCGGCGGCAGCTGGAACCACGTTGCCGGGTACTGCCGTTCAGCGGATCGCGACAGTTTTGATCCATCGTGCCGGAGCAACCGCTTCGGCTTCCGGCTCGTCTTGCCTGTGGGTCAGAAGTGAAATCAAGCAAGTAAAGAAAGTATCAGGCCGTAACGCTTAACGACTTTAAAACAAAGAGGATATGAGTATGCAAAATGATAAAGATACATTTCTAGACAAATTGATTGAGTTTCAAAAAACATTGCAAGATCAATATTATTTGGATGAAAGTATCAAGAGTATTTTTCATTATACTTCAGTTGAAGCGATGATGAATATTTTGAAAAATGATTCAATTTGGTTGTCTGATTCAAGATTTTTAAATGATTCACGCGAAATTGAAGATGGACGGAAAGCTACTTTAGAGGCAATAAAGGCCGTAATCGAAGACACAAACTTCCCTTACTCAAAGGATATTTTAAAAAGCATTGCCGACCATTTTAATAGTCCGGATTTGCATTGTTTTGTCGCATCTTTTTGTCTTGATAATAGTTTAGCCAGTCAATGGGCATTGTATGCGGGCAAAGGGAAGGGATGTTGTATCGAATTTGATGTAAACAATCCGGAGACTAGGCGCTTTTTCACTCAAAGGCCAGATCGTCCCAAATCTCTTCGTTACTTCAGATTATATAAAGCTATCTACGATAGTAATGTCAAGGCCAAATTCCAGGAGGACATTATACGGGGTTTCTACCAAGAATTGTACCAAGTCGCGAATGACGCGCATGATGCTAATAAACTTGATCAATTTCGTGGACAATTGATAGGTTCTCTAAGCTATTCACTTGCCAGTTATAAAGATCCTTCATTCAGAGATGAGAATGAAGTACGTTTAGTTCTTGATCAATACCATGCCGATAAGGAATTCGAGCTTAAATTCAGAGCAAAAAATAATTTCATAATTCCTTATGTCGAATCAAAGGGATTAAAGAAAAAATCCGAGTGCAACCATAGATTGCCTACAATTAGTAAAGTTTCGGTGGCTCCATGCGCTTACCATGATGATGTTCTCAAAAGCATTATGAATCTTCAGAAGCTGATTCAAAAAGATTCTGAGGGTAGCCATCAATTGATTCCTGAATTACCTCCAATTAATAGAATTTTGGTGGCTCCGTGTGCTTATCATGAGGATGTTCTTAGAAGCATTAGGAATTTTTTGAAGCTAATTAAAAAAGGTGACATTATTGTAAAATCATACAATTTACCCTATAGAGGAGAATAAATATGAAATTTCCGGAAGAGCAAGAAGTGAAACATCCCAATTGGGACAAAGGATATGGTTGTCAATCAGTGGAATGTGGGGCAATTGTCCTTGTTTTTTATAAAGGTTCAGCTTTTGGCAGAATTTGACCTTTTGGTTACGATGTTCAAAACAAATGTTATATCGGAAAAGTTGAAAGTTGTGCCGATAACAATGAATTGAAAATCCAAAAAGGTGATTTTGTCAGCTTCAAAGCCGAAAATGTGCAAGGACTTCCTGATGTAACCAACCTTATAAATGGTGGGAATTATGTGATGTCGTAAAAAAGGGAGAGGAATAAATATGCCAAAGGACTCGAAACGAGACAAATGCCCACCGGAGATTAAACGACTAAAAGTCAAGTCAGCCATCGCACACGACGGACGACTTCCATCTTCCGCAACCAATTTTTAGACACTAATTTCACGAATTTTCACGAATTTAAATTGCTGAATATAGTTTAACAAAAATTTGCAGTGAAGTTTTTAACGTTCACTGTCGGATGAAGAACGTAAAATAAAACCGAAAGCTATATTTTACGTCATTCATCCGGCCATTGTCGCTGTCAGATCCGGCGACATGCAAATTTTCTCCCGAACCATTCGTGAGCATTAGTGAAATTCGTGTCTGGTTCCTTTCACTCTGAATAGAAACACGCAAAAAAAACAAGGATATGCGGGATAAAATAAAATGGGGCGGGGATATAACAATGAAAAAGAAGACTTCCAGAATAGCGGTATTCAGCCTGGACGACATGCTCCAGGAAATATATTTCAAGAAGACGGACTGGAACATCGTGAGCATAAGGGATTCGGATCATGCCGCCATCCTATATCAGGATTTCGACGACTGCAGAAACAACTACAGGGAGATCATAAGCGAGACGTTCGACGACATCATCGGCGAATCAGATGTCCTGCATCGTGCGGATGCCGAGCAGGTGAGACGCATACTCGAATGGTCGGAAAGAAAGGGAAAAATAGCGGTTCACTGCCATATGGGGATTTCAAGAAGCTCTGCCATCGCATATCTCATCGCCTGCACGAGGATGCCGGTGAAAAAGGCGCTTGAAGTGCTGGATTCCAGCATGCATTATCCAAACAGGCATATTGTATTTCTGGGAGCAAGTATACTTGGTCGTGAATCGGTATATCGGGAATGCATGGATTGGCTGGAAGTAGCGGATAAAAAGCTGATGAAAACATATTTTAAAAATGCAAAGTTACGTTGAAGTGGGGGAAGGATTCAGTGAACCATGTTACTTGTAGTCTGTTGGCGTGTCTTCGGTTCGTAGTCGTGCAATTTATTGCACGTTCTGAAGAAGGACGGCGTATGAATACGCCTACTACAAGCAAATTAACATACTTTGGTGAATTCTTGCCTTAAATGTCAAGCCTAACATTTAGGATATTCAAAAGACATCAATCAAGAGTAAGATGTCCCACCCCAGGACAGATATTCCACCCCTGCCTTGAAAAACAGGATTATATAGAACATTTTATTTGAAAGCAAGTGTGAAAGATAGGAAAAAGAGAGCATATTATTGGACAATCAAAAACATAATGTTGTCACAGAAGGATGCGGGTAGGAAGTAGAATAAGATTGAATTGAAGATATCTCGGTGTAAATTTAAAGCATGGGAAATTGTGTTTTTCGCGTTTTTAGCGTGTTTAGCGGGAAAAAATATGGTATTAATTCCCGGCGAAAGTTGGCTAAGTTCACTTGAAAGGAGACAAATTATGATAAACTATGAAGATAAAATTGACGAATTGGAATCCTCGTTTCCAGCTCTTTCTGGTTCAGCCTTTGATGCGGCGCGTAAGCAGGCTCTAGCTTCAGGCCAGGATGTCGTTCAATCCGAAAATGGACACCTTTATAAAGTCTCTCCTGATAATAAAAAGGTTTCCATAAAGAATATAGATCCTCCGACCAGGATGGTTTCCGGAACAAAAATAGAGATCAAATGAGCCTTATTACGCCAAGAATGCGTATGTTCGCCGGACCGAACGCTTCCGGAAAAAGTACGCTCAAGTCCGTCCTTCCTCATGAACTGCTTGGCATATATCTGAACCCTGACGAGATTGAGTCGAAAATCCAACAGACAGGTTTTTTGGAACTTTCGGCCTTTGGCGTAACAACAACTGAAGACGAGATCCTTCCATGGTTTCGCAAATCTTCGCTGTTGCAATCCGACGGACTGCCGGATGCGGCAAACAGGCTACATTTTTCGGAGGGCAAACTGTATTTCAAAGATGTAGGTGTCGATTCCTATTTCGCCTCTGTCGCCACTGATTTTATGAGGTATAAGCTTCTGGATCGTAAAGAATCATTCACTTTTGAAACTGTTATGTCACATGCTAGCAAGGTGGAGCTTCTGGAAAAAGCTCAAAAACTCGGTTATAGAACATACTTGTATTATATTGCGACGGAAGATCCTGAAATCAATATCTCCAGGGTGCGTAACCGGGTTAAGCTTGGAGGTCATGATGTTCCGGAAAATCGCATTGTTGCTCGCTATTATCGCTCATTGGATCTCCTTATGGAAGCCATAAAACACACCAACCGCGCATATTTGTTTGACAACTCTGGTGAATCCAAGGACAAGACATGGCTTGCCGAAATAACAGATGGAAAAACATTGGAAATGAAAACCGACCAGGCTCCTGCATGGTTCAAGCACTATTTATTGGATAAAATCGGAAGAGTTTAAAATAAATGATTGAAAGACTTTTAATATGCTTAATTTCATAATAAGAAGGACGTTGTATTCTGTTTTCGTCATCATTGGCGTTCTGATTCTGACATTTGTCTTCTTCAGAATTTCCGCCGGGGATCCGGCAGCGGCTCTGCTCGGGAAAAGTCCTTCTCCAGTGGAAATCGAAAATCTGAGAGGCGAACTTTCCGCGGACAAGCCAATATTCTATGGCCACTGGAAAAAGACGGAGTCCTTTACTTCCGCGAGTTTTGCGGAAAAATTCGAGTTTCCAGGGGTTGCCATAAGCGGCACGAACGAAATGGCGAAAGGGTTCATCCGGATCAAGAGCGGATCAGTTAATTTTTCGAGAAACTTCACACCTCCCGAAAAGCCCGTGATAAGGACGGAGATAATATTTCGCGGACAATTCGAGATGGAAGGGAAAACCCACAGTTCCAGCGACTGGCAGACATTGGAAGTCGAAATCCCGCCAGGGCAGAATGTTTTAGTCATTTCAATTCCCGATGCGAATTCCGCTCCGGCCGACATCAAATCCGTCTCATTCTTCAAGAAACAGGATTTCCCCTTCGACTCGCAGTTCATTTCCGCGATCAAGGAAGTCATATCGTTCAAGAAGGATTTTCCTTTCGTGTCACTTTTCAATTTTGGCAAGACCCTGCTTTCAAGGGAGGAAATCAGAACTGTATTGCTGAGATGCGCTTTGCCTTCGCTCATGCTCATGATTCCGGTTTTCCTCGGAGAAATGATTCTCGGAGTCGCACTTGCCCTCATCTCCACGGCATTCAGGGGGAAATGGCCGGACAGGCTCATAGTCCTGCTGTCGGTCGCAGGAATGAGCATCAGCTATCTTGTCTTCATCATCGCCGGGCAATGGTATCTCGGATACTATTTCAACTGGTTCCCCGTCTGGGGATACGGTAGCTGGAGGTTTTTCGCGCTTCCGATCCTTGTGGGGGTTCTTAGCGGGCTCGGCGAGGGAGTGAGATTCTACAGGACGATTTTTGTGAACGAGCTCAACCGGGAATATCTCCGCACAGCGGCGGCGAAAGGATGCTCGCCATTCACGATCTACTGCAAGCATCTTCTTGCGAATGCCGCAATTCCGCTCATAACCAGGGCGACAGCCATTCTTCCGTTCCTGTTTACTGGAAGCCTCCTCCTCGAAAGCTTCTTCGGGATTCCAGGCCTCGGATACACTGGCATCAATGCGGTGATGAACGCCGACCTTCAAATGGTGAAGGCGCTCGTGGTGCTGACAGCTTTCATCTTCGTGATCATAAATCTCTTTGCAGACATCACTTACGCCTGGGCTGATCCCAGAATAAGGCTCAAATAATACTAATACAGAGTTGCAATCAAAAGAC
This sequence comes from uncultured Lentisphaerota bacterium, assembly GCA_903872565.1. GTDB lineage: Bacteria > Verrucomicrobiota > Lentisphaeria > Victivallales > GWF2-50-93 > CAIQLG01. The sequence goes on along the minus strand of CAIQLG010000539.1, from coordinate 10,640 downwards.
AAGGCGATAAGGTGCCGAGAGAACTACTGTGGCCGCCCCCACATGTCTCGCCGTAGTTTCCTTACGTAGGCGGATGTTGGGGCGAACACGGCCAACATCCTACTATGCCAAGGCTTCGTAGGACAGGTGGCCGTGGCTACAAAAAATCCACATTTCAGATTTCCTGTTATGTTGAGCTCAACATAACAGGAAATCTGAATTCGGCGAACTTCCCGCTGATGGCCTTGTCAACACTTATTGTAAGATGCAGATTTCCATCCTCATCGTATTCGGATGATATGACTTTTCCGCTTTTGTAGGCCAGTGCGGCGAGGTCGTGCCTTTCCGGAGGGAGTTTCACCGACAGAATCTCGCTCTTGTGCCTTGCCTTGCCTGTGAGGGCGCTCAGCAAATTGTCTATTCCTTCTCCATTTTTCGCGGAAATGAAAATGCTGCCGGGATGTATCGCCTCGAGGCGCCTTTTTATGAGTATGTCATCCTGCACATCTATCTTGTTGAAGACGGTTATGATATCCTTGTCTTTCGCGCCGAGCTCACCCAGCACGGAAAGTGTTGTAGCCTGATGCTCCTCGAAATACGGATCGCTTATGTCCACCACATGTATGAGCATGTCAGACAGGACGGCCTCCTCAAGTGTTGACTTGAACGCCTCGACCAGAGTGTGCGGGAGTTTCCTTATGAATCCGACCGTGTCCGTGAGGAGAAGCGGCTGATTGTTGAGAAGTTTTATCTGCCTGGTGGTGGGGTCGAGCGTCGCGAAAAGCTTGTCTTCCACCAGGACTGAAGAGCCACATAGCGCATTCATCAGTGATGATTTTCCTGCGTTGGTATATCCGACTATCGCGGCCTGGAGCGCCCTGTTCTTGTCACGGAGCTTTCTCTGTGTCTCCCTATGCTGTTTGACATCCTTGAGATCTCTCTGGTAATGCGCAATCTTCTTTTTTACTATTCTTCTGTCAACCTCAATTTGCTGTTCACCTTCACCCCTGGTGCCCATCGCTCCACCCTTTTGCCGCGAAAGATGTGTCCAGGCGCGCGCCAGCCTGGGGAGCATGTACTGGAGACGCGCAAGCTCGACCTGAATCACCGCCTCGCGGGAGATAGCCCTGTCCGCGAAGATGTCAATTATGATTTCCTGTCTGTCGAAGACAGGCATTGCGGCGAGCTTCTCCCAGTTCCTCTGCTGGGACGGGCTAAGCTCCGAATCAACGATTATGCATTCGCAGGATTTTTCTTTTGCGAGATTCGCAATTTCCTCCGCCTTGCCTGAGCCTATGAAAAATTTGGGATGTGGAATCTTGAGGCTTACAATCAGCTCGCCAGAGGTTTTTAGCCCGAGAGTTTTGGCAAGTTCCTTAAGCTCATAAAGATGTTCAATCGCAGTTCCATGGGGAGAGCCAGGTTCCTGTATCCCCACGATGAACGCCTGTTCCATCTTGCGGTTGTTTTCCTTCAGGACATCAATCATTTTTCATCAAGGACCCTTCTTATCTCGATTGCAATATCCTTGATCCTGTGCGGTTTCGGGATGAAAGACTTCGCCCCCTGCTTCAGAATGTCGTCAACCTCCTGCTCGGACACATATCCGCTCGACAGGATGACCTTCACCTTGGGGTCAAGCGCCTTGAGCTGGTAGAATGTGTTGTGGCCCCCCATCTTGGGCATTATCATGTCCAGTATGACGCAGTCTATCTGGCCTGGATTATTTTTGTATATCTCAACAGCGTCCAATCCATTTTCGGCAAGAATAACTGAGTAGCCGAGTGTCTGCAGAGCCTCAATCATGAAGTCCCAGATCGCATCCTGGTCGTCAACGAGCATGATTGTCTCGTTCCCGCCGGGTAGTTTCTCTTTTTGTAAAGTCACAGTTTCACCTTTATTGTTCCACAGTCTAAGCAATATAGATTCTCCAAATGATTTTTTCCATTTAAAAGAAAAGTTAATCACAAAAATGTTTGTTATTTTCATGAGATATGCTATATTCGCCTTTAATTACACAATAACTGGTGATTGAAAATGGGACTTTTCAGAAGAATTATATATTTTGTCACGGGTGGTGCTAAAAAACAGAAGCCCGTGCCAAAATTCATCGATTTCGACACGAGTAAGATAGCCAAGACCTTGACTATCTCGATGATGCCGGCCCAGCATTACATAATCAGGAAAGGCGGGAAATATTTCATATATGACTCGCTGGACGATATGGATGCAGAAACCAAGGCGGAAATAGAGGAACTCGAGTGCAATGCCCCGTTCAATGTCTTCATCGAGGGGGAAAGGAAAACATACAACAGTTTCGAAAACATCCCTGAAGAAATAAGAAATGCACTCAAGGAATTTGATAAAAAAAAGAAATAGCTCCCGGACTTTATTCCTCCTATGAAAAACAAAACATCCGGGAACCTACATTCAAAAATAGTAAAACTGCTTGAAATAATGAGAAAACTGCGCTCCGACGAGGGGTGCCCCTGGGACAGGGAGCAGTCACATTCCACCCTCAAACCCTACCTCGTGGAGGAATGCGCCGAACTGCTAGATGCCATAGACGAGGCGGACAGAAACTCCATCGTCGAGGAGCTCGGAGATGTCCTCCTGCATATCGTATTCCACTCCCAGATCGGTGTCGAAAACGGGACTTTCTCCTTCGAGGATGTTGTGGATGTCGTAAGCGAAAAGCTTATACGGAGGCATCCACATGTGTTCGCGGATAGTTCCGCCGACAGCTCCGAGGATGTTTTACTGCTCTGGCAGGAGATAAAAAAGAAGGAAAAAGGGAGAAGTGAGCCGGAGTCCTGCCTTGACGGCATTCCTCGTCATTTCCCGGCACTCCACAGAGCTGAGGAGATACAGAAACGCGCGGCAAAGAAAGGCTTCGACTGGACCACTCCCGATCAGATCGTGGAAAAGATAGAAGAGGAAGTCAGTGAACTGAGGGAAAGCATCGCCGAAGGCGACAAGAAGAAAATAGAGGATGAGATCGGCGATGTTATTTTTTCAGCAGTCAATCTCGCCCGCTTCATGGGCGGCAAGTCAGCCGAAGAAATACTCGCGGCAACCACTGAAAAATTCAAGAAACGTTTCAAGCATATAGAGAAAAGTCTCAGGGAAAAAGGTTCGTCATTGGAGGCCTCTACTCTCGGGGAAATGGACAAGCTCTGGAACGAAGCCAAAAACAGGGATTGAAGCTTGTTAATTCTCGCTTGTAGTAAACGTATTCATTCAATCACATGCATCTTGGCTTTTTCTGAACCCAAAACCAATAATCCAACATGCCACGCCGTAGCCTGAATTGGACGAAGGCGGGCAATCCCAAAATCCACCAATCCTGTGAGTGACTCTGAACTCTCGTCACATTTTAGGTGAGGAAAATCCTACTCGAAGGCTTGTTTTTCAAGGCTGGATTAGATTTTGTGTCTGTGGTTGGGTGGCTGGAGATTCAGTGAGGGAATGGTTTATGGTACGCGCATGGTTAGGTTAATGGTTCTGGTGGTCCAGCATAAAGTCTGCTTGGTGTACCGTCTCTTATCTCATCTAATAGATACTGTACGGGCCATTCTAAATAATCTTGATTGCAAAAGTATCTACGAATCTTTCCATATTTTGAATAGGTAGAACGGTTGAATCCATCCTCAATGTCATTGAAATAGATGACAGTTCTACCGAGAATGGCGACAACCCAGAATCCTCCGCCTTTATCTCCCCAGGGATGTAATTCCCATTTCTCTGGCTCGATCCGGATTCTTTCCCATAATCGTCTCTGGTGGAAATCCATGCGTTCATAAGACTCATTAATTTCATCCCAGAGTTTCTCTTCAGATATTGGTTCCCATGTCATATTATTTCCATACCTAACGTCCTATGGTCTAACTCCTAAGCAATACTCCTCTCTCCTCAAAACATACAGCAGAAATTCATTTTTTCAACATAGTCCAACAAGACCAGAGCTTTACCCAAGGCAAACCCTTCAAGAGAAAACAAGAACCGGTTTCACCAAGAAAGAGAAATGGAAAGCTTTTTGCTGGTCAGAGTATGGGATGAGAAAGAGATTGAAAATACAAGTGATTGCTTGAATTATAAGCTGGGAATGGTATACTTTCCTCAATGAAATAGGTGAAGATAATGAATGCCGTAACACAAACACATTTGAAAATTGAAAAAGCAATACATAACCTTGCTCCTCAACAGCTTGAGGAAGCGGTTAATTTCCTGGAATATCTCGCTTCACGTAATATGACAAAAACCGGAAAAAAGTCCAATCCAAGAAAGATCCTTGGGAAATACAGGACTTTCCTGCACTCCTCTGAAGAATTTTCCAAAATGAAATCCGAAGAGAAGTCCTTAGAGGTTTAAATGCCACAGATCAAATACGTTTTTGATGCCTGCGCCATCGTCGCATTTCTCCGCGAAGAAACAGGTGGCGAGTTCGTATGCGATATCCTTGAAAAACATCAGGGTAACTGTGCTGTCCATGCCATCAATTTATGTGAAGTTTTCTATGATGCCGTAAGGAAGTCCGGAGAGGATAAAGCCAGAGTTGTTCTTTCAGATTTGAATAATATAGGTCTCGTTGTATCGAGAGACTTGGATACTGAATTCATCACGGAAGTAGGGCTTATAAAGGCGAAAAACAAATTGTCGCTGGCGGATGCGTTCGCAGTGGCATTGGCAAAACACTATAATGCCGAACTTCTCACCTCAGACCACCACGAACTTGATGCCATTGCCAAGTCCGGGAAATACGCCATCCGTTTCATAAGATGATATTTCAGGTGAGGAAAATAATCCTTGGTCAGTTGTTTTTCAAGGCTGGTTCTGATTTTGTGTCTGTGGCTGGGTGGCTGAAGTTTCTCATGGAATGGTTTCGTCAGGGAGATTCAGTATATGAATGATTTACATACGGGGTGGAACAGGGCGGTTTTGCGGGGCGAATAATTATTTTTAAAAGGGGAATTTTGGCGCCATTCCAATGCCTTATGGATTGCAGATTCCATACTCAGTGAAATAATATCTTTTGAATGATTTTTCTGGGAATAGACATTTCTTAGGATCACATTCAATATTTGTAGTTCCATCAGGAGTTACATAGTATCCGAAATTTACAAGAGCTCTTATCTTGTGATCCCTTTCCATTTCTTGGACATGAAAAGATCCATATATTTTCCCATACCAACATTGTTTTTTACCAGAACGAATCCTGAAATAATAGTTTATATCATCTTTGAAATTATGTATATCTTCGTATTTGGGGAATTTATATTTGCTATAAATTTCACGTCCATTTTCGTCTGCATCTTTTAGAGATGAAAAATATCCTTGTTCCGGAGCATTATAAGAAGATCTTAACGCACTTTTTGGAGCGTGTCTGCTGCCAGAAATAAAAAATGGTTGAATCCCATCTTCGGGTGAGGAAAAAGAAATGTCTAACGACAACAACTGTTTACCTGTTGATTTCACGTGAAAGATAAAATCAGAAGTTTTTCCAAATCCATCTGGCTGAACCAAATCTCCGACTTCCAAATCATAACCGAAGCTCCCTTCAACTACAGGCAGTTCGACTGAGACTGCTTTGCCGTACATAGGAACAGGATTAACGACTTTTTTCAAATTGAGAGAATAAGTTCTATTTTTTAGCTGGGAAGAGATAATTTGCCGATGTTCCATTTGCTCCTGAGTCGTTTGATAATATCCTTCCTTATGAATTTCAATAACGTTAATAAGCTCATTATTACCGGAAAAGATGTAGATTCCTGATTGATCGGTAAAACCTTTACTGTTACGGCCGTTAATTTCCCAGATTGATACTTCAGCTTCTGGCACTGCCACTCCACAAACATCCGTAACTTCAATATTTATGGGAGGCTCTTTTTTGATCAAATCATAAGGGAAAATCAATGTGTCCGTCAATAAGGATATTGGCATATCTATAACACAAATCGTTCTCCAGCAGAAAATGCTCATAGGCGCTGGGTATCTTCCTGACCAAGGCTCCGGTTTGGCTGCAAAACTCCAACCTTGGACATCTACATTAAAAGCAGGATACAATTCACCGGGAGCCCCAAAGTTATATGTAGATCTCATAAAAGTTCCGCATCCGGATAGAAAGATCATTCCGACAATGAAGATTATAATTATGAATTGATGCCTCATACAGCCTTCAATTTAGTCCAGCATTTTTGGAAAATATGCAACATACACATGGGATTATTAGCGTTTTAAACTTTAAGAACTCCATCTCTCCACAAAACATACAGCAGAAATTCATTTTTTCAACATACTCCAACAGAGACCAGAGCTTTTCTCAAGGCAAGCCCTTCAAGAGAAAGCAAGACCCGGTTTCACCAAGAAAGAGAAATGGAAAGCTTTTGCTGGTCAGAGTGGAGTGGTGGCGTTCTTGTCAAATCATAGGTACGACCCTGATGCCCCTCCTTTTATAACGTTTAATATTCAACCGTTCTCCGTGGCAAATCGGGTGAATTTCCCTTGTCGGAGTCCTTCTTTTGTGTAATTGTCTCATTAGATTGCGGCATAAGACGAAGAATGATTCGTCGAAGATTGCCAGCAAAGCCTATAGCAATGAATTGAATACTCCCATAGATGATATGTATGGAGTCTCCTTTCCCCAAGTGCTCATCTCCTGTCATATACATAAAAGCAAATGAAAAGAGTCCGAGATAGCCGAAATATGTAATGACTGTAAAAACACCCTTGCGCTCAACCGAACTAATAATGCTTTTGACTCTTTCCCTGTCATTCTCAGGAATATTATGCAATGGGAACAAAAAACGCCGCAACATTATGTGTAAGCCTCCAATAGAGAGCACGACTAAAATTGGAAACACATATCCTTTCCCAGAAATAGTGCTTGCAGAATTTTGCAGGGAAATAAGGAATATGATCATTAGCAGAGCTGCCATAACCATGAGTATATTAATTACGTATTTCATCTTATCCTCCAATGTTGAATGTTACCCACCTCTCTCTTGGTGATCAGTGCGATTTTCTGTTAATGTGTCCATATCTTCAATTATTTTCTTACCACAGAAACAACAATGGCGAGAGGCTATTACTACCCTTGCCCATCCAGGGACTAATGACTTTCCACAAAAAGGACAAACTGGGACAGAATTCTTTGAAATCCATTTACTGATACAAAAATATAGTATAAGAAATAAAACTGGGATGCATAGCATGAATAACTGTCCATATCCTGAATCACCTATCAGGAGTCCTGCTATAATTAATACGGTTATCATTCCTACCATTATAGCAATCGAATTATAAATCAGCCGTTTCTCAAATCGGCTTGTTTTTTCGATAAATTCTTGGAGTTTTATCATATTCCCCCCAGTTAACTCATTAATTAATCAACTCTTTACTTTTCCGGAAATTCCTCTTTTTTCTTCTCCAACTCATCACCATCCCAGCACCAGCTAAACTCTACTCCCCATCATTCCAGAAAGCAAGAAAATCAAAGCATTTCCCTTGAAAAACCAGAGACTGAACTTTCATTGTTCTTGTTGTCCGGTGGCTGGCCTGTGCTTGTCTCAGAGATTGCTGTCTTTCAAAGACCATTTTAAGGCTTGCTATTGTCTTTAGGGAGTAGGCTGGGTTTAGTCGTTAGCATTTAGTTATGTATACTATTGTCAATGAGTCCCATACCTAATATGATGTTGCTTTTATCATGTTTAAAGGTCACAGGATATAACTCTAATTTTTTCCCACATTCAAAAAGAATATCCGCAAAAACAGGATCTAAGTCTGATGGTGGATCGACTGAATTCATTCTGTATACACATATTTCAAGGAACTTATTGTCCTCTAGTATAATAGATATATGGTCTACTACATTCATCTCCACCGGACGTTTGATAATACGAACACGGTGTAATAGATATTTAGTCCTGTCGGGAACAAAGGCTTTGTATGCAACTAAGTCATCTTCAGTAAATCCATGTTTATTCGCTATTGCTGTAACAACCCCTTTTACTATGTCAATTATTTTAGCTTTATCAGATACTGTCTTTGTTGAAATGGTATCGACAGGAATTGACATTGTTCTTGTGGATACAGAATCACACCCCATCGTGAATGTAAAAAAAATCGATGTGGCTAGTATAATAATACTAGATATGACGTTCTTTTTCATGTTTTATGCTAACTCGTTAATTCATCAACTTTTCACTTTTCCGGAGAAATTCTGGATTTTTATCTATTTTACCCCCCCCCCGAACTCTTTCTCCAACTCTTCACTTTCTCAGCACCAGCTAAACTCTACTCCCCATCATTCCAGAAAGCAAGAAAATTAAAGCATTTCCCTTGAAAATCCAGAGACTGAACTTTCATTGTTCTTAGGGTGCAAAGCCCCATATGCTCCATACTGTGAAAGCAAATATCTCCCACCAGTATGGTATAAGCAGCAAAATACCAACTCCAACGGGAATTAGCCAACGGCGCAACGAACGTGAAGGATGAATCAGTAGTATTATTGGCCAGAGAAACCAGAACCACACAAGTACAATCCATGGGCGGCCTGAGATTGTGGTAAATTGAATTAATAGCATGATAATCAACGAATGAAGAATCGTAGCACTAGCAATAATACGATAGGTCATTGGCGCAGGAGGTTGCATTATTTCTTTCTCTTTTTCAATTTCCCCTCATTATGCCCATCTCAAATTCTTCACCAACTCTTCACCATCCCAGCACCAACTAAACTCTACTCTCCATCATTCCAGATATCAAGACTTCAACAGCATTTCCCTTGAAAAACCAGAGACCGAACTTTCATTGTCCTTGTTGTCCGGTGGCTGGCGTGTGGTTGTCTAAGGATTGTTGTTCCTCAAATATTCTACCATTTCAGGGCTTGAACTTGTTTCTAGGGAGATGGTCTAGGGGTGGCGTTCTGGTTTGCACATTTGTCCAGTTCTCATCTACTTTCAGCCAAAACGCAGGAGTTAATGATGGAGTTTCCTTAAAACTGATTTGTTTCCCATCGGAAACACCAAGTACTTTGTTCTCGACAAGACCTATAATTGAGTTGAGGTCATTTGCAGGATCTCCAGAAAATGAAACATTGTCTATAGCTGTACAAGTTTCTGCGAACCAACCTGGGTAAAACTGGCTTACTGGTCCGCCCATGCCATATGTGTTTGGTGCGTCAAGACTGGCAATGTACTCCCACCAACTTATAGCGTCTATTTCAAAACCACCTTCGATTAGAGATTTTGCAAATGACTTGTAATTATCTCTTGAAACTATGATGTCGATATATCCAATACCGACGGGTTGCGCCTTGTATTGTTCAAGCAATCGATCCAGTTTTTCTTTTGAAGATTGTTTCATTGCTGTCCTCTTCAGCCTAACCCCAATCCCATATATAACTAAACTCTACTCCCCATCATTCCCAAAATCAAGACTTTACCCTAATTTCTCTTGAAAATCTCATGTCCCCCCAGCCTCACTTTGAATAGCCAATCAGCTCTATATATATTTACTTATGGATATAAGAAATTGGTACTAATGGATTATGTCCACCCCCTTCATTTTCATAGCTAAAAAAACAGTAAAAATCCTGAAGAGAAGTCAGAAGTCAGAATTCAGAATGGATTACTTCAATTCTTCAAAGAGAAAGACTTCTTGGGGTAATTTATCTCAATAATGAAACCACCAAGGAAATTTTTCACGCCAAGCAAAATGGTGTCCAATTTTGGCATATAGTGAATTTGTGTTTTGGGAATGGGGAATAGGACTTTCCCCATCTGGTTCACATTGCCGTTGGAATCAAAGTCGAAAACATTTATTTCAGTAGTATGAGCAAAAGCACTTGTCGTTCCATTTCCTGTTCCTATTTTTATCCTTTTACCGGCTTTTAACTTGTGTCCCAAAATTCCGGCATATTTTGCAGGGATGGCACATGAATCTGCACCTGTATCAATAAGCCCCCAGGCAAAAACAGAATCACCTGTTTCAGGGTTGATTATTGAAATAGGAAGCATTGGGCGAGCTATATCATAAGGACTTATCTTTTTGAATGGAAACTCTGTCTTGGGCATTTCAGTAGACCAGTGTCATGTTTTTTGAAGGAACGAAAACAAGAACGGCATTTTTAAAACCTTTCTCTCTTGCCTTGAGAATGACTTCTGCTGGGTCTTTTCCATAAGCAACAACTTTATCGCTGTTGAATGATTCAAGTGCGATATGTTTACCACTATATTTGTTTGAACTCACCAGGGTTTTAGTTTTCATTATTATTCTCTCTTTGTTTCGATCCTAACTTACCTGCCAATTCTCAGATGTCAAATCTGGTAAGCACGTAGAACTGCTAATTGTTCACCGTCTTGTGCCAGCCTCATCTCACATCGTCCCGCATCTGCAGTACTATGAGGGACAGGTCGAGACTTGGCCTACTTCGGGAAAATACTTGCTGTCAACTGCTAACTGTTCACTGTTTTTCACCAATCCAGCATATTTTTTCCTGAACTCCTTCATGCCTTCTTCCAACAGATAGGCAACTAATTTTTTGACCTTCATACCGGAAGCATTTGCCAATTCCCTGATTTTTAAGTGCAATTCCTTTTCAACAATATGCAGGACAACTGTGTTTTTCCCTAAGATATTTCCGAGTGCTGAGAGTAATTCGG
>CAIQLG010000538.1 GCA_903872565.1 uncultured Lentisphaerota bacterium | reverse complement strand
GTCCGCCATTTGAGTTCAATTTTCGCGGGTAAGAAAACCCGCGCTCCTTTAAAATTCGACTTTTGCAATCGGCTCAATATTCAATGCTCAACAAAATTGAATGTCCGATGCCCAAAATACAATTTCCTATACGATGAACTTAATCCGCCTCGGCGGAGACTAATGTAGCCGCCTCCATGTTGGAGGCGACTTCACGGCCAACATGGCCGTGGCTACAAATTCCCAACCATCCAGACATCCCTCCAAAATACAACTTCCTATCCGACGAACTTATTCCATCTTATCAATCCTGTTATCGTGTCTACCCTATTCCTTCCCATAACTGCGGGTGATTCCGCAGATGACTATTCCGTTGTTGTTGGCAAGATCAAGGGTCTTCTCCTTTTCCAGGATGAAGGTTTTGCCAGCCTCGACCGCGAGTACCTTGGCACCTGCTTCGATCATTGACTCCACAGTGCCTACTCCTACGCAGGGGACATCGAATCTGAAATCCTGTTTCGGCTTCGCCATTTTCACTATCACCGTGTTCTTCGTGTATTTCCCGGCCCGCCGGATGCAGTCATCCGTTCCTTCCATCGCTTCGACCGCGATGACGGCATGCTTGTACACAACGGCCGTCTGCCCGATGTCGTATCCGCCGATTGCGGACGCAATCTCGATCCCGAGCTTGATGTCAATCTCCTGCTTCGAGTCCGGATGTTTTTTAGTGAGTATTGCTTCCGGAGCGAGAAGATGTTTCAGATACCTCGTTGTCTCCTGTATGATTATGCCATCGTTTGCTATTTCGTCCGATATCGCGGATAAAATGCCGTCGGCTCTCCTGTCAAGAATTTTTGCGGCCAGCTTGATAAGCCTGAAGTCGAGCGGGATGTCTGTCACCGCGAATTTCGGAGGTATTTTCCCTAGCATCACGGCTTTCCGGACTCCGTTTTTCTTGAAGAACTTGATCAGCCGGCTGAGTTCTCCGAGCTTCATCTCCTCGTGACAGAAGGATTTCTGGTACACTTCGGGATCTGTTGTGTCTTTCAGCCCGGCGACCGCGACCTTTTCAATGCCGTGCTCATGAGCGTGTCTCACGAACTCCAGAGGGAGCGCTCCGCCACAAGCGATAAGTCCGAATATTTTGTCTCCATCATTGTCCTGATTTTCATTCATTGGTCTGCCAGCTTCCAGTTTAGATATGTTAAAAGTATTTCGAGATTGAGTAGTTAATATAGGATGCTGGATATGTTTTTCACCTGCGAAAACGAAAATTCAAGTTTTTTTAGGAAAAACCGGATTTGGCTTTCAGAAATCAGGGTTGTGTGCCTTCTAACATGGTAAAATCCCCATTTTGGGGTATACTTTCAAAGCGAAAATAAAAGATGGATTGATGGATAATCCGTGGGACGATACTAAATCCAAAGTGTAACAACTTTCAGAAAAATGTGTATGACTGTAAAAATAAATTAAGGTTTTAACCAGAATATTTTGCCGCCCCCAAGGAAGGCGACGGCAAATCTTAAACGTTAGAAAGATGAAATAGGAATGGAAGAAGCAAGACAATAACCATGATAAACAGAAAAGCAAACAGCAGAAACCAGTTCAAAATTTTTGTAAAGGAAAAGGGCATTTTCAGATACAAGGAGGAAAAGAATCCCGACGGAGACGCCCCTTCCAGGTCAAATGAGCCTAAAAAACCTTTGAAATATTATCTTGGCCGATATCTGCAGGAATTCAAGGATCAGAAAACAAGGCTGGCAATGGTCATGTTTCTGGGTGTGGTCTCAACTATCATCGGGGCCGCGTTCCCGTGGACAAGCAAAGTCATGATTGACTATGTCCTCCCCCAGAAGAACATAGTTCTGCTTTTTTCGACATGCATTTTCCTTTTTGTCATCGGATTGATGCGCAATTTCATTTCTCTATTCCAGGATTACCTGAGCCAAGTTCTGAGCGGACGCTTCTCCAACAATCTTAAGACGCGCCTGATGGGACACCTGCAGACCTTGCCACTTGTGGAACTTCAGAGATTGAAGACAGGCGGGATTATCACACGGCTTCAGGAGGACACGGAAGGCGCGGGAAACCTTATACACAACGGCCTGCTCTCTCCCTTCAACGCCCTTTTCATGCTTGTTGTCTCAATGTCATCCCTCCTGCTCATAAGTTGGAAAACCACCATTGTGTGCATTGTTTTCGGCACATTGATGTGCGGTCTGGCCTATCTGTTTTTCTATCTGATGCGTCCGTTTCAACGCTCACTATGCCAGGAAAGGTCTCTGATAAATGCGAGCCTTACAGAAAGTTTCGGAGGCATACAAGTGGTTAAAAGTTTCGGCAGAGAAAAAACCGTCAGCATGGACTATGTCACCAATATAAACCTGCTGTGGAGGAAATCCATGTACAGCATGATTGCGGGAATGTTCGTACACAGGAGCATATGGACAATCCATCTGACGGCCGAGACCTGCATCTGGCTCGTGGGGGGATATTTCTTCATCAATGGAACCCTGACGCTGGGCGGAGTCGTCCTCTTCATCTCGTTTCTGATGTGGATATTCCAGCCGATCTTCATGATAATGGCATCGCTCAGTGAGACCCAGAGATCCATCGCATGCACGGAAAGGACGATTGACCTGCTGGACATGAAGCCTGACATTTTCGACCGTGAAGGCGCCTCCGAAATGAAATCCTTTGAGAAGGGCTTCCAGTTTCATGGCGTCTCATTCAGATATCCGGATGGGACTCAGGCTCTCGACAATGTCGACCTTTTAATTCCCAAGGGGAAAATCACCGCGCTCGTAGGACACAGCGGCGGCGGCAAAACAACGCTGACAAATCTGGTTCTGCGATTCTACGATGTCAAGGAGGGACGGATCACCTTGGATGACAAGGACATAAAGGACATAACCCTCCACAGCTACCGCAATTTGATGAGTCTTGTCCTTCAGGACGTATTCCTCTTCGACGGCACAGTCCGCGAAAACATAATGTTTGGAAAAAGAAATGCATCCGTGGAAGAAGTTCAAAATGTCGCCAGAATCGCACATTGCACCGAGTTCGTTGAAAAGATGAAGGACAAATTCGAGACCATCATAGGAGAACGCGGAGTCAAGCTTTCCGGGGGGCAGAAGCAGAGGGTGGCACTTGCCAGAGCCATCATAGCAAATCCGCAACTGCTGATACTTGACGAGGCGACAAGCAATCTCGATTCGGAAAGCGAAGGGCTAATTCAGGATGCCCTCAGACACATGTTCAAGAATCGCACATCGCTTGTCATCGCGCACAGGCTCTCCACCATAATGGATGCCGACAACATCGTAGTAGTTGAGAAAGGAAAGATCGCGGAACAAGGAACACATCCGGAACTGCTGGAGAAAAAAGGCAAATATTATGAAATGTACTCGAAACAGATGGAAAAAATGAAGAAACTCGAAAACATCTGGGCCGATTCTGCAACTGATGAAGATGACAAGACCCAAAACAAAGGCGCTAACGCGGAGTGATTGACTTATGAGTGTGTTTAGAATTTCCACAATCCTGGTATGCTGTTTTTTCCTGCTCCTCTTCTGCTCTGCAATCTTCATCGTTTTCGTACCCATGGATTTCTATTCCACCGCAAATGGAAGAATCGTCCCGGCCAGAAGCATGAAAGTTTCCTTCCCCGAAAACGGAATTGTGGACTTCATAAGACAGGAGACGAACTTTGAGAAAGGCGACATCCTTGCCAGACAGAACACCGAATATGAAGGCAAGATGCTCGCCGTGCTGAAAAGTGAACGCGAAACGCTGGAGAGTGAGCTTGCCGCACAGACACAGAGATCCGAAATAGACAGGCGGAAGTGGGAAGTGGAACTGAAAAAATCTACGCTTACGCTTGAGGAATTCACACAGACTATCCCAATGCAGCAGGAACAATTCGAATCGTTCAACACCATGTCGGACAGCCTTCACGCCCAGAAAAAACTCGACGAGGAACTCAAGAAGCAGGAGGCTGAAATCATAGAAATCCTCTACAAGAAACAGGTCGTGGCGAAACTCGATTTCATCAAGGTGCTGCATGACAAGAAAATAGCCGAAATAATGTCCGAACAGGCGGAATCACAAAATGTTGAAAGGATCTTCAACTACAAGATCGAACTGAGGAAATTGGCTCTTGGACAAAAAGTCAATGAAATGGAAAAAGGCCTTCTGGAAACCCCGCCACCACCGGATTCCGCGCAATTCGCAATAAAATTCAACATCCAAAAACTCGAATTGGAAATACTTGCACTCGAGGAAAAAATCAGGAACAAAACCTTTTCTGCCCCGTTTTCTGGCACAGTGCTACTCACATCCGCAAAAAAAGGCGAATCACTCGGAAGCAGGGAACCTGTCATGGAGATCGCTGAAAATTCACGCATGATCTTCTCCGCCGTTATCGGACAGGACCAGAGAAGCGATGTCAAGATCGGGCAGAACGCGGAAATCTATCTGGACAACTATCCTTCCATGCTCTTTGGTTGCCTCAAGGGTTCATTGACTGACATACAGACAAACCTGTCCGGCTTTTCCGCAGGATATGGGCTTGAAGTCTCACTGGACATCCCCCCCGACAAATATCCTCCGGGACTTTCTGGAAAAGCAAATATAATCATATTCCACGGCTCCGCATTAAAATACGTGTTGAGAAAAAAAACTGGAATGATAGAAGAACATAAGTAGAATTTCAGATTTCCTGTTATGTTGAGCTCAACATAACAGGAAATCTGAATGAAAATTCCCCCCAGGGGTGGAATTTTAAGACATTATTATTTTCAGCAGATCAGGTCTTCTGAAGTTTTTCAAGCTCATGTCTGCCTGCCGGAAAATTCTGACACATCACCCTGTTTTCAGAACTCCAGATCCGTGGAAATTGCTGTTGTTGCAATTTATCTGCCTGTGCGTGTTCGCACGCAGACAGGTCGGTCTCGGGGTCGGAATCGGGATCGGATATTATTCCCATGCATCGATACCGATACCGATACCGACGGCGACCCCGATTGATGCAAATCCCACATATGCATTTTCCACAGAATTATAATTTTCCCCATACAGGTCAGGAAGTCTGATTTTACATTTACCGGAAAAGTATGGATTGAATTTTGATTTTCCCGTGCTATAATATTATAAGTTCATTGATATCCATTTCATGGGGGCGTTCCGGTCTCGACTGGAAAGACTGAGCTTCGATGGCATGCCGAGGATGATCGTGGGCCTCGTAAATCACCGGTCACAATAGTATCTGCGAACGAACAATTCGCCCTCGCTGCCTAAGTGTAGCGACGTTCTTACTCTGACGGACACTAGGGGATAAGAACGCGGACAGTGTCCTGGCCGTGTAGCCGCTTCCCAGGGCTCCAAGGCGAGAAAACACTGGGGACAGTCCGAAAGCCGCCTTGTCCGAAGGCAAAGCTGGAAGACGATAAACAATAATTTCGGAACAAGCATGTAGAGGTCGTCGTGATGCCTATCTAGGACGCGGGTTCGACTCCCGCCGCCTCCATTATCATTTATAAGTCATTGTAAATAAAGGTATTATAAAAGCAGCATATTTTATGTGTCCAAAACGTGGTACAATAAAATCCGCATCTAAAGTGCGGACCATTACGGAGACAGAAGATATGGCTAAAGACACAAGGAACCTTTATTTCAAGGACAATTCATGGCATTTCGATTTCCGAGTCCCGAGCCGCCTTAGGGCTTTATTCAAGAAAGTCAGGCCACGCCGTACTGAGAAAACTCCAACTCCCAAAAAAGACCAAGGCCCCAGGATACGCCACTCCTTGAATACGCCGGTACTCAAGGAAGCCCAAGCCCTAAGAGACAAATATTTAATGCCAATATTTGCGTCAAGTACCATTATAGAACTCGTTGAAACAGCATTGCAGAAAATTGAAAAGGCTAAAATAGAACTTGACAGGAACTCGATAAACCTTAAAGGCTTTCTATCCAGAAAAGACCCAGAGTCTACTGAAATCACTATCCGCCAACTTTGCGACTACTTCCTTCAACACTATAGAAAAACGAGGAAGGCGCGCGGATCAGTCGGAAAATTCGAGTCGACATCTAATGCCTTCTGCGGTATCCTGGGACCTGGTGTGAGTGCTGAAAACATATCCAAGGAAGATTTAATCCGCCTCCGGGATATCCTATTGTCGCTCCCTTCCGGATGGCAGAAACGGAAGAAGGTGCTGGAAAACTTTGATCTTGCCGAGGCTACACCAGACGAGAAGACCATAAATCCAAATACAGTCTTCAGGGAGATAGGCAGAATAAAAAGTATTTTCGATTTTGCCATTAATGATTCCAAGCTTGTGCGCAAAGACAATCCAGCCAGCGGCGTAAAAATCGAAAAAGTCGATGTTGAATCTAAGATTCCTCCGCAAGGCGAGAATATTGAAAAACTCTGTAATATGCCATACCGGAACAGTTCGACTTACGACGAACACGCATGGCGAATGCTACCTATTTTTGCTCGATTTTCGTCATGTCGAATCGGCGAGCTATCAGTCTTGAAAGCAGAGGATCTTATAGAGAAGCAAGGCGTTCTTTGTCTTAAGATAACCGCTGTAGGAAAAATGGAAACTCAGCGGCAGAAGTTGAAGACGTCAAGCTCTGAGCGCCTTGTCCCCGTGAGCGATAAACTAAAGCCCTATCTGAAGGAAGTGTTACGCCGTTTCCCGTCCGGATACCTTTTCCCGAATTGTGGTCATTGCTACGACAAGGATGGGAAGATATTCAAGGCCGCCCATCACTTCCTAAAGGACTACAACAATCATGCCAAGAAGATCGATCCCCGACACAGTTTTCACTGTTGGAGAAGTTATGGAAATTCCTTGATGATAGATGCCGGGGTGGATATTCTCGACAGGGAGTACATCCTCGGTCACAAGTCCGATAGAGTTCAGCGAGCTTATACCGTCAATAATCTTCAGCGCTTGCTGGCAGCCGTAAATAAAATTACGTAATTTTTATCCCACCCCTTGACTTCAGCAATAAATAGTCATATAATGTGATTAGCAGCAATTATTTGTTACATAAAAAGAATGGAGTCAGCTATATCATGGAACATCAATTCAAGGACACCGACAGGAAATTCACGAAAAAAGACATAATCGTGGCGCTCATGGCCGACTCATCGGCAGATGAGAATACCACAGATTCGCGCTTTCGCAGTTTCATGTCCAATCAATATGCAAAGAAGACGGTCATACCGTTAATACGAGGGGAGAAAGAAATAAAAGTTGAAGCGGGGGACCTTCGCTGGTCTTTGATGGAAATACTCTGTCTCATCGTCATATTTACGGTCTACCGCCAACGAAATAGGCTTCTTTCCAGCGGGGGGATGATTTCCGAAATTAAGGAGTCTATCGCCAATCTCTTTTCCACAAGTCATGACTTTTTTATATGGATACGGGCCTACAATCAGGAGTTGGCTAAAGCGAAAGGTAAAGATCTTTCCATGCGTAACAAATCTATGCCTATGACAGAAGGAATCACCCACAACTCCGCAGAAGTGCATGAACAATATATCAATGCGGTGCTATCCGGCGACGACTTCTATATGAAGGGCTTTAGGACGCTTATCACAGGTGCACTTCAGAATCTTTCCAAAGAAAGACCCATGGATAACCTCCCAATGCTGTCACTGCTTCAACTGCCTAAGACAGAGGAGAGAAAACTCGACAAGTTAGAAGCGGCCCTGATCGATGTGCTCCGGGATAAAGGAACTTGCGCAAACTCGATTTCACTGGAGCACTCATCAGGGGTGGTTAAGTCATTCACATATGAAATTAAGGATGTTGAACCGAAAGCAGCGGCAGCGCTAAAGGGCTCGACCCAAGTTAGGACAGAGATTCGCGCAGATGGAACTTATGGAAAACCCATTGCTGTGACAAAGCGAATTTCCGCTGATACTTTATAGCAATTACGACCGGCTGAAAAAGCTGGCGATGTATAAAATCTGAGGTTATCGATGAATAATCATCGGGACTCAGCATATAGGAATTTCCTATATGAAGAATTTCGAACACCGCCTCAAAGCGGTTGACCGTCCGTGCTCCTGTGCTCAGGAGCAACCCGCAATTAACTCCCTATGGGACAAGAAAAAACCAATCCTATCTCAGTGCAACGTAGGTTGGCGCCGACTTGAGGAATGGCGACTCGAAGGTCTCATACAATCCGTCAAGCTAAACGCTGAAAAGTCCGGGTCTAGATTGTATTATCTCCCGGATGTCCAAGATGTGTTGCTCCGCCTTGCCGCAGGTCAGCGGCCGAAGCCAAAACTCGGGAGGGTCTAAACATGAATGACCTCTCCATCGCAACCCGGATTGACAGGTTCTGCACGAAATGTGCGGCTGAGCGTGGAATATCACCTGGAGAATGTCATAACGACAACTGCGACTTCTATCGCCTCGAGGAACGGGGTCTGCCCTATTCAGAGGGAACATGGACCGGACTCGTCCATCACCACTGCATAGGATGCGGCGGCACAAACTGCGGTGAACTGAGCTGTCCGTTCTTCGGAATCGTCCGGGATATGGGCAAGGCGGTGCCACATGGATGACAATGCAAACAAGCCGCTTGGATTCGATTTGAAGGAACTGGCTCTCTCCCAAGACTTCCCGTCAATGGCTCCGACAACTGCCAACGCGGCTGCGCCTTCAATCAGAAAGCCCTCGCCCCAGTGGTGGGTCGCCTTCAGTAAAAACCTCAAGCACAGGCAAGTATTTCCACTTCTCGAGATGAAGGATGACAGAGAGTATTTTGTTGTCGCACCCCAGTTGCGCGATGCTCTCGTCGAAGAATGGCATCCGATATTACTGGTGCTGTTTCAGACGAGACAGGGTGCGTTCTTCCTCTGCCCGATCCGGATGCCCGACCAGAATGGTAAGTTGGACACCTGGAACACGTCGGGTCACAACATCCTCCACACTTATGCGGAACAATGGATTCGTCGGCAGTCAGACATGCAGGCCGGTGGCTACCGGGTCGTCATCCCGATCTCGCCATACGAGCCACCTATGTGGCCTGAGAACACGGACAAACTTTTCGAGGACGCCTTGAAGGGGCGAGTCATAGACAGTCTCGACCATCCGACCATCAAAAAACTACGGGGGGGTATATGAGCCGCCGCCTCCGCAAGTCCAAGTATAAGTGGGCTACCGACTTCGAGTTCAAGATAGTTGACGGAGGCCTTCCCGAACCATTGTGTATGGCCTGCATAGAACTCAACACCGGCAAAAAGTTACTGATTTGGCGCGACGAACTTCTGTCCATGAAGGAGCCGCCATTCCCATGTGGTGACGACACATTGGTGCTCGCATATTATGCCTCTGCCGAGATGGGCTGCTTCCTCGCTCTAGGCTGGGACTTTCCGGTTCATCTGGTGGACCTATATGCTGAATTTAGAAATCTAACCAACGGACTCACACCTCCATCGGGTAGCGGATTGCCAGGTGCGATGGTACACTTCGGGCTGGATTGCGAGGGTGCGATAGCCAAGGATGCAATGCGCAAACTGATTCTCAGCAAGGACGAGTTCAGCGCCGACGAGCAACGGCGGATCCTTGAATACTGCATGTCAGACGCAGTTGCCTGTGGCCAACTATATAACAAGATGTGCGACGGGCTGGCTGAGCATTCGCTCCTCCGTGGCGAATACATGAAGGCGGCCGCCACTGTCGAGCGCAACGGCATTCCCATTGATGTCGAAAGCTACCGTACCCTCGTTTCGCGGTGGGCTGGCATCAAAACAGACCTTGTGGGGGATATCGACAGGAATTTCGGTGTTTACGAGGGCACAACATTCAAGGTGAAACGGTTCACCGACTGGTGCCGCCGCAACCACATAGTCTGGCCCATCCTTGCCAGCGGATACCCCAGGCCCGACGACGACACCTTCCGGGCGATGGCGGCATTGCATCCATCGTTATGGCCCCTGCGGGAACTGAGAGCCACTTTATCGCAGTTCAGGACCTTTAAGTTGCCAGTGGGCGGAGATGACCGCAACCGCTGCCTGCTGTCCGTATTCTCGTCTGTGACCGGGCGCAATCAGCCATCATCGTCGAAGTTCATATTCGGCCAATCCGTGTGGGTCAGGTCGTTGATACAGGCGCCACCCGGCTGTGCCGTCGGTTACATCGACTGGGAACAGCAGGAATTTGGCGTTGCCGCGGCGTTGTCGGGCGATGTCGCAATGCAGCGTGCTTATCTGTCGGGTGATCCCTACATCGGGTTCGCCATACTCGCCAGTGCCGCACCGGTGGGTGCCACAAAGCAAAGTCATCCTGTCATCCGTGAACGTTTCAAGGTGGCGACGTTGGCTGTCCAATATTGCATGACCGAACAAGGTCTCGCCGAGTCACTTGGCATTCCAACCATAGAGGCCAGAGAGCTGCTGGAACTCCACCACCGTTGCTTCCCTGGTTTCTGGAAATGGAGCGATTCAGCCGTGGATTACGCCCTATTGAACAACCACATCAATACTGTATTCGGATGGGAGTTGCATGTGACCGCCACCACCAATCTGCGTACACTTCGGAATTACCCGATGCAGGGCAACGGTGCCGAGTTGATGCGCCTGGCTTGCATATATGGCACACAGCGTGGTGTCAAGATCTGCGCGCCCGTCCACGACGCGTTCCTGATCGAAGCACCATTGGACAAGATTGACGATGCCATCCTGACAATGCAGGCGGCCATGGCTGACGCTTCGGCTGCCGTTCTGGGCGGTTTCAGGCTCCGGTCGGAGGCCAAGGTGTTCAGACATCCCGCAAGGTTTTTGGATCCGCGTGGAACGCTTATGTGGAACACCGTCAACGGGTTGCTCCACCCCTCGCAGTATTGCAAGGAGGGTCCTGGCAATACTGCGAGTCCTGTCAGTCTATTCATAAAGTCTATTTAATATTATAGGAGATATATGTGGACATGAAATCATCAAAAACAAGTAACGGTACTGATGCTGCAGGGGGGTCAGTGAAACATGGAAAGGCCTACAACAACGGGGACTATCTCCGGGGTCCCATATCTATGGACTGGCTTGTCAGGGCATCCAACCTACCCGGCTCCGCGCTGACAGTGGGGTTGTCACTGTGGCAACTACGGGCGCTCCGCAAGAGCATGACATTCTCGGCTGGCATCGGAGACATGGCGTCGAGGTGGCAGCTGTCGCACGACACGGTACGCCGCGCGCTGTGGGCACTCAACTGTGCCGGCCTTATTGGAATACGGAGCAAGGCCGGATCTAAACATATAATCACAATGCTCGAACATGGAAAGGAGAAGGTCAATGACCAGCAAGGTTAGAAGACTCATCGAGAAACAACTCGAACGGCTGTGCCCGAAGAATGCGGACAGCACAGCATCCACAGGCGTCAAGACGGAAGTTCGCCACTCTAACAGTGGAAAATCTTTAAAACATTTTGGATCTAATGGGCGCAAACCCGGGGTTATCCCGGGACGCTCTGGAGAAACAGCCGCGCAACAAGCCCGGCGATAAAAAGGGAGTTCACAAGATGAACCCAGCTAGCAGAAGGAACAGGACGAACAAGACGGCCGTGACCAGAGAAAACTCGGGACATGGGGAAGTAGAAAAGATTGTAAATCAAACCGAGAGCGTGCAGGAGGTACTGTTGACCATTGCATCTCATGCACATCAGGTGAGAGAGGGCATTGTCGACATTATGAAGTCATTCTACAAGGACTACTTCGAACCTGAAAGGATGTTCGGCCTGTGTATGGAGCAGGATCTGGGTAAGATCATTGAACTGCTTGAGAAATATCCCGATAATCCGGTTTCATGCAATTTCGCGGCAAGACTCAGGGCGGCCATTGAAAGGGAAAAGTCCATGGTTGAGCAGGAGGCGCTGAAGGCGAAGTTCAGCTCCAGACCTTCGGTGGATGCAGGGGCTGCTGCGCCGGCTCCCAAGAAGTTCATCTTGCTCGACGACGGGAAGAGAAGATATCTCTTCGGAACCGGCAAGAGCCTGAAATCTGTGATCAGGACACTGGAAAAGTTATGTCCCTACGGAACATCACGCCAGAATAACAGAAAAGCTGCCGATGGAATGGACCAGGAAAACTCCCAGCCCTCGCTGATGCAGCTGTTCGAGCTTGACGATTCCCGCATCGTAGGGGACGGGCATGTCAAAGTTTCCAGCGAATTTATGACCTTGATTGGAAGGCAGAGAAGTGCGCTTACTGACGCCTTGGTCCGCTGTTCTAAAGAGACGTTCGAAGCCTTCGCGAATGGAGCAAGTGAACAACAACAACTACCGAAGAATCGGGATTAAAACAAAAGGGCTTAAGCCCAAAGGAGTTAGAATGAAAAAGACAAAGGGTCGGAATGCTGGGAAGGTCAAGGGCGTCGGAGACAAGACTGTGGCGTGCCACGCCGGGTGCAAGTGTGCTGTAACAACATGCACAAGTGCCGAAAGTCCCATGCTGTTGAAGCCGGAACTCGACAGCAGTCACGGTCGTTTCAACTATGCCGAAAGTCAGATCGCGGTGGGCCACTTTATGGCATCGGACGCTTACTTGTACAGCAGAAATCACATCTTTGTCCTGGACGAGTTGACGGCCCCGTTCTACGACGCGCTTGTAAGAGGCGGCGAAATTCCCATGGTGGTGATGCCCCGCTCAGGCGAAATCATAAAGAGGACGCGTAATTATTATTCCGGCGGTTCCACGCTGTTCATAGTGTCGTGCCTCGGGATTGGTCCGCACGGATTGGTGGTTCGTACGGAAAACTACCATAAACTTCTGCAGGAACTTCAAGATGGTGGCCACATTGACAAGGACACCAAATGGCTGGCCATCGCAGCCGACGCATCGCAACCCGATGTACCTACGTCGTGCATATGCCCCTTCACAGGCGGATACTTGCTGACTCCGGCCAAGGGGATCGTGCAATGGCGGAAGGCTGTTGAAACGACAGGCGGCCGTTTGTAAAAGTGGAGAACGTCTCGACAGTGGGGGCGGACTTGACCGTCCTCTCCCCCACAACCGGGACTCTAAATGTTACAACAAGTTCGTAAAAACCACATTAAATAAGGAGTGTAAAAATGCCTACAAAGACCAAGAACTACAGATTCGCCGACCGTACCGCAAAGGCCGGCAAAAAGGGAACATCAACCCCATCATCGGCGAAACCACAGCCGATAGTGGAACAGGCCGACAGGTGGGTTTTAATCGACAACGGACCCGGCGAATTGATTCTTTTCGCCATCCGTGGAGATATTAAACCTGTCCTGCGTGAGCTCGGAAAAATCGGAACGCTCGTCCCACGCCCAGAGCGCACCAGGCAGGATGCTAAGCATGAAACAACGTACCCGCTCCCCACAATTCCGGAGCTCAGGCTGAGGTTGGAAACGGCTCAGGTTCGGCCTATCTATAAAACGCAACATTCGAATTTCGGAATGCTGGAGGGGGAGGAGGACAGTTTCGTCCCCCAAACGGAGAAGTCTCGCAAAGTCAAAACAAACAAAAAAGGGAAATAACAATGCAAAAGCAAAATGAAACAGCGGTTGACATCATGGAAGAACTCTCGGAATATTGCAGGGACGTTCTTTCGCGGAAGATAAACAAGGAAAGCTCTTTCTTCGCGAGCATCGGAGAAGCCGCAAGGCTCCAAGAGGCGTGTATCTACGGGGATTACGAGGATGCGTTGCGTCAACTTAGAACCTGCAAGGGTGAACAGAACGCCGAGGAATATGTTCTGAGACTGGAGACCGCGCTGAACAGAGACAGCACAGCCGTCGAGAGCGTCAAGTCTGAAAACGCGGAACCATCGGCCAGCGGGGTCGGTGGCCATGACAGCGATGACAGCGATGACAACGATGCTGATGGTGAGAACGATGACGTGGTGACGGAGAAAGAACAAATTCCATTACCACCCCCCAAGCCTCAAGTCGGAGGATTAGTGGTTCCACCGGTCGCACGGCCAAAGGCTCGCCCGTCGGCTCCCGCACAGAAACAGAAGTCGCCACCGAAGCCCTCGGTAAAACCGCAGAAGCTGAAACAGTTGAAGAAAAAGAAGAATGTCCCTCCGGACAAGCCATCAAATCCGTCACAGACTATTGCGCCTACCAACACCAAGCCCGTCGCCGCAAAGCCACCTGAGGCTCTTGCTGCACCTTTGACGGAAAAAGAGCCAGGCACGGCATCGTGCCCTGGAAATGAACCAACATCGGCCGCCAAGACCGTTAGGTGTCGTCAGGTCAGAATGATGATGCTGCCGCGCAGCATGATAAGGAAGAATCCTGTCGCATGCAAGGTCTTCCGAGTAGATCCCAAAAAGAAGGAACTCGTCAAAAGCCGCATGAGGGAAATAGGATTTGATCCTGGTTTCCCCGCCCTGGTTGTGGAGATGCCCGATGGCACATATCAGCTGTGCGACGGCCACACAAGGCTGGAATGCGCAGAGGAACTTGATATTGTGGACATTCCAGTGATCGTCGTGGAATACGACAGCGAACTGGAAATGCTGCGCGCCATGGTGGTCGCCCAGGTCTTCAGACGCGAATGCTCCGATGCCGTGATACTTGCCGCGGTGGAAATACTACTGCCCATCGAGGAGGCGAAGGCCAAGGAGCGCCAGGGGAAGCGTAACGACCTCAAAACAACTTCTGCATCCGAGGAGGCAGAAGTTCAACCGCCCACATCGAGCAGCCTGGCGATCGCCCATCTTGTCGGGCGTTCCAAAAGCATGGTAGACCGCCTGAAACGCATCTCCAAGGCCCCGGTCATGAAGGAGCGGGTGTTGAACGAGGAACTCAGCATTTCAGAGGCGTATAGGCAACTGGCCGGTGCTGACAAACCTGCTGAAAAGAAGAACGGCAAGCCATCCAGGGAATCCGTGCAGCCGGAGAAGAATGCGTCGGAACACGTTGAACAGGAAGTTCTTTACGTTCTCCCTGCGGCAACGCTGGAGTTTCTTGTTAAGCATCTTCCGGAGGATCACATTGAAGGGTTCAGGAAACTCCTCGAGGAATGTGGCTTAAGGGAAAGAAATTTCATCGAGACATGCCTGGAGTCAAAATGCGGAAGGCCTCTCGAAAGTCTGTCCACAAGTACGGGTTCGTCATCATCCCCTGAGGCTGGTTCAACAGCTACCTCCGAGGAGAATGCTGCATCAAACACGCGCCCCCTTCAACCATCCTTCTTTTAAGAGGTGAAGACATAATGAGCATAACCAGTTCAAGTCTAAACAGTTCCGGAGGGGACATCCCTCTCCGGAACTCCAGGGAGGAACGGAACGAAGTCCGGGATTGGATGTATTCCGTGCTCGAGAAGAAACGCATAAATCGCCACGCCGCCCGGCAGATGGATGCCAAGACCCTGCTACTTAAGGACATAGAGTCATTTACTAAATGCCAACTGTTCCCGCTGGACGGCAGGCCGGTCCGCGGCTTCTTCGTGAGAGTCGCATCCATGCATCCTGCACCGCATGCCGCCATGCTTAACAGTCTGCCGGTGTATGAGATCCGGCTGCAGTATCCGGCGCTGATTCCAAGATATACCAGCATACCGGCGGACGAGGGGCCGGTAGTCGCTGTCATAGGAGTCTATCTGACGAAGCACATCAAATTTGAAGTCTGCCATCATATCTTGACGGATAATCCGGACGAACTGCCGCCCGGCCTCATGGCGGAGCCATACGAAATAAAACCTCCGGATCGAACCAGGTATTTGCCATCCGCATTCATATGGAAAGGCAAGCCGAGCCTAGAGCGGATAGCGCAGTTCATACTTTACAATTTCTCGCAACTCGAGGACAGTGGCGGCAGACTGGACCTCTGGGAGAAGGCGCGTCTGATATGCGAAAGAATAGGATCAGGAACCTGGGATGGAGAGGATCTCACTGATGAGCTTCTCGACACGCTTTTCACCATAGCAACTGCTCCTGCGATGGAGTTGCTCAACATGGTGTTTGACCATCCGCGTCCGAGGCGCAAGGGCGAGGTCGAGCCTGCGGAACCATCGTGGAAATGCCCAGAGGAGCCGGAGCTGACATTGGATGATCTAATACGTCTTGATGCCGAAAAAGCCTTGAGACAGCCAACATTTTTTTGAAAACCCAAACCCTCAATATAGGAGGTTAGGAATGCGAATTCCCCAACCAGTCCGGCAGTTTCAAACGCTGCAGTCGCCTCAGAACAACAAACGTACGAAAGGAAGTTTCGGCAGGAAAAGGAACCGCAGGAAGGATTCTTCAGAGCGGATTCCTGACACGGTGTCCACGGCGACCTTGCAAGACACCGTTGCCGAGACACAGCCCCTCACTCCCGAACTCGAGGAAGGCCGCAAACTGGCAACCCGGTGTGCCGATCTGCGAATATGCCAGGACGAAATCAACGAGCAGCTTCAGGAGTGGCAACAGAATACCGGAATTTCAGAAATCGGACTTGGCGACCGCGGGAAGGTGGTAATCGTCGAGGAAAAGGCCGCATACGTGCTCAACCGCGAGAAGCTTGGCAAGGTGCTGCGCGAACAGCCTGGAATGAGTCCCGCAAGGGCTCAGAACATTGTTGATCAAGGCAGCAAGCCGGTAATGCAAAGGGGTTATCTCCGGTTTGTCAGAGGCAAAAACGCAGGCGGCGACGAAACGGAAAACTGAAACTAATATAGCCGGCGTCATCTGGATGGTGGCGCCGGCCTACTTCTATTTACAACATACAATGGCTAATCCATCTTTCTTACATAATTTGCAATTCCGTATAATATGTCATTTATCAAACATACTCCATCTGAATATTCCGGGACTCCCGGAATTTTCAAATGAGGCTAGATCAGCCACCGAGAGTTGCACCTTTGACACATCCTGCCTCCTTCCCTGCACAAGTGTCACGCCAGAAATTCCGGTGTGGTGAACATTTCACGACAGATCCTTTTACACCCATGCCTGGCAAGCAGCCTGTAAAGCGCAGAATTATACCGTTTAATTTCAGCGGCAATGCGTGATTGCTTGCCGCTTTCGGCCCTCCTATACTGCTTGCGAAGAGTGGTCCGGCGGTATTTCTTTTTCAGGATCCGCACATCAACTACAGGCCGGCCATACACATTCTCCTCGACACATGATTTCCATATGAGATCCTGCTCCTGCTTGATGGTCAGGTTCATGCGGCGCCGACCACCCCTGCCCGATCTCCCGGCGATGGACACAGTCCCCTTCCTGGCATACTTGGACTGGATGTTACGGATGCTTTGGGGTTTAACCTGCAAAAGGTAGCCTATTTCCGTGGACGAAAGGCGGGCGAGCACCTTCAGTGTGACCGCCAGGGCCCTCCTGCCATCTTCGACCGACCTGACCTCGCCGATAAGTTTACGGATCTCTTCTAGGCGGCTGCTGTCTGCACTTCTAGTTGTCTGCTTTGTGTTCATGATGAGTACTGTACACCATCAATAATCAAGATGCAATCAATCATGATAAAACTGATTGATTTCATTATGCATATGCAGGCCTGGCAAGGCATGGCATGGCACGTGAGTCTGGGACATATATTTTCTACAGGAGTGCTTGTCCCGCCCTCCTTCCCAGCTCCAACTGCTTTTGATCCTCATCAGGCGTGATGACATTTCAATGATTGCAACCTTGATGTTCGTGCACGCTGGTCGCCACACCCGGTGTGGAACACACGAATGGCGCACACGTCCCCCACCCTTTTCAAATCATGGAAGGTCCTCCTGAAACTCGGATACACCCGAAATTCCAATGTGTTCTGGAATGGAATATTCGCCATGGAACGGGACAGCCGCGTGATATGTCCTGCAGTGCAATGGTTGGCGGCTCCAGATCGCCTTTTGCGCGGACAGGAGATATTGCAGGGATATGCGGTGCTTGTGTGACAGGAAGAATCATGGAGAGCTTTTCACATACGGGCGGGAGCCATGCGAGTTTCATGCGTAAGGGTTAAAGAAAAAGGGTATGGCCGACCTTGCACAGGCCGCCTCCCTCTTTCCATTTCTACACCACTCCCATCCTCCACGGGAGCAGTGTCCCGCAGATCAGGATGGATATGAGGCACAGGAGCCCCATCAGAGTATGCCACAGGTAGGAATTGACCCTTTCGGGTTTTTCCCATCTTTTCATCTTCATGGGTGTCTCCTTGTCAGGGGGCTGAGATCCTGCGCGAACACCGATCCCGTCATTGTTATGACGGCCATCAGAAAGACGAGCGTCTTCATTTTTTCTCCTTTATGGGTTATTTATCCTGTACAGTCATAGTACCAGGATTCCCCTCTTTCTTAAATTGCTTATTATCGGAAGTCAGATCCCCGACACGGAAAAGGCCATGATACCGAAGAGTATCTGGCCTGACCATACTTATTTTCATTTCGATTTCCCCCGCGTAGTTTCATATGTTGTTTTGTAGCATAAAACATGCCAGATTCCGAATTTGGGCGAAGAAATGAAGATGATGCGGCGAGGAATGGGGAAATAAGGTGCGGACAGACGGTAGCCACTGAGGAAAATAGGCGAAGTGAGGGGTGGCAGTGGCAGATTCACCATGCTAGACAGTGCAACTACAGCTAAATGATATCAACTGGAAGGTATGGCATCCATGTG
The DNA here is from genome assembly GCA_903872565.1 of uncultured Lentisphaerota bacterium. Classification (GTDB taxonomy): domain Bacteria; phylum Verrucomicrobiota; class Lentisphaeria; order Victivallales; family GWF2-50-93; genus CAIQLG01. The sequence goes on along the minus strand of CAIQLG010000538.1, from coordinate 963 downwards.
GCCGCTATTCGTGTGTCCAGATGGCCAGCTGTCCCTTCAGCTTCAATGCGGCAGCTTCTATATTCATGCCGAATATGTCCACCCGCAGATCGGCGCGGCGGAAGCTCTTCCCGAAAAATGCGGGTCTTTCCCTGCAAAGAAAAACATGAAAACCTGCTTGACAAGTTTTTTCTAAGAGGTAGAGTGATGTAGTTTGCTTGGTGGCCAATCCCATGACATGATGATTGATGATGGGAACGACGGCACCTTGCGTGTTCTTTAGTAAATATTACATACGTGATTTTCGACAGATCGGGCCTTCCCAAAATACCGCAGTATCATGAAGCAGGACTGCGCGCCACAGCTGTACCGGTCGGGCTGCATGGAAGGTCTCCAGCCCACCAATGTCACAGCTCCGGGATCGAGCTTTGACTGCAGGCGCTGCTCGCCGGTCTTCACCAAGTCCATGGCGGACTTCAGCATTCTCCTGCTAGATTTCAAAAGCTCTACCATATATTCTCCTTGTGTTTATTCGACTACAGCGTCCCAGTCCATGCACAGGTCACCAGTAATGCAGTGATCTGCGACACCAGTGCGGCGCGGTTCACGTCTGCAGGGCATTCGATCCCCGCCGAGTCCGCCACGACCCTGTAGTCACCGTAGAACTCCATCATGGCGTCCATGTTCTCGGCGGCAGAGTTCCAGTCGAGCCACCGGAGCGACTTCCTGACGGTGTCCTTCTCCTCGGCCATTATCGCGGCCAGCGGTATCTTCTTCCGAGTTTTCCCTCCGGAGGACGCTACTATCTCCCCGAGGTCGCCCGCCATCTCCAGCGCGGTGGCGTACGAGCCCTTTTCGCACAGGTTCAGGAAATCCTTCGTGGGTTTCCACGCACCGGTTTTCCCGTCCCTCCTGCTGATGAGAATAGCGTAATAGCTGCCGTATTCGCCGCCGTCGGAATCCTCGTCGTTCCAGGCGTAGCCG
>CAIQLG010000537.1 GCA_903872565.1 uncultured Lentisphaerota bacterium | reverse complement strand
TCCGGGCGCTCGATCTCGCTTCTCCGGGTGAGTTTCGGACTTCTCCTCTCTCACAAGGTCACTTTCGGTAGGTTTCAGGCGTTTTGTCACCTTCCTCCTTCCACAGATTTATCTTGGCGCGACATAATTCACTCCCTAGGATTTTATTGATGTTCATTCAAAGAGGCAATTTTGAAATTGCCTCATACTAATTGTGCAAAATAGTAATCCCTCAGGTTTCGGGGGGCAACCCCAAGCAAGACTGAGGGATTACGCGATTTCTAATGCTTAAGTCATAGGCATCAACCCCTTTTCGCTGGCGGGTAGGCGGCAGTGCATTGTGGGATGGTGATCTTATCCCAGTGCCAGGCTGAATAGTAGGGCGTTTCACGACTGCCTGCTAGGAAAGGAGTTCCTGTTTCGCCCACCACGCGCATGTGCAGCAGGATGCTGTAGGCCGTGTCCCGCGCATGTATCTGATGGCGGGCAGCGCCGTATTGACACTGTCCGTAAAAACCTCCATAGGCCAGTATGTCCCGCGGGCAGAGTTCCTGTAGGGTGAGTCCGAATTTAAGCGCCTTCAGGATGCGGGCCTCCAGCGCCGGTAAATCTTCCTGGATGGCTTCCTCGCGGCAAAGCTGGAGATATTCGACATTATTGAAATTGTCGAAAAAGAAGCCACTGGGATAACTGCCATCTTCATCCATCAGCGTCCATTGACCACGCACGTACCGCTGATATGTGGCCAGGATTTTCTTGTCCTTGGTCTCACGGTAGGCGGCCAGCAGGGCGCAGAGGGAAAAGTCGTCGCCGTCGAGTTGCTTGTATAACCAAAAGTCATTAGCCGGGGACTGCGCATGCATTTCCATCAACAACTTGACGATGCTCATGAAGAGCCCGAACCATTTCTTGTCACCGGTCAATTTGTAGAGCCAATAGTAAACCAAGGTGCCGCCCCCCTGCCAATCCTGGTATGGAATCAGCGGGACGTGTCCGGTCTTGCCTCTTTCACCTTTGCCGGTTTTAAAATCGAAGGCATAATATGGCCACCCATTTTCATCGCTCCCGTACCTGTGATACCACTCGGCAAAGATCTGGGCGCGCCGCAAATAATCCTCCTCTCCGGTTTCCCTGTATAGGGCTATGAGTGCCATGGCGCCTGTGGCGGCATCACGCGGATAGCTGGAAGGAGTTTGCGGGGTCACCTCTCGGAATCCGCCATAATTGGGCTCCACGCTTTTGTCAAGAATCTGAAGCGTCTTCAAATATTCTCCGGCCTGGATGGCTGGCTCGCGGAATTCCTCACCCCCGCCCTGCATATCCAAGAGTTTGCGGGAGATCGTCAGAAGCCCCATGATAGCTGTCGCGGTCGTCCAGACGCCCCCCCCGCCGCACACGCCAGTTGACGGGAAGTATTCGTAGAGGAACCGCCCATTGTCAGCGGAATTCCGCACGCCGCCCCAGGGATGTTTAGCATTATTTTGATTGTTGGTGTGCCAGCGTCCGGCCAGATTGGCCGACTCGATCAGTTGTTGCTCGAATTTCGGTGTCAATTTCATTCATGTCTCCTTATTGTTTTACGAAGGCTTTTGAGGCCTTCATTGTTGTATCAGTTTTTCATTTCAAATCGCTTCCAATGTAGAATGACCGCCTTTCACCTTCCTCTCCTGCGCATGAACGTTGGCCTGCCATTGAAAAAAGCCTTGACTTCTTTCTCCTTTTCGCCTAATAGCTTCCGGCTAGACTCGAATGTTTCGTGCCGGAACAGGTAGGCGACATTCTCCTCGCAATACTCTTCACCTTCTGGCAGGCACGCCATGTTTTCCGGATTGTACCGCTGATTCGTGTAGGAGAAGGCGCGGCAGAAATAGGCCGCCCAGTCTTTAAGATCCGAGTACAATGTGCAATGGTTGGCATACATCGGCTTCCCCGTGCGGAGGTTTGTGTTTTCCTCCTTGAGCTGGAAAAGGGCAAAGCCGTCCCGCGTGTCATGATTCAGAAAACCGGTGTATCCAAGCTTCGAGGGCAGCACGTTGCTGAGCGAGTGCTGCTGGTCGAACGGCTTCATGTCATGATTGGCCATAATGGACAAAATGGCAATGTCCGGCTCGTCATTCGCGCGGATGGACGGATCATCGGGTGCGATCAGGAGATGGGTGAAAGAGCGCACGAGGAAGACAAACTGGCAGTTGCGTATGAAAAACACAGGTACCGGCGCCAGTGTGCGGAGCCGGGATGACTGCCGGAAGTATGGCTTGTCTCCAAAGAATTCATAGGTCACCTCACCCCAGATGAGCGGTTTCCTTTCACGATAAATAGCCTGATTCGTGTGTTCAGGGTGAGGGGGGATAACACCCCTCCGGGTCAAGGTGAACGAATTGTCCTTCTCCTCGAAAGTTGTTTCCGGATTGTCCCAGCCAAAAGCGTAGTGCCAGTCAATGACATCAAGTTCGCCGCCGCCGACAAACTCGAACCCGTTGCCCACGCGTCCGGGATACCCAACCCAGCAGTTCGGCGCCCAGTGGCAGGGGTCTCCTCGTTTTTCATAATTACTCGCCCATTCCTTATGATACCAGTCAGTGTTGCTCCCCAGCTTGTTCCAGACATGCCAGATCTGTCCGCTTTTCGGGAGTGTTTCGATCTTGTAGAATTCGTTTTCGATAATGCGGTGCTGTGGCCCCGCGTCTCCTTTGATGACAGTAAGTTTGCTCATATTAGCGTACTCCGCTTGTTTGATAATCGTCCGTTCTTTTTCCCGCGCAAGTGAACACCGGGTGCTCACCCCATTCGCCATTGTCAAGAATTGGCCGTGGATGGACTTGAACGGGCAGGAGGCTATTCATGCGCCGTCCGACGGCATCCGCCTTCTCGCCCCAGGTCACCTCTTCAAACGGGGAGAAATGGTGGGCTATGCGGTAAGACCATTCTGTTCCTGCTGGAATTATTGTCGTGTTGCCGGAATGATCCGTTTTACGGGCGTAGATGGGCATGAGTGCAGATTCGTATTCATCCCCTTCCATGAACAGATAGGTGGCCGCCCGATACCCGACGCGATTCGAGGCTGTCCAGTCGAGCAGATAGCGGGTCTGGGTGTGCCAGCTGCTCCGGGAGATGTTCAAAAGTGCCGTCCAGGGCATTTCCAGTGGGAGAAAACCACTCATGACCGAGCCGTCAGGCAATCCCCGTGTGTATTGTGGCGCAATAAGAATGTGCCCGATTTCTTCCACCTCTGTGTGCTTGAAGTCCGGAGTCACAGGGCGGAAGCTGAAGTGTGTGTAAACACCGGACTGAAAACGGAAATTGGCCAGGCGAAGGGAAAAAACCGGTGTGTCCACCTTGAACCTGACGGTTTCCTGTATATGCACGAAAGGTTGGCTTGCCAGAAACAACATCTCGGTCATAAGCTCCGGCCCTTCTTCAACGTCTACTCCGGCAGGGATGGGAAGTGTGCGCGTGCTTTGATGGCGATAATAGATGGAGCCCTGTTCCTCCCGCGTTGTCACGGGGGCGACATCCGAGGCGCGGCTCCATTTTCCAGAAACAGCGTTCTTCTTTCCCGACACGAACTGGACGGACACACCGGGCTGTGGAACCGGCGTTGGCGTCAAATTGAAAAACTCGACGCCCCCGACCCGGAAGCATTTGGCCTGGATATCACGCATCATTCCTGTTCTCTTGTCAATGCCAATGAGATAGGCCTGGTTGTCCACCTGCACCATGTCACCTTTATCCCTTACGTAAAGAGCCAGCCGTTCCTGTTGCGGATCCGCTTTCGGGTTGCCATAGAGAATTCCGAAACGTGCAGTGGAATGCGCCGGGATATCTCCAAAAAAGGCGACACGGAACCGTACCTTTCCGCCTGTTTTCTCGACTCCACCGACCTGGCATGGAATGAGGTGTGACCAGACATCCCATTGCGGCTTGCAGGCCACCCGTACCTCACGTGCCGGATCGGTCACCTGTTCATCGGAGACCGTCAGAGTCACTTCAATGAACTCATTGGATCGGTCTATCGCCCCTTTGTTTTCTGCCAGCACCGTGCTCTCATGACACCAGCCATCCATTCGCAACATCGGTTCTTCTCCTTTTAAATTTATCTTTACGCGATTTTTATCCGCGACTTTTTCAACCTTCACAATAAACGCCCACAGCGCAGTTAGTTACTATATGCGTCAAGCCTTTTTAGCCGGCGGGTAGGCCGCCGTGCATTGCGGGATTGTGATCTTGTCCCAGTTCCAGGCTGAAAAGTAGGGCGTTTCCCGGCTGCAGCCCAGGAACGGAGTTCCCGTCTCGCCCACTACGCGCATGTGCAACAGGATGCTGTGTGCCGTGTCCCGCGCATGTATGTGGTTCCGAACTGCACCGTATTGGCACTGTCCGTAAAAACCGCCGTAGGCGCGTATTTCCCTCGGACACAGTTCCTGCAGCGTCAGCCCGAACTTCAGTGTCTTCAGGATGCGTGCTTCAAGTGCTGGCAAATCTTCCTGGATGGCTTCCTCACGGCAAAGCTGTAGATATTCGATATTATTGAAATTGTCGAAGAAAAATCCGGAGGGATAACTGCCATCTTCATCCATCAGCGTCCATTGTCCGCGCACATACCGTTGATATGTGGCAAGGATTTTCTTGTCCTTGGTTTCCCGGTAGGCGGCCAATAGAGCTGCGATGGAAAAGTTGTCACTTCCGATCTGCTTGAATATCCATTTGTCCTCTGGATGTGCATGCATGTCCATCAATAGCTCAACGATCCGCATGAAGAACTCCAACCATTTTTTTTCTCCGGTCAATTTATAAAGCTGATAGTAAATCAGGGCACCGCCCGCCTGCCAATCCTGATACGGAATCAGTGGAATATGCCCGGTCTTGCCTCTTTCACCTTTGCCGGTATTAAAATCGAAATTCCAATAGGGCCACCCTTTTTCATCGCTCCCGTACCGGTGATACCACTCGGCAAAGATCTGGGCGCGCCGCAAACAATATTCCTCTCCTGTTTCCCGGTATAGTGCGATGAGTCCCATGGCACCCCAGGCGCCATCACATGGAAAGCTGCAAGGCGTCTGCGGGGTCACCTCACGGAATCCGCCATAATTGGACTCCATGCTCTTGTCAAGAATCTGCAACGTCTTCAAATATTCTCCTGCCTGTATGGCCGGCTCGCGGAATTCCTCACCCCCGCCACGCAGATCCAAGAGTTTGCGGGACATCGTCAGAAGCCCCATGATAGCTGTCGCCGTCGTCCAGACGCTACTCCCGCCGCACTCGCCGGTCGACGGGAAGTATTCGTAGAGGAACCGCCCATTGTCAGCGGAATTCCGCACGCCGCCCCAGGGATGTTTAGCATTATTTTGATTGTTGGTGTGCCAGCACCCGGCCAGGTTGGCCGACTCGATCAGTTGTTCCTCGAATTTTGCTGTCAGTTTCACACTTGTCTCCTTATTCCATGACGGTTTTTTTGACCGTCACCTTTTCTTTCATTTTCACTTTTTAAATAAACCACAAAATGACATTTCAAGCATTCCGCACTGCGATTTTCGCAAAGTCATACAGTTACAGCAGGGAGGTCAAATCCCCCTCCTTCCTCCGATAAGACGAGGGAGAGCACTTCCCCATTTTTTTAAACCAGCGGGAGAAGTATGCGATGTCCGCAAAACCATAGTCGGATGCAACCTGGGAAATGGTCTTGCTGGCGTTTTTCAACTCGAGGCAGATGCAGGTGAACCGGTGTTTCTCCCAGAATTGCTGGGGCGAGAGTTTGAAGCAGCGCCTGAACAAGCGGTTCATCTGGCTGACGCTGAGGCTGCATATGATGGCGGCCTCCTTGGCGTTGTAGCGATGACAGGTGGAGGAAAGGAGATGGTCGTGGCACCTTTTGATCCTTTCATCTATCGCCTTGGACAGCCGTGGAATAAGTTCGATCTCCCCAAGGTGCTGAAGTACCACATCGTGGGCCAGCGAGGCAAGCCGCAGGCTTTCAGGCATTCCTTTTTGCGTGAGGACTATGACTGCCATCTTGCGCAGCGTGACCTCGATGTCCTCGAAATGCTCCGGACGAAACACCAGGGGAAGCATGGCGTGCATGTCCAGCGGATCCTCGTTGGAAAGCCATACATGGCAGTGGATGTTGAGCATCTCGAAAGGGCAGTCGATGACTTCCAGGCGGAACTCAACGAAGGGAGGAACGGCAAGGACAGTCCCGCGCGTCAGATTGAACTGTTGCCCGCTGCAAAATGCAGAGGCTGTCCCCTGCGTCACATGCATGAGGTGGTAATCGTCGTTGACGCCGAACCTCCCCTTGCTCCCCCTGCGGATATCCTTTCCGACATAGACGGGGCAGAAAGAGATGAACTGAAACTTGTGTTTTAAAAGTTCTTCCTTTTTCATACGGAGCAATTATAGCAGGAAGAATGGAATTTGTCAATGGATAGATTGCGCAAAAAGTTGGACAATCGGCGCATTCTGTCGGATGCCATTCAAAATGTCATCCTTCGGTGAAGCATCAGATATCTACGGCACAGCCGAAGGCTTTTGAAGCTCAAAGCTGGATTTAAATAGACCTTGGCCACCAAGGGTGGCTGACAATGCATCGCGAGTTGTCTCTGCCGAATATATTTCTCTAATGCAAGATCTACAGACACGAATTGCACGAATTTTCACGAATGAAACCTGCGTGCGGCTTTTTGCCGCAAACGCTGTTTGAAAGGTAGAAATGCAGAACCACATGCTTTGCATTATATCTATGCGTAAAATCTGAATGCTATGCGAGGAAACGACAATTGGTTATTCCGGCGCGTTACAAAATATTTGTTTTTTGGGGTGTGGAAACTTGCAAATTTATTTGGAAAGATTAGACTGCTACACCGTTTAGTGATGGTGAATATCAATGAAGATTCGGCATGCAGGAACCTTAAGGATAAGCATTATTGATGCCGTGTTCAATGTGTATCCCGGAGCTAAGTCTGCGGAAAACTGAAAAATGATGAAATGGAGGCAAGCATGTCTTTACCAAAACTCTTTGTGGTCGGCGACAGCATATCCGTAGGCTATAGTCCATACCTTCAAAAGTTCACAGAAGGGATTTTCCAGTTTTACTGCCGTAAGACAGGAATGGAGGAGGCCATGAAAAATCTGGACATCCCCCTGGGATCCAATATCGGCGACTCATCAATGGTGTCTAATTACCTTGATACCATGCTTACAAAATCTGACTGGCGTCCTGAAATCATTCTCCTCAACTGCGGCCTTCATGACATTAAAACAATAAACGGGGTGATACAGATTCCCCTTGAAGACTACCGCTGCAATCTTAAAAGCATCATCGGACTACTTTCCGGAAAATGCATCCATGTGGTTTGGGTTCGGACGACACCGGTTGAGGATGAGCAGCACAACAGCACTCAAAAGGAGTTCATGCGTTTTTCCCGCGACCTGGAAAAATATAATGCAGCTGCGGATGAGATTATGAATGGAGCCGGAATTGAAATGATAGACCTCCACGCATTTACCAGCAAGCTGGGGAAGGGCAGGGAGATATACCGGGATCACGTGCATTATCATCCCGAAATTGAGGCGCTGCAGGCCGCATATATCGCAGGATTTCTCCAGACAGGCAGGACATCTCAACAATGAGGACAACGAAGATGATGATGAAGGAAGAAGACATAAGTGCAGGGAATTGCCGGGAATCCACTTGCACTTGAAATAACGAAATATGAACCAATAATTCAGGGAGTACCAACAGAAATGATATTTTCCACAAGATTGATTGAAAAAGTAAGGTCTGGCAGACATGCGGTCGGATTTTGGATTAACCTGTCGGATCCTGCATTGTCGCAGATCGCAGGAATAGCAGGCTTCGACTGGGTCATGATAGACACTGAGCACAATCCTCTTACCGAGGCGGAGGTACAGGGACATATTTATGCTCTGGGAGGATTCAACACTTCCTGTATCGTCAGGGTCAGGGCAAACCGCCAGGAGCATATCAAGTGGGTGCTGGATTCGGGAGCCAGCGGCATAATCATTCCCGCTCTCACTGATTACGCCGATGCACTGGCTGCCGTCAGGAATTCAAAATACCATCCTCTGGGAATGCGCGGATACGGACCAAACCGGGTCAGCAATTTCATGACCGAACAGAAGAACTACAATGAGATGGCAAACCGTGATGTGATGCTCATCTGCCAGATAGAACTCGCTTCAGCGGTAGAGGAGGTTGACAAAATATGCGGCATCCCTGGAATCGATGGCATCTGGATCGGGCCTACGGATCTAGCCCAGAGTCTTGGACATCTTGGAAATCCATCACATCCTGACGTGCAGACAGCCGTAACGCATATAATCGATACAGCCAACAGGCATAAGATGCCATGGGGAATTCCTACGACCAATGTGGAGGATTTTAAAAAATATGCGTCCCTGGGTGGAACGATCATGACTATTGGTTCCGACTCCTTCATCCTCAGGACTCATCTCCTGAGAACAATCGGGGAATTAAGTAAGTAATCCGCATTGAACGAACAGATAAGGAGAAGTAAATGACACCAAGGAAGCGATTGCTGAAGGCATTCAACTTTGAAGAAGTGCGCCCAACACCGTATACAATATGGTTTGACCACCAAACGATGGAAAAACTGAATTCATACTATGGGGGCACAGCCTGGCGCGAGCATATCGAAGATCATATTCTACGCATCATCGTCAAATGGGAGCCCAAGGAGATTTTGGGCGATGGGCTCTACCGGGATATACACGGCTCCATCTGGCAGAGCGGCGAACCGGCTCATATTGTAAAACCGGCTCTAGAACTGCCGTCCGTGCGGGGATTCTCCATTCCTGATTATATCCCTTTTTTACGAAATTCAAAAACACCTTCGACAACTCAGCATGAGCAACTGCCTTCCTTGGGATACGAGGATGCAAGGCGAAAAATTGAGGCTGAGAAAGAGAATCGGCTCGTCATCCTCCAATACGGGTTCGGATTGTTTGAGTGCGGCTGGATGATGCGTGGCTACGAAAATTTATTTGTCGACTTGTTGGAGGAGCCTTATTTCTGCCACCAGCTTTTCGACATGCTGTTGGAACGGCATCTGCAAATTGTGGACGCATTGCTGGAACTGCCGTGCGACGGCATCATCTTTGTCGATGACTACGGGGATCAACGCGGGGTCATCGTCGGACCCGAATTATGGCGGCGGTTTATCGCGCCCAGGCTGTCGAAGTTATACGAGCGTGTCCACCGGTCAGGCAGGCTGGTGTTTCAGCATAGCTGCGGGAATGTTTTCGACATTGTCCCCGACTTGATTGCCTGTGGATTGGACGTTCTGCAAAGTCTCCAGCCGGAAGCCATGCCAATATACGAGCTCAAGAAGCTATATGGGAAGGACTTGCGCTTTTGGGGCGGTTTGGGCACGCAGAGATTGCTTCCGATGGGAACACCCGACGAAATACGTTCCGAGGTGCGCCGTTTGCGCAGAGAGATGGGGGCTGGTGGCGGTTATTGTTTTTCCAGCAGTAAACCGATAATGAAAGATGTGCCGGTTGAGAACGCTGCCGCCTTCATTGAGGAAACTCTGTCGTGCGGATTCTAATTTTATTTACCAGGCAAGCCTTCGATGACTTGCGGCTTCACGCCACCGACCTTCTCGATATAGCACGAGCAGTACAGTCCCGAGCACGCACATTGCCATCACATGTCTCATCTGACATCTCCTTCATATGTCGTTGCCAAACAGCTCCAGCCCTGTATGGACGAAGGTTTTGAACGATTCCACGCCGATCTCCCTCATCCTCCCCACGCTCCGGTTGTACCACGGGAATTCGAGTACCATGCCGGTGGTTTTGTAGGTCTCCTGGCAGTATCTGCCGGGACTACGCTCGCCGGGGAAGGTGCCGACGAACCCCCGCCATTCGCGCCTGCCGTCCTGTGTCAGAGGGGGCATGAATGAGCGGAAGGTGTCGAAAACCCTTTGATCCCATGCGATGAGCCCATCCTGGAACTTGTCCAGCCAGTTGTGGATGTTCTTCCCTCCGCCGAACAGCGGCGTGTAGGCAAATTGAACTATGACATTCGAGTCCATTTTCACTTCAGCTCGGAAATATTAACTATCCTATTCTCCTTGATCGACAACTCGGCGGCCATCGGGACGAGCAGGCTGTCACGCCCCATCTGCGGAGTCACGAGCGGTTGTTTCCCGCTGATGATGCAATCGGCGAAATCGCGGAATACGCCGCCTCTGAGGAATTCATCTTTCATCATTTTGATGTCCTCTTTGTCGCCGTTGGCGCGCTCGACATGGATGATCTCATCGTCCGTGACGTCGAACGTGAT
>CAIQLG010000536.1 GCA_903872565.1 uncultured Lentisphaerota bacterium | reverse complement strand
GATAATGCTCCGACGGTGATGTGACCGAGTTGTTCTCCGAGCTTTCGATAGATATTTTATTAAAATATAAGAGTAGTTTATCATCAAGAATGAATTATTGCAAATCTATAATATAAAAAAATAGGTGTGACCCCGATCCCCTCGAAAATTGTCCGCATGACACATTAAGGGGAGAATATATTATTTTTTCTTTTCACTTGGATTCGGTTCAGGAGTTTTGCCTTCTGAATCTTTTCCAATATTGTCATAAATTTTGCCATCAATAAGCACTGAATGAGATTTGATCTTTCTAGGATTGTAGTTCTCTTTTATCCATTTGCGACAATCCTCAATCACCTTATTTTCTTCTTCATGAGTTTTTTCAGAAAATATTCTTTCATCATATTTGACCGGAAAATCAATAATACAATCTGACAAACACTTCATAGCATCATATTTATCTATATTGCTGGATAGGTAATTTATCAGCAAGTTCACTGTTTCTGGCTGTCGTATATAAGTCAATTCCTTTAGCAACTCTGGATTGTCTTCGGTTCGTTTTTTTGAGGATTTAAGATATTCGTCAATCTTCTCTTTGTCGCCCATCCTCGCAAGAACCCGTCTTATAGTGGAGACAAGGTATTCCTTGAATATTGGGTTATCATAATCGGGTTTCATCGCGGAATTTAAATCTTTCAGAAGAATCGGCTTTGCTTCAACAAGATTCAACTCGCCAGCCAAGGTGTATGGCCTTTGAAGTATATTTCCCTCAGCAAGGTTCTTCACTACTTGATTTTTCCTGTCATCGCTCAAGTAACTTGATAAATCGAAGAGATAAATGCGATTGATATCATTAAAACTAAATCTGTCTTGTGTTTTTATACGTGAGAAGAGCAAATCGGCAATCTCAGTTTTAATTTTCTTGTTCTCGCTTTTCAATCCAATCTCTCTTAGTTTATTATAGGCTATATTTTGACGTTCAATAACTTTATCATCCAGGTATATGATTAAATCCCTATATGTATCCTCGTTTTTCTCTGCGATCATTTTTACCCATTCCTTATATTCTTCTTCCCTTTTTAAGTTTTCCTCCTGGTTTTCTTTTATTATTTTACACTGTTTATTTAACTCATCGCCAATTTGTTTCCAATCTTTAAATGGCTTCAGGCCAGGGAAATATTTATTATCAATCTCTTCTGCCTTTTGAAGAATACTTTCATGTTTATTCTCAAGTTCATCAAGTTTATTGTTATAATTCCTTAAGATAAGGTTTGAAAGGGAAAAAGAAGCCATATTATTGAAATTATCAAGATCATTCGCATGTCTTAAAATACACAATAACCAGGCCAATGCATCTTCTGATTTATCAAGAAGCATATTAGTTCTATATATTCTCCTGGCTGCATCTATTCTATATTTATCTGTTTTCAGTTTTCCATCAAGGGAACCCTGGATGGAATCAATAAACTCATTTCCAATCTTGGTTATGTAAGACGGTTCATAGTCGCTGATGATTAGAGGGAGATCTGGGATACGGCTCAATAAAGCTTCATCCTTCTCCTCAGGGGTAATTGCTTCCTTGATTTTAATTTTTCTAAATTTATAATAGTCTTGTTCTGACAATTTTGTCTTACCATAACGAAGTCCATAAATTATTTTTTTGTCTGTCATATAGGAGATATAGAAATCATATTCTCCAGGGGATAAATCAGAAACATGGATTTCGTACTCGTAAAAATAATCCTTATCGGTATTGTCATCATGATAGCTAATGATTTCTGGTGATATTTTGATTTCTGGTGATATTTTAATCTCAACACCGTTTTTCAACATTTTAAAAATAACATTGTCTTTTATTTCTTCGTCGCTCAACTGCATTCCTTCACATTTATTATCTGGTCCTGTTACATTGTAGATACTGAATCTACCTTTAAGGCTTCCGCCTTCTTTGAAATATTCAATTGTTTCTGAGGAATCATCAATCCGGCTGACACCAATATCATGTCTAACATATATAAATGTGTTTTTATCGCGTGTACTGACTCTGGGTTTTTCTTGTGAAAACACAATCCCCTGGAACATTGGAAATAGCAATAATAAATAAATTAATTTCATGATTTATTCCTTTTACTTTACAATAATTCTTGTCAATTCTTTACAAAATTCATCATCAAATGTTTGAATCTCGGTTTGGTAAAATAGTGGGCCTTTGTCATAATTCATCAGACAACTTATTCTTTGCTTATCCGCATTATTATGATGCTTCAAATAACAACTGTGCCCGACTTCATGGTCAACAACATTTGTTTTAAATATTTTGGTGGCGAACGAATCTTTATAATCGAATAATTTAAAGAAGTAAACAGTTATTTCGCCACTATTCATAGGCGTAGCATTTTCACCAGGTTCATTTAATGCCCATATTTCTTGTGAATTCGTACCACTCGTGTGAGTTTCATATTCACCAATTATCCTTATACATTTCTGTGGTGAACTCATCCCATCGGAAGACCTCCCATTGAATGCTATTTTCCTGTCTGCTCCAAATTTACCGTTATCAACAAAATATAGATTATAGCCAAGATCTTCGTAGACAGAAGGGAGCACCGGGATTTTGTCCTTAGCACCATATTTTGGGTAAAAATACGGTTTGTTGTAAATAAACAAATCTTTAACGAGAGGATTTGTTCTAACATGTGATCCTACTCTTTGTCGGCTCAATACCATAAATCCCCTATATTCATCAAAGGCAGTTATGCCGTCGCCAAATCGGTCTTTGTGATTATTAGCAACAGTACTTCCAAGGGCAAAGTCGTTGTCAAAATCTTGAGTTAATTTTTTCGCGATTTCAACGATGGATG
>CAIQLG010000535.1 GCA_903872565.1 uncultured Lentisphaerota bacterium | reverse complement strand
TAGTTACAACATCAATCAACATGAGGAGATGAGCATGAAGACGATGAAACTGGCAATAATGGTCGCGGCTATGACGATGGCAATGGGCTGGTGGGTGGGGGAAGCACGCGGAGACGGAACAAGCCAGAAGGTTGAGATGGGCCCTGTTCCGCGCTTCACAGTCCAGGCGGACACGAACTGCGTGGTGGACAACCTGACCGGCCTGATGTGGGCGCGAAACGCGAACCTGCCGGGCGCCACGCAGACCTGGGCTCAGGCCGTGGCCTTTTGCAAAAACCTGAACTACGGCGGCCACAGCGACTGGCGCCTGCCGAACATGATGGAATTTTACAGTCTAATGAACACTAATTATTCCAAGCCCAGGCTCTCGAACACGGAGGGCACCGCCCAGTGGAAGGAAAAGGATCCGTTCACAGGCCTGCAAATCTACGGGGTATATTGGATGACCACTACCACGACCGGCCAGCCAGCCGGCGCCTGGCTCGCAAACATTGAGGGTAACATAAGCCGCGAAAACAACATTGAGACAACAGGCGCGGGCTACGTCTGGCCGGTCCGGGAAGTGAAAGAGAGACAGCCATGAGAAGGACAGCTCTGCCTGGTTTTATCGTCACCCTGCTATCAGTCTTCGTGCTGTCAGGGTGTGCGTGGCTCCATCTTGGCGAAACCTGTCTGGTCGAGGACGGGAAGCCTTGTGCCGACATCGTGATCTCCGGGAAGCCATCGCGCGCGGCGAAACTTGCCGCACTGGAATTGCGCACCTACATGGAAAAGATCTGCGGCGCCAAATTTCAGATCGTGACTGCGCCCGGCACGGACGTGCCCGCTCACATCTATGTGGGACGGAGTGCGTATACGGACAAGCTCAACATTTCGGACGAAGGCCTCAAAGGCGGTGCCTTCCGGATGGTTTCGGGCAAAGACTATCTTGTGCTTCTTGGCCATGACAAAGATTTTGCCCTGTCCAAGTATGCTGCTCGCTACTATCCCGATCCGGAGGCGCTCAAGGCCTGGGACGAGCGCACCGGCGAGCATTGGGGGAATGTCGCGCAGGGATGGTGGGGTTACAGTCCGACCGTGGGCATCTGGGAAATGGACGAGCGAGGGACGCTGAACACCGTGTACGAGTTCCTGCGCGGACTGGGCGTGCGCTGGTACATGCCCGGCGACCTGGGCGAAATAGTTCCCGCTCTGAAAACGATCACGTTGCCTCCCATGGACAAGACTGTCAAGCCCGATTTTCCGTATCGGAACCTGGGCGACTATTCGCCGAGCTGGCGAGAAGGCAGGAGGGACGGCATCCTGTATAAGTTACGAAGCGGCGTTGATGCCTCACTGGAGCTTCCTGGTCCGCATGGAATGAACAATGTGATCTGCCGGGATGAGGTCAGAAAGGCTCATCCGGAATATTTTGCGCTGCGATCCGACGGTACCCGGGCGACGGGTACGGCCGCAGCAGGATACCACGACTACTACCCCTGCCTGTCTTCGGATGCCATGCTGGAATTTACCGTGAAATATGCGCGGGCGGTGTTCGATATTTATCCCGACCTGAAATACATCTCTCTCTGGCCGAACGATGGGTTCTACAGCGGCAGCATGTGCCAGTGCGATGCGTGTAAAAGCAAGATGACACCGGAACGAGGCGACCGGGGCGAGTTGTCGGATTATGTCTGGGATTTTATTGACCGCGTGGCAAAGGAGCTGTACAAGACGCATCCGGACCGGAAAGTGATCTGCGGCGCGTATGGCGTGTATACCTTGCCCCCGGAAAAGATCGCAAAATTCAGTCCCAATGTGATGGTTGCAATCAAGGACGAACGGTTTTTGTTTAATAATCCTGACGTGCGCGCCAAGGCGCTCGCGTTCCGCAAGGGCTACCTTGAAAAATTAACGCCGGGGAATCTCCAGACCTATAACCATTACCTTAGCAGCAGTTCGCATCTGCCTGTCTATTTCCCGCACGCGATTGCAGAGGATCTGCGTTCACTGAAAGGTAAGTCGCAGGGTGAATTTATCGAACAGACCTATGGCGGCATAGAAGGGGGAAATGCCAGCGATATGCACGCGCCGGGCTTCAACCATTTGAACATGTATGTGACGACACGCTGTTACTGGGACGCTGATTTGGACATTGAGGCACTGCTGAACGAGTACTACGAGAAATTCTACGGCCCGGCTGCGAAGGAGATGAAGGCGTTCATCGAGTTTTCCGAGGCAAATTGGAATAAGATGTCCAGCGACGTGGCACTGATTGGCAAGGCGTTGGAACTGCTGGATGCCGCACGGAAGGCCGCCGGTGACACGGTGTACGGCAAACGTATCGATCTTCTGGCGGACTACTGTCAGAAGCCGTTGACGGAGTTGCGTGACCGGCTCTCCAGGGACCGGAAGGATGTT
>CAIQLG010000534.1 GCA_903872565.1 uncultured Lentisphaerota bacterium | reverse complement strand
TTCACGTTCGTAGCGGGAAAGGACAATTGACAAATTTCTCCTGAGACCTTCGTCTTTTGTCTTTTTGAGGAGTTTTTTGCAATTCTTTAGATCTTTTTCGGAGAAAATGCGTGACTCGAGTTTTTCCTGTAAGTCGAGTAGTTTTGAGAGGCCGGAATCTGATTTGGAAGAAGAAGATGATCGGGCAGGAATGCCCGACCTACTTGTTGGGCTGTTATCGTCTTTTGTCTGATCTGAGGCATTACTCTCGCAAAGACACGGAGGCACAAAGAGGAGGAATATAATCAGACAGGAAAATATGGATTTGAGGAAATTCCTTGGATATGAATCAACAGAATGAAGTGCTACTGTCTGTCTGTCTGTCTGTCTGTCTGTGACATTTTCACCCTCCATTGAATTGCAGGCAAAAACAATTCCGTGATTTTTACTTGACGACATTTTATTCCTCTTCAATCCTCTTCATGTAATTTCTATTCCAATTCCAAAACACCCAGTAATATAACTGGATAGTATAGGAAATTGTATTTTTCGAAGGAATGCCGTATGGCTTGAAACTTGTAGCCACGGCCACCTGTCCTACGAAGCCTTGGCATAGTAGGATGTTGGCCGTGTCGCCTCCAACATCCGCCTACGCAAAGGAGCTACGGCGAGACATGTGGAGGCGGCTACATTAGTCCCGGCGTAGCCGGTTAAGTTCAAATATTACTTGTCAAGTGATAATAAGTTAAAAACATGTTTTTTTGTTGTATAATATCAACCTTGATTTATTGACAGACATGAACACCCAATGTCCAACACGGAATTTCCAATATCCAATAAATACTTAATTGTTTTCTCCGCCTCTGTCTTGGTTTTAAGTTGAATTATCAACTATAGTTTTTCATTTAAATAAATTGTTAATTTATCTAAATGAAAAACTATATATGGTAGAATTGAAGATTTGATATTTAAATCTCAGCCAATCCACAGGCCTTCGACTCTGACCTGGGTGCCCTCTGGCGATCTGTTGATATAGTTCACAAGTCCGCTGTGTCTCCACTGGAGCATGCACATCCTTGGCTGGAAATAATAACGCATTCCGATTTTTATCTCGCATCTTGCGTCTGTGATAAGTCCCTCGTAACCTTCCGCTATGTAATAACCCAGATCCTTGTATCCTTTTTCACGTGGACCAAGGGGGCCGGTGACGCACCAGGTCATGACCCCGGTCCTATGATCTACACTGACGACAACTCCGCAGTGCGTGATTGGGCATCCGCACGACATCCCGAGAGGGCGACCAATCAGCACATCGCCGACTTTGATGTCCATCTCCCTGGTAATCATTGGATTATGAGGAATTATTATTTCTCTCGGGCCGACATCCTCGGGGAAATGCTCCAGATAGAAGTCGAACTCGCGCCCGAGGCTGTCAAGCCATGGCGTGCTGGACTTCGCGACAAAGTTCTGTCCTGTTCCAACCGATTTTGCACCGGAACAGTTCCCGCAGGTCGCCTGGGAGGGACAGGATTTTTCCTTCACCGCATGTGCGGCAGGCGCTTCATGTTTTTTCTCGTGTTTTGGCTTGCTCGGCGCCTTCATGCTGCCTATGCCGTTGTCCGAGAGGAAAGTGCATCTCTTCAGGATGGAGGGATTAGTTTTCAGTTTTTCCCCGAATTCATCACAGGTGCGAAATCCGCAGCTTCCACAGTTGAGTCCAGGGAGTTCGATTTTTTCAAGATCTAATGCTTTCATTTTGAAAGTCCTTTCTATTATTTTGTTTATATTTATCTCAATGTTGCTAAGTTAAGCCTGAATTTGAGTAACTCGGGGAACCTCCCCGAGGAAAGTCGCGGGGTGGTACCCCGCGTTACTTTGGTTTAACTTAGCGACATTCATATTCATCTGCTTGTTATTTTTCTGAGTCCCGCCACCGCGATCGGAAGTTCCCGGATGAATTCTTCCACATCGTCTTCCGTATTGAATCTTCCCAGACTGATTCTGAGGGAGCCTCGCGCCTTGAAAGGGTCGAATCCCATTGAGACAAGGGACTGCGGTGCTTGACCGGCATGATTCGAGGAGCATGCGCTACCGGATGAAACTGAAAAGCCTTTCTCATCAAGAGCAAGCAGGAGTGAAATTGCTTCCCCCTCCATGCCTGAGAACCCTATGCAAACAAGTCCCGGGAGCCTCCTGTACCTGTGACCTATAAGATAAGAATTGGGGATTCTCCGCGAAATTTCTTCTATCAGAGAATCCCTGAGTTTGACGAGCCTTACAGATTCGTCGGACATTTCATCAAGGCATATTTCGCACGCCCTCCCAAGTCCGACTATTCCGGGGACATTTTCCGTTGATGGCCTTATGCCTTTCTCCTGCCCACCGCCATGCAGGAGCGGTTTCACAGTAACTCCTTTTCTGATGAATAATGCTCCGATTCCTTTCGGCCCATAAATCTTATGGGCAGACATTGACAGAAGATCAACCGGCATCGAAGACATGTTCATCGGGATTTTACCGACGGCCTGGACTGCGTCCGTATGAAACAGTGCCCCTGCATCTTTTGCTATAATTCCCAGTTCTCCTATCGGTTGTACTGTTCCAACCACATTGTTGGCGGTCATTATTGATACAATGAAGGCGCCTGCGACCTGGGCCCGGAGTTCATCGGGTTCGATAATTCCCTCCTCGTTCGGACGAACATGGACGACCTCGAAACCGAGTTCTCCAAGGTGATCGGACTGTTCGAGAATTGCCGGATGTTCAAAGGCCCCCACGACAATCCGCCGATGTCCCGAACGCGAGGCCGTTGCCGCACCGATCAGTGCCATATTGTCGGATTCTGTCCCGCTTGACGTGAAGAATATTTCCGACGGATCCGCAACTAGAAGACGTGCAACTTTGGCACGTGCATTTTCTATGGCCGCCTTGGTCTCGCGCCCGTCGCCATGGAGACTGGAAGGATTTCCATGTGATTCCTCCAAATATGGGCTCATCGCGTCGAGAACTCTCGGATCGAGACGTGTGGTTGCGGCATTGTCAAGATATATTCTTCTGCTGGACATCGGCTATTCGCCCCTGTAGAAATTCTGATTTTCTAGCGCTCTCACCACACCGAAATGCGACTGCCAGCCGACATCTCTCTTGCCGACGCAGATAGTGCATGTTCCGACAGGAGGATTGCCTCTGAGAAGCATGCTTTCCGGCGTGTCTGCCGTGGCCAGCATGCGTTTTACAAGTGGTTCTATTCCAATACCATAAAGAGCGTTCACCTCTCTGACATGAACTCCCGGAGCGGCATCCTGGATCCTTGAACGGAAGACCTCGCGTTCCGCCTGGGAGACACGGTCGATCTTGGTGATAACTGCAATGTCGGCGAGAGAAAGCATAGGACCGACCTTGAGCGGCAGGTTCATTCCGCTTGTCGCCTCGAGCACAACCATTCCAAGCCCGCCGTCCACATATGGCGAACAGCGCAGGCAAAGCCCGGCCGTCTCGACGAAAAGAATGTTGCATCCCTGAGCCTCAGCCCACTTCAGCGCGTCCGAGAGAACCAGTACATTGCAATGATCCGGACAAAGTTCGCCGGAATACACCTTGCGTGTAGGGATTCCGAATTCCTTCGCGAGAATTTCATCATCATCGGCGAACTGGACGTCAATTTTCAGATACGCGACTTTTTCTCCCGCCGCGAGGAGATGCTTTATCATGTGTTTCAAGACAGATGTTTTTCCGGTTGTCGCCGGTCCTGCACAGATTGCCAATTTCATGCGAATGCCTCCAGTAAATGACCGGTGAGTCTTTCACCATGTCTGATTTTATCTCTCAATATGCAAAGAGCATCGTCGAGTTTGCTTACCTCGAGCGCGTACTCCTTTTCCTTCTTGTCGGTGTGTAGGACATCCATGACCATTCCGGCCTTCATCACAATCCTGAAATCCGAGAGAAGCGCAATCCTCGGGTCATGTGTCACAAATATGAATATTTTCCTGTGCTGCCGGAGGAGTTCAAGCGCTTTCGTGCGGTGGATTCCGGCATTTTCGACCTCATCGAGCAGAACTATGGGTGTGTCGCAGATGATGGTCGCGTCCGCAATCAGGAGGGCGCGGGTCTGTCCCCCGGACAGCTCCGTCATCCGGCTGTGTATCAGAATGGGCTCACCTGTAAGCTGATTGGCGAATCCCAGTGTCTCATTTACAAAATGCTGGACCCTTGATTTGTCCGCCTGCCTGATTCTGGCATGAGTTTCAAGAAATTCCTTCACGGGAAGATCCGAAAGAAATGTAGTGTGCTGAGTTATGAGCGCTATGGGATTTTTGGATGGATCATCGCGGTATTCATCCGGAGCAGGCTTGCCGTCTATCAGAACCTTCCGCCCCGTCGGAGTGTTTTCATGTGCGAAAAGCTCGATGTCGTTGATGAATGTCGTCTTGCCGGATCCTGTCGGCCCCACGATGCTTACAACATCGCCCATCTTGAAGTCAATCCTCTCCACAGGCTCCTTCTTTCCCGTCTTCCCTTTTCCCATGATGACCGAAATGCTGTGAATCATAGTTCTCCTTTCGTTTAGTTTATAGTTATACAATATCACATATCGAATTAGTCATATATACCGCCAACAAAAATCAGAGGACATCCTTCAATGTGGTGTTTTCAAGTTTGTCTGAAACATAGTTCCTGATATTTTTCAGTACCTTGACAATTCCCTTCTCCTTTTCAACGGGCGTAGGCTCATAGAAATACTTGCTGACCGATTCCGTAGGAGCAAGGGCTCCATCGAAGAGCCGTATTATCTGCGCCAGGTTGACTTTTTCCGGCGGGATCGAGAGAGAATAGCCTCCATCGTGGCCTTTCATGCTCTTGAGAAATCTGGCACGCTTCAGGATCAGAAGTATCTGTTCCAGAAACTTGGGAGGAATTCCCTGTGCCTCCGCGATTTTCTGGACGGAAATCATCCCTTTGCCATGGTTCCTCGCCAGGAAAACCATTGCAAGCAGGGCATATTCGCTTTTAGATGTCAATTTCATGTTTTTAGCCGACTTCGCCGGAACTTAATATTTTTTTTAACGCTAGAGGCGCAAAGGACGCAAACGATTTTAATACAATTTCCCATACGGTCAAGTTATCCTGTTCTAAACTGCAATTTGAATTGATTCGCCTCTAATATGACTTAACCAATAGGATATGTCAAGTGATAAAATAAATTTTTCTGATATTTTTTTAATGTGTTTCGCGGTTCATGAAATATTCAGGTTAAGGTTTCCTCCCGATGGAGGGTCGAATTCTATTCGACCGCAGTCGAGCAGAACTCGACGCTCCATTTGCAAAACGGCAGGGGTACTCCCTGCCTTTGGTCGAGTAGAACTCGACCTTCCATGATTGCTGTTCTACCTAAGGATGGCTTCAATCGAGGCCAAGTCTCAACATGCCATACTAGGTAATCTGGGCGGAAGTCTTTCCGCAATGCTTGGAGGGACGGCTTTCCGCCTTCGTTCGGTTGCGGACTACGGCGGGACATGCCACGCCGTCCATTTGCGGTCGGGGTGGAACCCGACCCTCCAGATGTTGAAGCCAAGTCTCCAGCATAATATTTTCTGTGCGGAAAGATTTACGCCTGGCAAATCTAGAGGCTCGGTTCCCAGTAGGCCCGGTCTCGCCGAGACCGGGCATGTCTGGTTTCATCCTACTTCGTTCTTCCTACT
>CAIQLG010000533.1 GCA_903872565.1 uncultured Lentisphaerota bacterium | reverse complement strand
TTGATGTACAGAAGCCTTGATTCGATCGGACAAACGGGAGACCGTTTGGCGAAATCACCGCCCGAAGAACCGGATGCGTCAATTGCGCACGTCCGGGTCTGTGAGGGGTCTGGGCGGCAACGCCCAGGTCTACTCGGCAACAAGGAGTCGCAAAAAGAAATCCCTCAAACACTGGAAGCTCTCATTTCCAAGGCTTGTCTTCATATGGAAGATCAGAATTATGGTGGAGACACTTCCCGGAAGTACAGGTCTACATGGCACAATTTTCTGATGTTCTGCAAGGCAAGAAATGTCCAATCTTTTCAACCGGAGATGGCTGAACAGTTTCTCAACTCAATAGGAATACCTCATCCGGCCGACAGAATGGGAGCATCATCGCGCCATAAGGATATCATAAGACATCTGCTGGTACTGAGCGAGTTTAATATGCATGGTTCTTTCTCTCGGCATCCCGAGATGATGAAGAAGTCTATCTTGAAGGCTCCTTTTGATGTCCTTCTCTCTGGCTATGTACAGTTCTGCATCGAGCAAAAGAGGATTGTAAGACGGTCAATGAAAACGATAGAAAGCATGGCCAAGGAATTCCTTTTTTTTATCCAGATTAGAGGATTGGAATCGACTGAGCAGATTACTGGGGAAATTGTAGGTGATTATTTCAAGGCGAAAGCGCATCTCACTCCATCTTCGACTGCCCTTCACACGACGAGTCTCCGCAGACTGCTTCGATACTTGGTTATGCGGGGATTGGCTGATGCCGGACCGATCGGAGCAGTTCCCTCAGTCCGGAGTTATTCATGCAGTCGTATTCCAGAAGTCTGGCCTCAGAAAAACATAGAAAAACTGCTTGAGGCAGTCGACAGGACTTCTCCTAGAGGTAAGCGCAATTATGCAATTCTCCTTCTCGCCGCAAGGTTAGGCATGCGGCCTAGCGACATAAGAAAACTGAAACTGGAAAATCTTAACTGGGAGGAGAACAAGATTAATTTTGTCCAGCAAAAGACAGGGAGACGGCTCGAACTGCCTTTATCCTGTGAAATAGGTGAGGCAATAATTGATTACCTGCGTAATGCTCGGCCGAAAACCGAGCTCCGAGAGATATTTATAACCCATAAAGCCCCTTTTACCACCATGGGAGAAAACAATGGATGTCACCATATAATATCCAAATATCGGCAGATGGCAGGGATAAAACTTCCCGAGCGGTCTTCCAAAGGACTTTGCAATCTTCGACACAGCATTGCGACCCATCTTCTGGAGGTTGGGACGCCCCTTGAAACCATTTCGGCAATAATGGGGCATGTCACTCCGGATGTCACATTGGTTTATGCGAAAGCCGACATTGCTTCGCTCCGCCTTGTGGCGCTTAACTTTGAGAAAGGGGAGTGAAAAATGTATTGGAGTGCAGAAATAAGGCAGGAGGATTTCAACAGCCCATTGAAAGAAAAATTCCTCGACTTCATTATGGAGAAGCGGAAATGCGGCAACAAATATATATGCGAATATCACCATCTTCGGAGATTCGACAAATTCCTATGTCTCAGGATGCTGGACGGCAGAAAACTGCCTAGGGAACTTGTTTTAGAATGGATTGCATATCAGGAGGGAGAAAGCGCCCGATCTCAGTTTGCTCGAGTAAGTATGGCCAGACTGTTCGCCACTTATCTTTTTTATCATGGGATAGACGCATATGTCCTGCCACGCGGGATGTGCCGAATTCCCAGATACAGTTTCTGCCCACACATATTCTCACATGAGGAAATTAGAAGAATAATGCTTGTGGCAGACAACTGGCGTCCCGTAGGAAACGCCCCCATCCTGCATGTTGTGATGGGCGTATTGTTCAGGGTGATTTACACCTGCGGATTGCGTGCCGGAGAGGCGGCCGCACTTAAACTTTCGGATACTGACCTGCTTAATGGCGTTCTTGTCATAAGGCAGGGCAAGTTTAGGAAGGATAGGCTCGTGCCGATGGCTGACACCACTAGGGATAGACTTAGGAAATATGTGACAGAAATACCTCTCGACAGACCCGACGACCCGCTTTTCCCAAACCGTTTTGGCATACATTATAACCCCTTATCTTTATATCTGTTGTTCATGCAACTTCTGTGGAAGTTAAGGATTCCGCATGGAGGCAGATGCAAGGGGCCGCGGCTACATGACCTTCGACATACATTTGCCGTACACCGTCTTGAGGCATGGATCAAGGAGGGGGTTGACTTGAACTCCAAGTTGCCATTGCTTTCGGCATACCTGGGACATGTTGGCATAGCCGGGACTCAGAGGTATCTCAGATTGACCCCCGGTGTCTTTCCTGAAATAACCCATCAGTTGGACTCAATGTTTGAGCAACTTGCAAAGGGAGGGAAAAATGGGTACAACTGATTTTGCACAATATCTGTCAAAATATTTCCACGAGCATCTGGCTCACCGACGGGGAGTCAGTCCAAACACAGTAAAGTCCTACAGGGACACTTTCAAACTGTTGCTACTTTATCTTCAAGAAGAGAATGGAACCCCTCCAGAAAAAGTAACACTGGAACTATTGTCCTCTGACACAGTATGTGATTTCCTTGCCTGGATTGAAAAGGAAAGGGGTTGCTCCATTAGGAGCAAAAACCAGAGACTTGCGTCAATACATTCCTTTTTCCGCTATCTACAGATAGAGTGCCCGGATCGCATAGTGCAGATTCAGCGGATACTTGCGATTCCAAGATGCAGATGGCAAAGCTCTTCAGTGCAATATCTACAAGTAGAAGCTGTCGTGGCTCTGCTTTCCGCACCGGATAAAAGCAAGGCTGGAGGCAGACGGGATGCCGCACTGCTGACCTTGCTATATGACTCTGCCGCAAGAGTGCAGGAAATTGCAGACGTTTCCATTCGTGATCTGCACTTATTACCTCCGGCGCACGTTTCACTTAAGGGAAAAGGACGAAAAACAAGGGTTGTTCCTCTGATGGAGATTACCGCATCAATAATGCGTGAATATATTGAAGAGGAGAAGTGCGAATTGCCGGAGAGGCAGGATTGGCCGTTGTTCAGAAACCACAGAAATGAACGGCTGACGCGGTTCGGGATCGGATATATCCTATCTAAATATATCAAGGATGTAAAACGTACAAAAACTCTACTCATAGGCAAGGTTTCGCCACACACATTACGTCACAGCAAGGCTATGCATCTTCTTGAGGCGGGTAACAATTCCGTAGTAATTCAAGCGATCCTTGGACATGCAGACATAAAATCAACAGGCATATATGCAAAAGCGAATATCGAAATGATGCGGAAAGCACTTGAAAAAACACTTAAACGGCCACCGGAAAAAAGCATTGAGAAATGGAAGGAAGATCCTGATTTGTTGAGATGGCTAAAAGGCTTATAAAGGTAAATATTATGTTGAGTTGATTGCTGAAATATCATTGATTACTAATGACTTAACGGCACAACTCAACATAATAACTCACTACACATAATCTGCGATAATTTATTACTAAAAGGAATCGAATATCTCAAGAGGAAGCACACCTCGGGGCTCGAACTAGAAGATGAGATTTTCGAGGCAGTCGGCAGGATCCCTCATCACTGGATTTCCATAGACCGAAATATTCACCGGCTCAAATGCCAGGTGATATCGAAAGACGAGGCCAGAACCATCGTAATGCAGGCCTCAGAATTCGGCATAGTCCCGGACCGGGATGTAATGCCGGTTTTCAGGGAGTTCCTTGCACCAAGGCATGAGGAATTCAGACAATCAACCCGCTGGAGCCTGTACAACGCCTTCACGGAAGTCGCAAAGAAATACTCTCCTGAAAAGCATGGAAAATTCTACTCCGGACTGAATTCCATTTTCGATGTGAATTAGGAAATAGCAGAGGAGGAGAATCCGCAACTGCGGATTCTCTCTTCTTTTTTTGAAAAACCGCAATATTTTAAACTATGGAGAACATTTTATGGTATGTCCGATTGAAAAAGTTTCATTCAGCCTCGGCGATGTCTATCTTACACCGGGTGTGCTCGATGCCCTGGAGAAGTCAGGAGAAGTCCCGGAAAAGTTCCTTTTCATGCACGAATCCGGAGACTGGGGAATCCTTGGAGAAGATGACAAGGCTCTAAATGATGAAGCGCTTCGCTCCGGCGGGAGAGTCCTCAGCGCATATCTCACTGGAAAAGGAGCAAAACTATATGTCATCACCGAGGCTGACAGATCGGCAACGACTATAATGCTGGCAGAGGAATATTGACCACTTATTCGTTGAGGGTTGAATTTTGTATGACTTAATCTGTCAAGCTCTCAAGTTTTCGTAGGAGATACAACATGGCAATGGTATCCCTGCCACAGTATTCCTCCAGGTTTCTACGTATTTTCGCATTTTCCTCGGCGGTCAGATTTCCATAGATGCACCGGAGAAACTCCGCGCTCGCAGTGCCTCCTTCCTGTATTTCCAAGTCTTCGTATCCCGTTCCGGTTATCGCAGGAAGGACTGCCTTCAGAGAGTTGCTCCCATTCTGCGCCGGATGTGAAACAATGTGTGACCTGAAAGGCACAATCAGATCCACCATTCGTGGCATCAGACTCTGAACCCAGGCAAGATGTTCCGGAAAAGCGTTGGACGATTCTCTGATCCGACCTTCCTCGAAGGATTTGAAGTAGGCAAGCACGGAACCACGGTCGCCAATCAACTCCCTGAGCTTCACTAACATCAATGACCGAGGATCGCCGGAACCGTCCCATAGCCAGGAATGATGCGCCGGTTCGGCATCAAGCCGTTCAACTATGTGCAAACTGAACTGAAAAGGAGTCTTCATATATGGCCAGGATTCATCAAACGGAGGAATCGCCCGCATAAATGTCTCAAAATCAAGTAGATAAAGCGGATAGACAAGCTGATTTAGAAAATTTCTAATACCCTCCGCGTTATATTCCAGCTCGCCTGTTGGTGCCGCCGGTGAACTGTTTTGCTCGACTGCCTTTGTAGCCTCTGCTTGACACTGCCCAATCAGAGGACACCCGTATGGATTCGAGCAATGCGATCCCATGGCGACTGTGGGACACTCCTGCAGTCCAATCAACCGATGCATTTCAGCGATGCGATCAGCTATGCCAACGGACTCGGTGGCAACGGGTTCGGTTATATTTACAGACACTAGCAATTCATGGGCATCCAGCTCACCCCTGCGAACATACTGATTGTTGATGTGCATGAGGTAGCAGTTGCGGACTGGGACACCTGCACATTCATAGCAATGGCGCTGAAAGGCTACATCCTGAACGTGCTGGGGTTTCACGCCTGTACTCATTTTGACCTCAACAATATCCCACTTGCTATCTTCCACCGGATTCAAAATGTCGGACTGGGCATATAATCCATCTGCGGATAAACTTGCCTCGAAAATCGGTTTCCGTTCCGCCAGCAACGATCGGGTTTTCCCGAGCATTTTGCCAAATCCTTCGTCCCTGTCAACTAGAACGCCATCAGGAAAAAGTGACTGCGCAAGTACTCCGACAGCAGTGCCTTCATCAAACAATGCCTGAGTTCCGGCATCGGCCTCCGGAACGCTCTCAGCAGCATTGCAGATAGTCCACAAAAGTTTCGGACACTGTAGCCCCTTCATATACTTGGATTTTGAAATGTTCATTTTCCCCTGGAATCAATTTCAACTCAAAAGACTCATTTTTTTGCACTTCCTGCGGTGTCTGTATTTTTCATCATTATTTGCTTTTTCTTTCTAACAGTGCGAGCATTTTTGCCCTAATGGTCAGGAATTCTACTATGAAAGAAGCAAAGTTGCCAACTGCCTCATCAGAGACAGCATTTTCTAGTTTTGCGAATGGGAAAGAAAAGGAATTACCATAATCGAATAGAAGCTTCCCATCACCTTTTGTTCTGTAGACTGGGAAGTTATTGCCATCATGGGTCAACGCTTTGTATTTTTCCTTTAGCCCGGTGAACTCCTTTTGTATTTGTTCAAATTCTTCTTTCTTTATTCCCCGAGAAACCAGCTCCTCCTCGAAGGTGTTTTGTGTGCATTCTCCCCAATAAAGATAGTCGCCCTTCCACCAAGCCACGACATACTGATCCTGGCTAATACCAAAGGAAACATAGCCATCTCCACCTTTAAAATGATAACGCAATTTGGTCTGAACTCTAGACTGAGGCATGCTAACCGGCTGAAGAGCCGGGGGAGTTACAGCCTTCAGCTTAGTCAAGAGCTTGCTGTCTAAGCATCGCAACCAATGCGCATGATGGAATGCGGCAGCTTTTTCTGGAGGTTTATCCCCGGCCTGAAGATTCGTTATCGCCGACAATTGTATTATTTTGGAAATGTATATTCCGATGTCCTCCTGCATGTTTTGTTCCTCCGGTATGAGAGTTGCAAGCTTATTTAAAAGCCTTGATATTTGAAAAACTTTCCCATGCAGGTAAGGATCTTTTTTACAGAGAAGGTAAAGGAACTGCTCCCATTCCTCATTAAATTCCTCATATTTTTCAATTTTTTCGAGGTCTTCTTTTAGCAAATCTTGCAAATTCAATTTCTTTTTAAGCGTATTGTGCCACTCTTTAAAGTTAGGTTCAGTCGCCAGATAATTGTATACCTGTGGATAGCCAATCTGGAGGCATACGAGTGCAAAATTTATCACCTTTTCATTATCGAGTGCTTCATCTCCTTGCTTTTTATCCTGTAGAAGTTGGATTAGAGACAAAATGTTTGTCAGCCGTTTGAGCGATCTCGGGTTTGTCCCCACCGAGAGACTTGCAAATTCGGAATATTTTTCCATTGCCTTTGCATCATTGGCTTCAGCATCGCTTATAAAGCCAATATCACTTAATGTCGAGATCAGAAACTTATCGATCTTGTATGATGCGACAGGCATTGAGAATGGCAACTGGATTATCTTGTCGAAGAATGAACGAAATTCACGTTCGTTCTTTTCGGTAAGCTCTCCGAACTTAGGCTTAAGCCCCTTTATCACAACATCATAGTCTATAGCAAGCACGAATACACACTTCTCAAGGTCAAAAATATTCTTCAGCAATTCAAGTATCTGAACTGCAACCGGCGGGTCAATCCGATCAAGATCGTCTATGAAGAAAAGAAAACCCTTTTTGCGAGTTTTTACGATTGTATCGTTTATCAAGCAAGCGATGGATTTTTTAAGTTGGGAGATTTCCGATTCGGATGATATTTTTGAAGTCTTGCCGATCATCTCTACTGAAGCATCTGCAACAGCGTTACCTAACTTATCTATGCCTACTGCATTTCCGGCCATATTACCAACAGCCTTAAGTCCAGTTTTACCAATCCTTGCAACAATGCTAAAACATTTTTTAACAATTTCTTTATTCTTTTCTCCATCATCATCACCACCGGCGAAGGAGGATATTTGCTCGATTATCTCGTTAAGTATCATTATAATTGCCTCTTCAGGGGAAGACATCAGCGAATGTTGCCATGTATTTATCCATACCTTGTGATATGAGGCTTTTTCCCCATAAGTCAGGCTATGTTTCAGAGTGTTCATCAGCGAAGTCTTGCCACTTCCCCATTCGCCCTGCAGGGCGATGGTTATTGGCGTGTCGGCACTCTCGATGAATTTAACTAAGGCCAATTCATACTTGTCGATTCCAAATTGATCCTTGGTGTCGTGTTCCTTCGGTTGGTCTACGATGCTTGTTTTCATGATTCAATCCTTTATTATAGATCTAGTGTTATTTTGTGAGTGATATTCTTGAAATATATTGATCATACATCCTCTGTGCTTTTGAGCTTCTTCCGGTCTCCATTTTTCGCTTTTATATATCTCGAGGAGTTTAAGGCTTTCGATAAAACCGTTGTTTGCGCGTTCAATGAACTCCGCTTTTTTAACTCCGAAAGGCTTATTGCTGTAGCTCGAATTCGAACTTGAACTAATAAGTGCAAGATTTCCAAAAGAGTTGAGGTCATTAGTATCCCAGATTTCGCCCTGCTCAGGATTCTGCGGATGCACATGCTCGACCGAACGGTTGTAGCGGAACTGGAAGTTTTTGATTTTATCGCAAAGCCGTTCAATCTTCAAGCCCGAAAGCTCTTTGGAAAGCTCTTCCGCTTCTGCATCCTTCCATTTTTTCAAAAGGCAATAATCCAGTTTATAGAACCAATAGCGGGGAGTCCCGGTTCCATCGTCAAGGCATGGAAGTTGTCCATCCGGACAATTAATCCGATTGTCAAGTGCTTCCAGAAACGCTGTGAATTTTTCACATTCTACGATTTTTTCGGAGAGCAGATATTCGAGGACATCAGTTAGCCATTTCCTGTGATCCGTGCTGACATTCAGCATGGCCTGGATTTGGGTGGAATTCTCAAGATGGCGTTTCCGAGTATAGCCATCGCCATTCGAGTTGGCTAGCACCATTTTAAGATTTCGTATCTCCCATCTGTAATCATTATCAACTCTTACAGACTTGATCAGATATTTGTCAAAAAGGATTCTGCATTTCAGGAGCAATTGGATGAACTGCACGGGATCTTCCACCTTTACAGTTTCAAGCAAATCAGTGTCTTTCGTGCTTGAATTCTTGTTTTTCGAGTAAATTCTGAAAACATGCATCAGGAATACTGGAAATGTAACAATCGAACCGTATTTGTCTTCGGGGGAAGGTACTTTCACTTGGGAAGATTCCTTGACTTGCTCCTGCCGCGCCTCTGAGATCAGTTGATCGAGGGTTTTTGAATCTGAAATAGAATTCTCGCTGGTATCAATTGCCGAGATAAAAGCATTTATAATATCCTGTTCAGTGCTGAAGTCAGCAATGAGTTTTTTGATCGTTTCGTTTGGAAATGCGGACTCGAGGTATTGTCCCATCTGAGAGCAGGCATCCCATATCGCGGCATATTTTGACTGTAGATCAGGAGAAATCTTTGACAATATGTTTGCCTTCAGTATCTGGTGTTTCTCCAACTGTATCCCGCGATTGTTCATTACCTCGAAATACTTGTTGAGGTCAGTTTTTTCAGGAAGAACGATGCAGACCATCTTGGAATGCTCATAGACATATCTTGAAAATACCTCCCTGTTGTCTTTAGTAACCGTGTTTTGGAGGAAATCCTTGATAAGCAAGATAGTCTCGCGCATTGCAGGATTAATCTTCAAGAGTGTCTGCTCCGAATCTGCCACGTCCAGGACGCATAATGACTCAAGGTCCTTCTTCTCGGCATCCCTGGTGTTGAATGAAAGTCTAATAATTGTGTTTTCTTTGAGGAAATTCATCCAATCCCCACAATATTGCTTCAATATAACGGCGGCGAGCCAGAGCGTTGTTATCCGTTGCTGACCGTCAATCAGATCATAGCGACCGTCCTTCTTTGACAAGACAAGGTTCCCAAGAAAATAATCCTTTCCAGGAGACTTTGTGAAACTCGAATACAAGTCTTCGAGCAATTGTATCACATGCTGACGCTCCCAGGAATAAAGTCTTTGATAGAGAGGGACGTTAAAAGCTATTCCGCTGTTATTAAACGGCGTAAATTCAAAAGGTTCTTCCATATTTGTATCCATTATTGCTTGCTCCCGTTGTTGTAAATACCCAGAACTTTTTTCTTAATGTCTTGCACTTCGCTGGGAACTTGGCTTAAGCTTTGAGGATAAAAACCGTTTTCACCGTAGAACGTCCATAAATAGTGCCCACAAATACCCTTTATGGATTTAGACACAATGGACTCGGAGTATTTCCCCTTGGCATAATCCTCGAATCTTCTTGTAACATGTTCTGGGAATGCGGCTTCCGCAATAATTGCAAAAGGATTGAACTCATTGATGATAAACTTGTTTATAGAGCGGTATTGAACAGTTCCCTGCCTCAAGCGGAGCAAGTAAAGCGAATGCTCCAAAAAAATGCAGAATTTATCGAGTTCTTCATTCCCAAATTTATCGTAGTAAAAGAGCAGTGCTCCCTCGAATACCTGCCTGATGTATGCGGCACCGGTGTTCCAAGAAAGGCCGAGCAAGATATCGTAGAGTTTAAGTGATAGCGGCGGTAAAATAGACCTATTGATAAACAAATCGCAGTAGAGCTTGTCATATTTCTCTATGAACCAGAAGAACTGTTCGCCCCCCTCGAGTGGCTGTCCTATTTGGAATGGCATGAATCTTTTTGACTCGCTGACAAACTTGAGCCGCTTCGTGCCTTGCCAGGCATCTATGTCCCTAAAAATGAATTCCAGCCCGTCATCCTTGTCGTGAAGTTCCCTGTCAATGAAACGCCACTGATCGAAGAGCGGTGGCTGGTGATAACGGCTGAGCTTGTAGAAACTCCCTTCTTTCCTGGTGACACGCTGGGATTTGAATTCTTCAAGGACATCAGTCTGATAATCCTTCCGGCTCCAAGCGCGAACTCTTGCCAATATTGTCTCGACAAGCAGGTTCAGCCGTTTCTCCTTGTCAATCTTTTCCCAAGAAACAGCGCAATCTTTTGCGATGCTTGATTCAGATACATATCTCAAATGATGCGCCTTGATCAGGTCATACTTCTCCAATGGCTTGCCACGCGTGTTTTGACTGTCAAAAAACAGGAATGCGTCATCCAGAGACGGAGCCGATATTATCACAAAGGTGGTTTTATTAAGAATATAATCCAGAAACTCCTTCTTTGATTCAGATCGGTTCATATCTTCTTTCAACAACCAATCGCTTATGTAACTGACGTTCGTCTTGATATTTTTCTGCGATTCGGAGTGTTCATACTTTTGCTCTTTCAAAGGAAAGATGCTTTGCGAGTTTTCTTCCGATAAGAGGCGGATTATTATTGAAAGCGTTGTAAGCCTCTGTTGTCCATCAACAATTTCAAGTTTATCACTTTGTCCATCTCTGAATACTATGATGGAGCCCATTATATATGGAAGGTCTTTATCTGCCCTCTTTGATTCATGCAGATCGCCGAGCAACTGCCGGACTTGAGAAGTTTTCCAGGAATATGGCCGCTGGTATGCGGGAATAGCCAGATTCATTTCGGACAGATTGGATAACATCTTGACACATGGAATCATGTTCGCATCACCTCCTTTAAAGTGTATTTGATGAAGAAGATTGCCAGCGCGGATGAACTCCGCACTGGCAGTAACTCAATCTTTAGGCAACTCGATACTCATGAAGATATCCATCTGCAGCCAGAATGTTTTATTGGCAATATTTTCTCGTAGTTGCTCAAGTGCTTCAAAGTATTCGTTATCCTTCTCTTTCTTTAAATCTCTGCTGATTGCATATTGAAATTTTTGGATTTGAAAGTTGACATCATCGGGATGCTTCTCCCACATCGCTAAAGTTTTTCCAACATATTCCCCATCATTGTAATTGAGTGGCATTTTATGACTCCTTTAATTAATCGTCTCTTGTTTTTTGTGTTGTTTTCTAAGATTCTATCCGTTCATCTCTCTTCCATATACTACAAATTGAGCCATTTACGAAAACTCTACTTTGTTGAAACTAATTATGGATGACCGAAGATTGAACCTCGGCCATCCATTATTTCTAATATCAGCCCTTGCCGGTTCCCTTGCAGGTTGGACAAATGATTTTTTTGTCTCCGCCACAAGAATTGCAGGGTTTGTTATTAACTTTACCGTTACCCCTGCACACAGGGCAATTCATTGTTTTATAGCCGTTACATGTTTTACACAAAGCCATTTTTCAATCCTCCGATTTTAGTTGTCTAAAAAAATAATTAGATCAGTACTCCTAGACGGTTTGTTCTTTTATTCAATCACCTCCTTTCTGGCATTCGCTGATTCTGTTATGTCTATGTCAGGAATCCGTGTCTTGCCGATAGAAATAAAGCTTCAATTCTATCAGCATTCTCTGTTACTCGTTTTTTTTACGGAAAAATCCGCATATCTCCCAGATTCTTAAACCCCCTGAATGTATCAAAAACATAATATCGAAACACCGAGATTCAAGAAATTAACAACAATATTATAAATAATTGGGTTTTGAATTGTCCTATCCCTTTTTGTGATTCATGTGCCTTTTTGTGGCAAAATAGAAGAAACACCTAAACTTTTCCAATTCCCTGTGGCTATATCGGATAACAGGGCAAAATAAATTTGAGGGGAACTATGAGGATTGAATATCACAGCAATAGCGATAGCCATGGAAGATGCAGATTCGCTTTGTATTGGATATCTGACTATCACCCGGGAGACCCAGAGGGCGAATATCGCACGGCGGAAAGAGGTCAATATTTCTTCGCCGACCCTCGTAAGCATGGATTTCCCAGACCAGAAGAATCCGCCGGCTCCCCAAAAAATCAAGAATAACTCGGACATAAGATGTCCTAGTCTAACTATAAGTTAAGGAGCATGGAAGTGAAAAAGAAATATCAAAGATTTGTTTCAAGGAACTGGCGCAAGGCTAAATGCCGAGCTTCCAGGGCTATCGAATTTGCGAAATTCGCAGTCCGTCTGTCAGGGAAATCCCTTCTCCTGATATCCGCACTGTTCCTGCTGGGCATCGTCTCAGCTTTAGCAAAATTTGCAAAGGAAAAGAGAACAAAGGATCTGTCCACGAATTATACGAATGTTCACGAATGTAGATGGAAATAATTTCCGTGTGTTTTGAGTGTTCTGCCTGCCACGGCGTAGCTTTTTTTGTTATGCGAAGACGGGTGGTAAAAAATATCTTATTAATGAAAGGAAAGAATAATGACAGTAAAAGAACTTCTCAGGGACTGGCTCGATGACGAGCATTATGTAGGACTCTGCAATCCGGAACTCGAATGCGGGTGTGGTCTTGACGACCTAATGCCGTGCGGTAGCAACTGTGGAGAATGCCAGCCGGCTACAGTATTCGAAAACAAAGAAAACAATCCGTGTCAATCAGTGTAATCTGTGGGTAAATATTTCATCAACCAGGAGAAAATATGAAAAATAACCTTTTGCTTATCATGCGCATATTACATGCATGCGTGAAATTTACTGCGAATCTCGCAATAATACTGCTATTGCTTGTCTTTCTTGGGGTAAGAAGAATCATCTTCGACATACCGGTCTTTTTCATCAATCTTTGCATCTGCGAATTTCGCAGGTGCAAGAATACGAATGTCTGCGAATCTCGCAAATAGAAACAGACGAAGGTCTGTAACCAATAACCAAATACCTATAACTGAAAGGAATTTCTTATGGCCTACGTAAACAAAGTAATGCTCCTGGGGAAAGTTACCCACGACCCGAAGATGACAGCTATTGCCAGCGGAAAGAGTGT
>CAIQLG010000532.1 GCA_903872565.1 uncultured Lentisphaerota bacterium | reverse complement strand
GGCACATTGGTTCTGGACACTATCGGAAGCGATATCGACACCAAGCTCGGCGTTTATACAGGCTCGTCGGTCGGATCGCTGACAACAGTCAGACAGGTTTCTTATATGGGTAGCACAAAAGCCTATATACCTGTGACCGCAGGCACGGAATATCAAATTGCAGTGACTTCATATCGTAGCTCCGAGACGGGCAACATCATCGTGAACTGGAGCTTCTTCCAGCCTCTCGCCAACGACAACTTCGCCGACCGAATAGCCATTTCTGGCGCGTCCGGCTCGACAACGGGAAGCAATGCAGGAGCCACCCTCGAAACCGGAGAGCCAAGTTATGGATATTCCTCCATCTGGTGGAAATATACTCCGTCAGCCAACGGCACATTGGTTCTGGACACTATCGGAAGCGATATCGACACCAAGCTCGGCGTTTATACAGGCTCGTCGGTCGGATCGCTGACAACAGTCAGACAGGTTTCTTATATGGGTAGCTCAAAAGCCTATATACCTGTGACCGCAGGTACGGAATATCAAATTGCCGTGACGTCATATTATAGCTACCAAACGGGCTACATCACACTGAACTGGAGCTTCGCCGCGCCTCCATCCAACGACAATTTTGCCGACAGAATAGCCATTTCTGGCGTGTCCGGCTCTACACCGGGGACTACAGCAGGCGCCACTCTTGAGGCGGGTGAACCGAGCTATGGCTACTCTTCGGTATGGTGGAAATATACGCCGTCTTCAAACGGCGCATTGGTAGTGGACACCATAGGAAGTTCGGTTGACACCAAGCTTGGCGTTTATACCGGCTCGTCAGTCGGATCGCTGACAACAGTCGCCCAGGATGACAATGGTGGTGGCGGCGGCGCATCAAAGGTCTATATACCCGTGACGGCAGGTACAGAATATCAAGTGGCCATCACTTCATCATCTTCAACTTCAACAGGTTCTGTAAGTTTGAATTGGCAGTTTCAAACTCCGTCACGGCCCGTCAACGACGACTTCGCTAACCGGATAACCATTTCAGGCGCGTCAGGCTCGACGACCGGGACGACAGCAGGCGCCACTCTTGAGGCGGGTGAACCGAGCTATGGGCACTCGTCCGTCTGGTGGACCTACACTCCGGCAATGGACGGACAACTTGACGTTGACACCATAGGGAGCAATTTCGACACCAAACTCGGAATTTACACCGGATCATCTGTTGGCGCTCTTGCCATAGTCGCCCAGGATGACAACTCCGGCGGCAACGGCACATCAAGAATCTCCATATATGCGTCGGCAGGCACGGAATATCAAATCGCCGTGACATCCAGCAGTTCAATAGGTGATGTGAAACTTAATTGGCAGCTAACAGTTCAACCCATAGTTCTTGGCGACACGCTTGCGCTGGGCAACTTGAAAGTCACTGTCTATCCCGATGGGCGATTGGGCATTGCCCGCGCCATGCAATCAGGAACTCTCCAGTGGGTCAACCAGGTTTATGCCGGGGACAACAAAGGCTCACGGTTCATGGTTGATGGTTCGGCTTATGGAATCGGATATTATAGTGGCAGCGCTCCGGTATTGATCTCCCACATCCGCCGGAACAGTTCGACTGTCGTGACAGTCTGGACGACGGTAAGCGTGCAGGTGACCCAGACCGTCACGTATATTGACGGCGACACGGCGCTGGGACTCAAGTGGGACATTGTAAACACAGGGGGGACAGAGCTGACAGATTTGAGATGGTTCCATGGAGAGGACACCTATCTGCTCGGATCAGATGTGGGAGGTGGCTTCTGGGATGCTGCCACCAATACTGTGGGTGTCCAGAAAACTTTGAACAACCAGCGCCTGGCGCTTGTACTTAAAGGCGAGACAACTCCGTTCGCCTACGAAAGCAGAGGTTATGGAACGGTGAAATCTTCCGTCAACAACGGCGCTCTTCAATCCGTCGTGGATCCCACTGAGGGGATTGACAATGGTTATGCGCTGGAATGGCGTTCAGCCTCCTTGGCGGCAGGCGCGACTTGGACCGTCAATGCAACAGAGCGATTTATCGCCACTCCGGTTGTCGTATCCATTAGTCCGGATAAGGGCGGCATCACAGGTGGCACCGCCGTCACCATAACTGGAACGGCTTTCCGACAGGGAGCCACGGCTTATTTCGGAACTGATGCGGCAACTTCCACCACGTTCGTCAGCGACACGGAAGTCCATTGTGTCGCCCCTTCCCATGCTTCCAGAATTGTCGATGTGCGTGTTGTCAATCCTGATCAGTATGCAGGTCAGTTGCCAGGCTGCTTCACCTTCAACGCACCGCCCATAATTACGCTGGGTCCCAACCGCTCCGTAAAAACAACATCCGCTGGCGGGGGACATTTCGTCCTGATAAACGCCGTCCAGGACGATGGTTACATACAGGCGATGACGTACGCATGGAAGGAAGGGCAGACGTTGCTTGGCACGACTGCCTCCCTCGACTGCACACTATCTGTAGGCATCCATGTGATCACCTGCGATGCGGACGATGGTATGTTCCAGGTGACGCAGAGTGTCACGATCACCGTGCTTCCCAATGACCCGCCAGTTGCAAACGCAGGCCCGGATATAAATTCCGGCGTCTCCGTCACTCTCGACGGTACGGCATCCACCGATGATGGTGCCTGGCAGGCTCTCTCCTTCACCTGGTCGGAGGGCGGAACGACACTTGGCTCTGGTGCGACACTTCAGCATACTTTTACAGAAGGGATACACTCAGTTACACTTACGGTGTCTGACGGCGAGTTCCAGCGGACTGACGATGTGGTGGTAACGGTAAATTCCAATCAGCCGCCCGTTGCAAATGCCGGCGTGGATCAGAGCATCCTACAGACAACACTGACCGGGGCGACAGCCACCTTGGACGGCAGTGCGAGCACGGACGACGGAGCCATTCAAGCCTTGACATATACCTGGTCGGAGGGCGGGACAACACTTGGCTCTGGTGTGACGCTTCAGCATACTTTCGCCATCGGCGTACACACGGTCACCTTGACTGTTAACGATGGCCAGCATCAGTCCACGGACGATGTCATCATCACTATCCGCGCCAAGCAGAATCCCACCGTCACCATTACGTTGCCAGTTTCAGGAGTCGTTCATTCCCTTGGGGAAGAGATCTCGTTCACAGCGAACGCCTCGGATCCGGAGGACGGCGTTTTGACAGGCGCCTCGCTCGTTTGGACATCCAGCAAAGATGGGCAGATCGGAATTGGAGCCACGTTCACCAAGTCCGATCTTAGTCAGAACGTCCATGTCATCTCCGTCGTGGCCACGGATTCCGATGGTATGACCGCCATTGCCAGCATCACCGTTTTTGTCGGCCTGAGCCCGAACCTCACGATGCAAAGCGCCTCCGGTCCTGCAAAATCCGCGCCAGGAGCGGAAATTGACTTAATGTGGACGGTCAAGAACAACGGTACCGCCGATCTCATGGGTGACTGGACCGACAAAGTCTTCATCTCCACGGACAACCAAGTGGGAGGTGACACACTTCTCTGCACTGTGCCACGTGCGTTTGCCCTCCAGCCGACTCGCCAGTATGTCCAGCAGAAAACGGCAACTCTCCCCAATGACCTCCCCGACGGCACGTATTGGTTGATTTTCACTACGGATGCGGAGAATGGGATCACCGAAACCGATGAGACCGACAACACGGTCGTCTTTGGCCCGATGACTGTCTCCAAGCCGGATCTCATTCCCTCCGATTTCAATTTCACCGGGGATGTCTATTCAGGCAAGAACATTCAACTCTCGTGGAAGGTCACCAACGTAGGTTCCGGGCCGGCCGCTGCTGCATGGGTTGACGCCATATACCTTTCCGGCGACAACCAACCGGGAGGCGATACACTGTTGCAGAAATTCGACCGCATCAAAAATCTGGCCGAAAATGATTCCTACACGCAAAACCGCCAGGTTACGCTTCCCGAAATGACGACTGGCAATCACTGGCTGGTTCTGGTAACGGATGCCGATGATGCCGTTCTGGAAAGCGACGAAACCAACAACGCACTCGTCACCGGCCCCATAAATGTACAGGCCGCCAATTTTGTGGCCTCAGACTTCACCGCTACTTCCTTGTCATCACCTGGTGGCGAGATAACCTTGAGCTGGAAAGTCACCAACAACGGAGTCGTCCCTGTCATCCCGGAATGGAATGACCAGCTCTTCCTATCGGCAGACAACCAAATTGGAGATGACACGCCGCTGGCTAAATTCAAAAGGCCGGGCACCATGTTGAACCCGGGAGCGAGCTACACTTACGATGCGAAGGCAATCCTCCCCGATATTCCAGCAGGCGACTATTTCATTTATATAAAAGCCGATACCGACGACACAATCAAGGAAACAGACGAGAATGACAACTTCTCGGCACTCCTCCCAATAAAAGTGCAGCTTTCCAACCTGGCCGCGTCCATTGGCTCCATCTTTTCGAAAGCCAGCGTGAATGCGACAAAAACCGTTTCCTGGACGGTTACGAACACGGGAACGACTTCCATAGACCAGGAGTGGAAGGATTCCGTCTATCTGTCCACTGACGACCAAGTCGGCGGAGACACCCTGCTCGCCACCGTGTCCCGTTCCTCCGCCCTTCAGCCCGGGGCGTCATACCCAAACATGGCGTCTGTAACCATCCCCGACGTTCCCGCCGGACAGTACTGGATCATCGTAAAGACCGACAGCGAGTCCAACATATCCGAGACTGACGAGGCGGACAACACCGCCGTCAGCGCCCCGTTCAATGTGGTGCTGCCCAATTTGACTGTCTCTGCCATACAGTTCCCGTCGGAAGTCTATTTCGGACAGACAGTGGAGGCCAAATGGAAGGACTCCAACACTGGCGAGGGCGATGCCTTCCCCTCCTGGCAAGATGGCCTATACCTCTCGACCGACGAGACGGTCGGCAATGATACACAGATTGAGGTGTTCACTCAAACGAAAACCATAATCGGTGGGAGTTCGGTGGATGCCAGTCAGAAAATCCACATTCCGCAGATTGACGCTGGCAACTATTACCTTTTGATCAAGACCGACGAGTCAGCCCAGGTCAATGAGAGCGATGAGACCGACAACGCCGTCTTTGCCGGGCCATTCTCCGTTGGCCCGGTTCCCTACGATGCAACGGTTGCGGCTACCCCAAAGAGCCTCATCGTCGGCAACCCTACAGCCCCGGTAACCTTCACCGGACTGGCGACATACACTGCGACAGGCCTCCCAGTGCCCAACGCGCCTGTCAAACTGCACCTCACAGTCCGCAGCATAAAGCGTTCATTCGATGTGACTACGGACGCGGACGGCAATTTCTCCTACACTTTCCAGCCCGTCGCAAACGAGGCTGGCGCATATTCGGTCGCCGCCACACATCCGGCACTTGACGATGCTGCGCCTGAAGACACCTTCAGCATCCTGGGCATGCGTGTGGCCTCTGACGACTCCAGCGCCTATCAAGCCACGCTCATCCCCCTCAAGCCACTGACATTCAAACTGCAAATCCATAATTTGGGAGACATTCCTCTCTCAGGGCTCGCCGGAGCCTTGGACTCGCCGCCCTCCAATATTACTGCCACAGTGCAAGTTCCTAGTGATCTTCCTGGGGAAGGACAGGTCGAGGCGCTGGTCACGCTCACCGCATCCGACACCACGACTGAGACAGCAGATGTCAACCTGACATTCATCTCCGGCGAAGGTACCTCGGCATCGTTCCCGCTCAGCTTGAAGGTATGGCCCGAGACGGCGAAACTTGTATCAACGCCGTCCTTCCTTGAGGCGGGCATGCTGGGTGGTGAGCAGGCGTTCGTCGAGTTCGTGGTCGCCAACAACGGCGGTGTCAAAGCCAACAATGTCCGAGTGGAACTGCCGGTTGCGGATTGGCTCACGCTGACATCATCGGCCAGTCTCGGGGCACTCGAGCCCGCCGCCTCCACGAAGATAACTCTTTGCCTCAAACCAACTGCGGATCTTGCGCTTGGCCCCTACACAGGAAGCATCACGGTCAACTTGGACAACGGCGACCCGCTCCAGGTGCCGTTCAACTTCAAATGCGTCTCCGACGGGAAGGGCGACCTGGAGGTGACCGTACAAGACCAATTGACCTACTTTGCCGACACGCATCCCAATGTTGC
The DNA here is from genome assembly GCA_903872565.1 of uncultured Lentisphaerota bacterium. GTDB lineage: Bacteria > Verrucomicrobiota > Lentisphaeria > Victivallales > GWF2-50-93 > CAIQLG01. The sequence continues at coordinate 8,990 of CAIQLG010000532.1, read as the reverse complement.
AGGTGCCAAGGTCACGGTCATGAACCCCACCAACAATGCCGAGATCATCAGCGAGGCCGTAACCGACGCGACCGGGATCGTAACGTTCCAGGCGCTGCCCGCTGGGCGCTACGCTTTGAGGATCAGTGCGGACAAGCATAGCCCGGCCTTGAAGACCATCGAAGTCGTCAACGGGATTGTTAACAAAATGACGGTGTTCATTCCCAAGGCGATGGTCACCACCACCTTCTCGGCTGAGTTCGTCGAGATCGAGGACAAATATGACATAAAAATCGTGTCCACCTTCGAGACCCATGTGCCTGCTCCCGTGGTGGTTGTCACACCTGAATTCTGTGATTTCAAATTGAATGAGAAAGGAGAGGCATCTCAAATCTTCACCGTCACCAACCACGGACTGATTACCGCCAAAGATTTCAAATTCGAATTGCCGACATCTGGGGAATTCACGTTTGTCCCTTTGATTAACGGATTTGATATTCCTGCAATGACAGCGTATGAAGTGCCTGTGAAGATTGTGGCAAACAATACTAACATGCAGGCTTCTGCCAAAATGAAAAGCCTAACCTCAAATGTGAAGAATTCCCCCCTTATTGTAAAAAGGAATTTAGGTAACTTTGCAAGTGCCAGTTTGCGGTCTAAATCAATTGATTTACAAGACGATCCTATTCCTCCTCACTGTTTTCCATCCACAGAATACGGCCCAGACGACATCGACCCAGGCCCCTACGACATCGGCCCCGGCGGCGGCGGCGGCGGCGGCTACGATTGGAATATTTTCCATGGTTTTTGGTATCCCGACGCATTTATATTCCATATTAATGTAATTCCATATGGTTATTCTTATTGGCAATGTTTTGGTACAACTCTAGTTGTCATGCACGACAATGGCACAATTGAAATCAGATTTAATTGGTAGAGGTGAGCCATGCACCAGGAAAAAATATTCATACAAGAAAAATCAACTCAATTCAGAAAGGACTAATTATAATGATAACAAATAAGGATGGTACTATGAATGCATCGAATATGTCAGTTTTAGTTGTTACCACTTTAAGTTTTCTCCTATCTTTCATCAGCCTTCCTTCTGCCAATGGCCAGGAGGATTCCGTCTGCGCCCGCGTCAAGATTCAGATTGACCAGCGGGCTGTCATGACGAGGACGGCGGTGAAAGCCACCTTGGTCATCAATAACGATCCCGAAAACTCGCTCGTCGAGAACATCTCGGTCAACCTGAGCATTAAGGATGAGAACGGCAAGGATGCCTCGGACAAGTTCGGCGTAGAGGTGAAGGCGCTAACGGGCATTTCCGACATCAACGGCGGCGGCACAGTCGCGCCGGGCTCCGAGGGCAAGGTCGTGTGGCAGATCGTCCCGACGCGCGAAGCCGCGATGGAGAAGCCCACATCCTACACCTTCGGCGGCGAATTCATCTACTCCCAGGACTCGCAGGTCATCCCCCTTAAACTGCTTCCAACCACTCTGGAGGTCAGGCCGGATCCGTATCTGACGCTGAACTATTTCCACGAGAAGACCGTCTATGCCGACGACCCGTTCACCGCGCCAATCGAGCCGTCCATCCCCTTCTCTCTGGCCGTGATGGTGACTAACAGCGGGCATGGCACCGCCAAAAACTTCAAGATCGCCTCGTCCCAACCCAAGATCATAGATAATGACAAGGGACTCATGATAGACTTCAAGATCATCGGCTCCCAACTCGGGACGTATGACATCGCGCCGTCCTCTCTTAATGTCGAGTTCGGGGACATAGCGCCTGCAACGAGCAAGGTTGCCCGCTGGCTGCTAACCTCGACTCTCGAAGGTCAGTTCATAGACTACCAGGCATCGTTCGAGCACAAGGATGATTTCGGAAATCCAAGAACCTCCCTCATCGAGTCCGTGAACATTTACGAACTCATCCACATGGTTCAGGACGTGGGGGAAAATGCCGACGACATACCAGACTTCCTGGCGCGCAAGGACACCACCAAGGGCGAGGACGGTATTCCAGACACCATCTTCACAAGCCAAGGCCCCACTTATCCCGTCAACCTCCCCATCAGTGCCATTGCAGATGGCGATGTGACATTGTCCGATCTCACAGTCCATCTCACGGCCAGCATGCCTAGTGGCTGGTGCTATGTGCGCATCAACGATCCCGGCAAAGGCGATTACCGGTTGAAGAGCATCGTCCGCTCCGATGGCAAGGTGATTCCAATCGGTGATGTGGCTTCAAATGCGTGGACCACAAAGCGCACTGTGCATGGCAAACCCGGTTCACCCTATCCTGAGACGTTCTTCCATCTGCTTGATCTTGACGGTACGGGAAGCTACACTCTCGAGTACACGAGCGACAGCGTGTCGCCCAATCCAACAATCGAGGCCGTGCCAACAGCGCTGGACTTCGGCACAATCTATAATTCCTACAGTTATTCCTTCCACGACATTACCATCTATAACAGGGGTGCGACCGACATGACATTCGACAGCATCGAGATCCAGGGTGTCAACGCCGACTGCTTCTCGTTCATGCAGGCGCCGCCCACCCAGCCGCTGTCCGGTGGACAGAACAGAACTTTCTGCCTCAAGTTCAAGCCGGATGATGTGCAAAGCGACAAAACCGCAAATCTCGTCATCGCCACCAACGACCCTGACAAGCCGACACTCACCATCCCGCTGACCGGCAGCTACGCCTCCCGGGCACTCACAGTCACGGGCGGACCTCTTTCCTTCGGCCTCCAGCACGTTGCGGGAGGTGCCACCGAACCACAATCAGTCGAGATCACGAACACGGCACTGGCGAACCTCAATTTCACGGGCTATGGTTTCGAATTGCGCGGCGCGGACAAGTCCGCCTTCAATATCACTAACAACCCAGATACAACGCCGCTGGCCAGCGGTCAAAAGCGGACCGTCTCGGTCAGTTTCGACCCCGCCACGAGAGGTGCGAAAAACGCCGAACTTGCCATCACAACGGACGGCGGTGACGAGATAGTTGTCCTCTCAGGAATGGGTGCCGAGCAGGAGGTTGCCGTCAATCCAAACATACTTGATTTCGGCAAGGTGGCTGCCTCAGATGGCCCAAAAAGCCTGACCGTGCAGGTCAAGAACGTCGGCAACTACCAGATGCAGTTCACTGGTGAAGCATTCTGCCTGGTCGGCGCAGATGCAGGCGCGTTCGCCATCACCAACTCGCCCAGCTCCACCACTGTCTATCCGGAGCAATTCCGCAATATCGAGATCACATTCACCCCCACCGCTTGCGGATCGAAGAGCGCCGAGCTGTGGGTCACCACCGACGCGTCCAACATGCCCACGGTTGTCATCCCACTGAAAGTCGCCTGCCTGAATGCACCAACTGCCAACATCGACGCCCCCGCTCCAGGTACGGTGTTTAAGCAAGGCGCATCTGTCGTCTTCTCCGGCTCCGCCACTGATAGCGAGGACGGCGCGCTATCAGGCAGCGCTCTGGTATGGACATCCGACAAGGACGGTAAAATTGGAACAGGGACGACCTTCTCGATCAGCACGCTTTCCTTAGGCACTCATGCAATCACGCTCACAGCCACCGACTCCGACGGAATGACCGATGTCAAAACCATCTCAATTCAAATTCGCCCCCTTAATAACTACACGGTGACCTTCATGGCCGATCCGAACGGCACCATTCAGGGGACCGCCATTCAGACCGTCGTTGAAGATTCCTCTGCTACTGCTGTAAGTGCTGCTCCGGAGACTGGATATCACTTTGTCAACTGGACAGGGGACATCACATCGCTCGACAGTTCGCTGACTGTGAACAACGTCACATCCGACATGGTCATCACGGCCAACTTCGCAATAAACACCTACACCGTGACATTTGATCTTGACGGAAAGGGAACTTCATCGGACAGTCTTGTGCAGACGGTCAATTATGGAAGTGGTGCGATTGCTCCGACAGTTTTGGCGAACCCAGGCTTGAGTTTCAGAGGCTGGGACAAGACGTTCGACAACGTCACATCCGACCTCACGGTTACAGCGCAATATAACATAGATCTAACTACCAATAACGCCACCGGAATCGGGGACATGACGCCGGCGCGTTATCTTGTGAATCTGGGCATCAGCGGTGGACAGTCTGTTACCAACAGCCTGTCGGAAAGCGGATTGTATGACTATGCCAAATACAGGGGAAATCAGAGCGATTGGTGGATCCTCAACGATGGCTCCAACGATGGATCCACGGGCGTTGCCGTTACTTATGGCGATAATGGCGCTGGAGGATCTAATACACCACCACCAGATTACTTTGGATATAAATTCAAGTATCCTGTCTCGGTCGCCAAAGTAGTTTATACTGACTATTGCTTCAGCGACGGTGGTACGTTTAATGGTACTCCATCTCTGCAGTATCTTTCATCTTTGAACGGGACATGGACAACCGTTGATGCCACGTGGAACCTACCCTATGATTCATCTTTTGCTCTTGGAAAAAGTGTTACTTATACCATTACTCCCGATCTTCCACTTGAAAGTATATGGGGGGTCAGATTATGTGGAGACACCAGTTCCGCCGGAGGAGCCTGGGATTCCAATGGATGGGCTTGCGTAACCGAACTGCAGGTTTATGGAATACCAAATTTCGGATCATTAATATATTTTGACGACAATCTAGCTCAGACCGGGACACCGATTTGCTCGAATAGCGCATGGAAGTCGGCACCCGACGGCAGTGAAATAATAGATGGAAATTTTGACAACAGCAATGAAGTATGGGATACTGGCGATTCAACGGGAGACAAATTTGTCGGCATATCATGGGCTACGCCCCAGGACCACATAGGTGCCATCGGGTTCGGGATGACATTCAATGCTGACGGCGGATGGTTCGTAGATACTGGAGCCAACCCGCTGAAGGTTCAATATACAACGGATGGCACAACTTGGAATGATGTGCAAAACCTAAATAAGGGACGATACACTTCCGACTATGACATTGCTGCCGCCCTTGGATATTCCTACAAAGGAAGCTGGCTTTTCACTTTTGACTGCACAAGTGGAGTCATCGGGATTAGATTGATTGGCCTGCCGGGCGGAAGTGCAGCCGAACTCGGCGGGAATGGCTATATTTCCATACGGGAACTACAGATGTTTCAAGTTGTGGACTCCATTCCGGATGCTTTCAGCTTCACTGCCCAGACCGGCATGCCTCTGAACACGGAGATCGTTTCCAATCCGATAACTGTCACCGGCATAAACGTGTCTGCCGCAATCGGCATCACCGATGGCGAGTACACCGTCTCCAAGAATGATGGCTTGACATGGGGAGAGTGGACAAATCTTCCTGGCACCGTATTCCTTAACGATCAGGTGAAAGTCCAGCAGAAATCTTCTGCAAGCCCGCTGACAAAGACCGATGCCACTCTCACCATCGGGGGTGTAAGCGGCACATTCTCCGTCACCACCATGGATATATACAATCTGACCTACATTGCAGGATCCAATGGCACGATCGACGGACTCCCCCAGATCACCCAGACAATCCCCGAGGGCTCGGACGGAACAGAAGTAACTGCGCTTCCGAACGCCAATTATCACTTCCTAACGTGGAGCGACGGTGTGATAACTGCCGCGAGGACCGACAAGAGTGTTACCGCAGATAAAACAGTGACTGCCACGTTCGCAATTGACACCCACACTCTGACTTATACCGCAGGATTAGGCGGCACAATCTCGGGGCCAACCCCGCAGACCGTTGACTATGGAACGAGCGGAGTCCAAGTAACTGCCGCTCCAGGCATCGGCTATCACTTCCTAAAGTGGAGCGACGACGTGTTGACTGCCGCGAGAACTGATTCCAACGTCACCACCGATAAAACGGTAACGGCAACTTTTGCAATCAACACCTATACCGTCACATTTGATCTTACCACCAAGGGCTCACGGACGAACGGAGGGGAACTCAGCCAGTTAATCAACTATGGGAGCGGGGCGCAAGCTCCGATTTTCAACGTCGAAGCCGGCTGGACTTTTACCGGTTGGGACAAGACATTTGACATCATAACGGCGGACACTACCGTGACGGCTTCGTTTGAACTGGCAACGCCTTCGGCACCTACGAATCCAGGTGTAACCAGTGTCCAGGAGAAGCAGCTCACCTGGACCTGGACCGATAATTCCACTTTTGAGACAGGGTTCAAGGTCTGGTCTGATCCCGGCACTGCCGCCCCGACCACGCTGCGCACCACCACTGCGGCCAATGCCACGAACTGGACAATGGGGGGACTGACACCGAATACGCAATATGCCTTCCAGACGGTGGCGACGAACAGCGGCGTGGACAGTGCCATAACTACAAACTATACTGCATACACTCTGGCCGCCGCGCCATCGGTGGGAAACAATGTCCTGTGCGACCGCAGCACTGGAACTCCCTATCTGGACAGAAGCACTTTCACCTTCAGCAATCCTGCCGACTTTGGTGCCGGGACTGACGGAGGCAACGCATACAGGGTCACAATATTCCGCTATGTGTGGGACACCAGCCCGTCATACGCATTCACCGGGTCGGAGAGCTCATGGACATCAGGTACGCTCGTCCTGACACCTATAGCCACAGGGAACTACTACTTGCATCTGCAGTCCGTCAATGAGGCGAGCGCTGTTACTCCCACTACGCTGGACTACGGGCCGTTCCGCTTCGACTGCGACCGGCCAAAGGTGGTTTCAGCTTCGGCCAAGGATGCGACGACGGTGCGCGTCACATTCGACAAGCCTATGCAGGAGGACACCGCACTGACTTCCGCCGCCTGCTATCAGTTCACTTCGGGACTTACGGCACAATCTGTCGCCGTGGTGGACGCTTCAAATGTTGACATTACAGTGCCTGAAATGAAGCAGGGGCAGAGCTACACACTCAGCGTGAATGCACCATTCGCTGGGCAAATATCCTATGATACGGATGCAATGCAGGAGTCGTTAAATTCCGGATTAGGCGATGCCTATGCGAACTGTTTCACCAACACCCGGAGCCTTCCCATGATTGTCAGGGGCATTTCGATCCGGCGTGCCACCGGTGGGACGCTTGACGCCTATGTGTGGGCCGGCGGCGGATCAGGTCCTGGCGGAGTCTTGGCCCAGCGGCTTTCTCAGACATTGCTGGACATCGATCAGTATGTTGACATGTCGGGCGATGGAATTGTCCTCGCAGTCGGCAGCGACATCTATGCCGGGTTCCATCCGATAACGGCACAAGTGCCTTATGATGAAGGGGTTCCTGCAAATGGAAAGAGCTGGTGGAAGGAGACTTCCGGCGGCTCCTGGGTCTCGGGCAAGCCGACAGTCGGGGGCAACAACCTGATGGTACGACTGGACTTCATCGAACAGCTGACCAGTCCGAAGGATCTGGCAGGGAATCCGGTGGATCCTTCGCATAATACCGCCTCCTTCGGTGGAATAGGAGATAGGCCCCAGATCACAATTACTCTGCCGACCACCGAGCCGACTTTTATTACAGGTTCGGCGACTCTGGACACACTGGGAGGAACGGCAAGCGACACCGGCGGAAGCGGTCTGGTTTCTGTTGAGTGGTCAAGCGACCGCGGCCACAGCGGCACAGCCACTGGAACCGCCAACTGGACCGCATCCGCAGTCCCCCTCGAGAAAGGTGAAAATGTCATAACTGTCACGGCGACCGACGGCGCAGCAAACACAGGCACCGATGTGCTCACAGTGAACTTCGCCCAGTACACTCTGACCTATTTGGCAGGAGCAGGAGGTTCAATTTCGGGAGACTCGCCCCAGACCGTGAATTACGGTGCCGACGGAGTCCAAGTAACTGCCGTCCCAGGCATCGGCTATCACTTCCTAAAGTGGAGCGACGGTGTCTTGACTGCAGCCAGAACCGACAAGAATGTCACCGCAAATAAAACAGTGACCGCCACGTTCGCGATTGACACCCACACTCTAAATTACAGTGCCGGAACCGGCGGCACAATCTCGGGGCCAACCCAGCAGACCGTTGACTATGGAACGAGCGGAGTCCAAGTAACTGCCGTTCCAGGCATCGGATATCACTTTTCGAAATGGAGCGATGACGTTCTGACTGCCGCGAGAACCGATGCGAACGTCACCGCAGATAAAACGGTAACGGCAACTTTCGCAATCAACACCTACACCGTGAGATTTGATCTTGACGGAAAAGGAACTTCGTCGGACAGTCTTGTGCAGACGGTCAATCATGGAAGCGCGGCGACAGCTCCGGCGGTCACCGCCAATCCCGGCTGGACTTTCACCGGCTGGGATGTGGATTTCAGAAACATCACCTCTGTCATCACGGTTACTGCGCAATACAGTGTAGTCACCTTGACGATCACCGCCTCTGCCGGACTAAACGGCTCAATCACGCCTACCGCAACAGTAGATTATGGAAAAAACAAGACTTTTACAATATCACCTGCCATAGGATATCATATTGCCGATGTGCTTGTTGACAACGTATCTGTCGGGGCGGTCACAAGCTATCCATTCACCAATGTCACTGCGAATCACACGATTTCCGCGACTTTCGCGATAGACACATTCACGCTGGCATCCTCAGCCGGAACGAACGGCTCGATCACTCCGAGCGCGACTGCGGACTACGGCGCAAGCAAAACTTTGGATTTACTCTCTCCCATTCAGCTGCTCCGGTTGAATTATTCAAGCATTTCCATATTCTTTTATTTGAGGTGTTTGTCCAGTTTTCTCCAACAACAAAGGTTTTTCCTATATTGGCGGTATCAACTCCGTCATTATTTATTGTTGGATCTGTTGTTGTTAAATAGTCTATTTTCCCACCATTAGAATTTATATTTTCAATGATTATGTCTGTCGACCATTTTATTTTTCCATTGGAATCAGTAATCATTACTGTATTTGCGGATCCTGATCGTATTGTTATTCCTTCTTTAAATGGCAAGGTTTTTAATAGTGTTGCATCAATTATAAGATCATTAAATCTTTCTCTTTGC
>CAIQLG010000531.1 GCA_903872565.1 uncultured Lentisphaerota bacterium | reverse complement strand
TGACAAAGGGGCTCATAGAAGGTGTGACCCTGATCCGCTGATCCTCAATAAGTGTGAACGTCCCCTTACTTCCCAAATAGTTCCTCCGTTTTCTCATATTTTTGTATGGATGCGTCTATTTCCTTGAAAATTATATTTCCCTCAGGAGATATTATTATTAGTCCAGATCTATCATCTTGCAAAAGGTTCAAGCGAGTCCATATAGAATTATTCTTATCGATTACTTTATTATAAAGTGAAATTATGTCTCCCAATACATCCCTACCATTGTCGGTTGTTTCAATATAATCGAAATAAAATTTAGAACCGTCATGGATATACAAAGAATTCCCACCCCATTTTTCCAAAAACAATCCATGATTACCATTTTGCATACAATTTGTAAGCAGATCAATATCATCCACTTGTTTTTGAGGTATATATATTTTAAGATCTATTATTCCTTCAAGTTCATTGTTAATTAATTCAACCCCATCGATTATTCCAATAGTATTGTTTATTATTTTTTTTATGGGCAAAGTATTTACGGATGGAGGATAATACCCATCTCCCCAGAAATTATTTTCCATCTGAACATAGCATTGAGAAAACCCAGTCCTTTGAAAATATTTATGTAGGAGGAGCTTTAATTCTCTCATTTCAAAAGGCCAAACGCAAAGCCATGAGAAATCTTTTTTTCGAGAAATAGTATAAGTAGCTAAATCAAACATAATTGAACCATTATTTAAAAATATCCTTGATTCCTTCTATCAATGTATTTAATAATCCTCCGTGCTCTTTAACATATTTTTCATTGTCCTGTGAAGATTTCTGGTATTGCTTAATATTGCTTTCTAAACCATAATCGAAAACACCTGCTTCACGTGCAGCTTGAACTTTTACAGGGACATCAGAACCCGAGCTCAAGGATACATCAAGAGCAAGTTCTTGTAGATTGCTTTCTACTTTGGCAGTGTCTCCTCGCAAAGCAGCTTCCAGTGCCCCTCGGTAATGTGGAGAATCTGCAATGGCATCTAATGAAGCCATTGCAGAAACGCCAGCTAAAGCAACACCTAACAACTTTAAGCTTTTAAGCTTCAATCCGGTTTCATCTGTAAATATTTTACAAAAACATTTGTTATTCTTAACATCTTTCAAGTTATCATAGACATGGACATTGGGTGCGTTGCCGTGCGCAGCATCAGAAATATCAGCTCTTAATATTTTTCCTGTAGATGGGTCTTTGAGGTAAGGGGTACCCTTAATATTTTGTAAATCTTTGGATGTTGACTTACTTCCTATAGATTTTAATGCCGTATCCAATGCATTTTGTTTAACACTCTCTTTCCCGAGATGGTCAAAATAGTACATTGGGCTATTGAAGCACATCGCATATAGATTATCGCTTCCAAGTTCCCCTATCGGATCCCGGCTGAGCCATCTCCCGAGCTCGGGGCTGTAGTAACGGAAATTGTAATAAATCAGTCCCGTTTCCACATCCAGATATTCGCTTGAAAAACGATAATTGAAATCGCCAGACATTGAACCCGTGGCAGTTACAACCTTTCCGAATGGCGAGAATTCATAGTGCGCCTTGATATTCCCAGAAGCATCCAGATATTCCGTGACATTCTTGTTAGCATCTCCCAGCGCATAATACGTGGTTTCGCCCTGGGTTTCTGAAAGATATTTTTCACTGCCAAGTCCCTGAAGCGCAGGCGACCAGACGCGGCAATTACGAATTACGAATTGAGAATTAGGAATGTCAAGAGCAAGTTCTTCTATCTGAAGATAACCATCGTAGACGAAGCGGAGGTCGGAGGTTAGCGTCCAGTTGCCTGTGGAACCAGAATAGACCTTCTTTTCCACCCTTCTTGAGGCATAGTCATATTTGAACTCCAGCCTTGCATCTGACTTTTCGGCGGCGATAAGCCTGTTTTCCGCATCCCAGGTATAAGTCCAGGTGCCATCGCCAAGCATATTTCCATCGAAGTCGTAGGTAGGCGCAGCCGTGGGATTGTCAATCGCCGTGTACTGGTTGATATTGTTGCTGGTGTAGCTCCTTGTGACTGTCGTGCCAGTTTCCTTGGAGGCGGAAGTCAGCCTGTTGCCAATCGGGTCGAAGGCGAAGGAATAGCCATAGTTCGCATTGTTCGCTGCATTCGCTCCTGTGACTTCGGAACGGTCGTTGTAGCCGTAGGTTATGGTGTCTGACTGGGTGAAGGCGGTTCCTGACTTGCCCATAGAAGTGCGGTTGCCAAGAACATTGTTGCTATAGTCGTACTGGCTGA
>CAIQLG010000530.1 GCA_903872565.1 uncultured Lentisphaerota bacterium | reverse complement strand
GATCGCCAGCTTGGCGCCGCTGATTTTCTCGATGTAGGTCTGTAGTTCCGCAGCCGCCAGTTTCACCATGCGCGGTGGTTTCTCGGCTATCACAATGTCGGCGCAGGGCTTCCCGTCCTTGACCAGGCAGGTTTCGCCAAGATGGAGCCACGTACATCCTGACAGCGCTAAGACCGACAACAGGACGACGGCGGAGCAAAATAAAGCTGTTTTTTCCCGAATTGACATTTTATATTCTCCTATTTTAGTTAGATTCTCTTGACTACGGAAAGGCCTTTTATTGCTTCTCCTGGCAGAATTTTGCGGCGAACAGATCCACATTGAACAGGTCGAAATGCAGCTGAACCTGTTTGCCGCGAAGTCGCCGGAGATCCTCCTTCCACGTCAGGGGGATATCGATATTATCTCCTTTGACTGCGGCGCAATCGTCCAAAGTGAAGCCGCGATACACGGGAACCGGGTGCTCCGCCGTCATGACCGTGCTGTCCGGCGTTCCGCCGTCCGGCGACAAGGCGCCGAACAGAGCGAACGGCTTATGCGCCCGGAGTTCGATGCCGTACGGCATCAGGAAGCCGTGCTGCAAATTTCGGCCCTGCTGATCCGTGCCATATCCTGGCCAGATCCCCGCCCAGTCAATGAAACCCCATTTTCCCTTGCCCCACTGATAGTGTCGCATGATACTGCTCCTTGTTTCGATTTTTAGACCTTGCTTATCCAATAATAGTTTTCAACATGACACAGTCCTTCCTTATGTTCAGCGGACGACATACAACTTCCCGAACTTCTGCAGTTCATGAAAACTTACTTTGCCCGCAGGAGAAAAGGCGGAAAACTCATCGCCTTTTTCGTTGACGGCATGACGGCAGATATTGAAATACCAGGGATCCGCTTCGCTTGGTTTGTTTCCCGCTACCCCGTTCATGGGATCGATAGCCTCCTGCGCTGGGGGCACAATTGGAATGCGGACCTCCACGCTCCAGCAACCGTCGCCGACATGGGTGGCCACCTCGGCTTTCGAGGACCAGAACGCGTCCCTCTCCTTTTGATCGATATCGGTCATCCCCCCCGCGGGACTGATGCCAAGTTGGTAGTAGGAATGTGTCTGCGTCTCCAGCATGATTTCCACGCTCTCGCCGTCGAAAATCGATATGCTGTCGTGCCGGGTCGGAGTGTTGGTCATTGCCGTTATGGTGGCGTCTTTGCACTCGACGCCGAAATACAGACTGTCGCCCGCACAAGCCACCTTGAAGGTGGTTTGGTGGCTCGCAGGCCTCCCCGTCACCACGTCCTTGAGCCCATAAGATTCGAGCCCCTGCCAGAACACATCGTCCAATTGACCGTCCAGTTTGATGTTTTTCGGATCGCCTTCCCCGATAATCCGCACCTCGGGCACAGGGCCGCGGCCGATGACGAGCTGTTGCTGGAGCCCCTTCAAAGGGCGGATGTAGTCGGCAATCAGCGCGATGCGTTTGGCGTACACCGAATCGGCTTCAACTTTCTCCTGCGCCTTGCCCAGCAATGCGAAGACCTCGCCAATCTTGTCGGCATTCTTATTCAGATACATCCAATTGGCTTCGCTATATTCGATGAATGCTTTCATCTCGTCGCGCGCCGGCCCGTAGAAGAGCGTGTAGTATTCGTTCAGCACCTGCTCCACATCCTGGTCCGCATTCCACAGAAACTGCGCCTCCACATACAGGTTTAGATGCGTGACACCCAGTCCTTTGGTACGATCCTCCACCTCGATGAAATCGCCGAGGGAAATCCCTTTGAGCGCCTGCAGATCCTCGGCAATGGCATGGGGGAAAAACACGGGCATAAACTCAGTCTCTGCCCCGCTCATGGAGTAAAAGAAGTAGTCGTAAATAAAAATTGGCGTATGCCCTTTCGGCATTTTTTTCAGCCATTCCCGTGGCAATTCCTGCAGTTGCGCCTTCTTTTTTTGGTCGAGCCTGCTGAGTGCACAGAGCTGAGTGCGCCGCATCTGGGCCAGTCCGACAACGATGTTCGGGCTCAAATGAGCGATATGGGTCGGCGGCAGATTGTAACCTCCATAGGCGCAGCAGGAGACCATTTTGTCCGGATTTGTCTTGTACAGCTCCTGGCCGACACGGTTGACGTAGTCCCACACATAATCCGAGATCCCGCCGAAGTACCCCCGCTCGGGCGTGCCCTTGTCCTTGCACAACTCGCACTCGCAAACGGTCGTGTATGAATCGCCCGGCATGACCGAGACCATCGGTTCATCGTAAAGCTCGAACATGGCGCGCGCGTATTTGACGTTCGACGCGAAAAGCCCCGGCGAGGAAAGGCAGCAGTTTTGACGCTTTTCAATAGCGCGTTTCCCGTTCTCCATTTTATAATAATCAGGATGTGCCTTCTGTGTTTCCTCCCGACCGAATACGTTGCCAATGCCATGGGCGGTAGCGACCCCATACGCGCTGCCCATGACATCGGGCGCTTTATTGAATCCCATTCGTAACTGCCATAGAATCTGCTCCTCGGAACCATTGAGAAATTGTTGTGCAAACTGGTACATGTTGCGCAATGCAAAATCCGGCCGCACAGTCTTGTCCACAACTGGAAGCTCGATGCTCGCTTTTTTCGGCACGATTTCCCCAAATTCGCCCGGCAGATACCAGCGGATGCCCTGGTCCCGCAGAAACCTATATACTGCGTTCAGGGAGCCACACTCGTCCTTGTCCCATATCCCCATCTTCGCATTGTAGCTTCTATGAATACCTTGCCAAGGTGGGCACCATTTTTCACCGTCCAGCTTGAACCCGTGCTGCCGTGTGCGCTCCTCCAGATCCGCATCAAAATCCTTGAGAAGGGTGCCAGGGTAAGGGCCGGCACCTTTGTAGTACGGCATGGTCGGCGTATAATCGCTGTCGTGGCCCAGCAAGACCAGCCAGTTCTCCCCCGACACCATCTTGAACGCCCCGTGCTTCAATCCCTCGTCGGAGATTTTGAGCTTGTCGGTTTCCTCGCTCCGGCCCACGTAGATGTGCGCGGGCATGTCCGAGCCCGGCGTATTCGAGATCGCCAGCTTTGCTCCGGATATCTTCTCGATGTACGCCTGTAGTTCTTCCGCCGCCAGCTTGACCATGCGGGGCGGCTTCTCGGCAATCACGATGTCGGCGCAGGGCTTCCCGTCCTTGACCAGGCAGGTTTCGCCCTGGACAAAACCGGCAGAGAACCAGGCGACGCTTCCCATTATCATGAGGAGGGTGCCTTTCAGTGAGATGATGCATTTGTTTTTGTTCATTTCATAACTCCTTTCATGTTTGATTGTATAATTTCTGATTTACTGAGCCGTCCGACATGCAAGTACGGGATTTACTAATAAACTCAAAATAGAATTGACATTGGGGTG
>CAIQLG010000529.1 GCA_903872565.1 uncultured Lentisphaerota bacterium | reverse complement strand
CGGCGCGGCACGATCCGTACCGACGGGTTTGTCTCCGTCCACGCAGGCGGCCGGGATGTCGGCGAGATGCTCACACGTCCGCTGATTTTCACCGGCGGCCAACTCGAAGTCAATTACGCGACCTCGGCGGCTGGCGCCCTGTTGTTCGAGCTGTGCGACGAACGCGGGAACCCGTTCAAAGGCTTTTCGCTGGCGGATAGCGAAGTGCTTTTCGGCAACGAGATCGAACATGCCGTCCGCTGGCACGGCGCCAACAACCTGGCCGCGCTGGCCGGGAAGCCGGTTCGGCTCCGTGTGCGACTGCACGATGCGGATCTGTATTCCTTCCGTTTTGCATAAGAAGGAAGTTAAGGTGGGCTTCGCCAGCAACCCAAATCCGAAATTCTAAACAGTGGAGAACAGAATTCAAACTTTGGGATTTCGAATCGGAAGTTGTTCGCCTAGATGCTCTAAATGCCATTTTGAGGTATGTTTAAAAAGTAAAAATGAAAGGAGAAGTGACGGACAGAAAGGCCGTCACGAAATCAGGGCGTAGTTTAGTGAATAGAATATTTACCAGAAAATCTTAATTTTAAAGAGGAGACATTATGAAAAGGATAGTGTTTGACAGTTTTTTTCACATGCCACCCGGGCACAGGTTGAGCAGGAATATAAGCGTTGGCGGCTACAGGACGAATTACGGAAGATATTCACCTTTTGACACCTACCATCCCAATGGAGCCTCGATGCTTTTTTCAGATTTGCTCACTTCCTTTGACGTTAAATTCCTGAATCAGCCATATAGCGAAATGACCTTGGCTGAGGCGGATATTCTTATGATACCTAATCCGGATTACCCGTTATATGAAGGGGCTTCCCCCTACAGAGTAGATGAGCCAGACATTGATGCCATCATGAATTTCCTGAACAGAGGAGGCAGCGTCATACTCATGATAAATTCCTTTCTTTCAAAGAGCGATTTTTGGGAGGAGAACTTTGACTTTGAACGCATCACTCCGCTGTTTGACAGGCTTGGGCTCAGGTGGGATCACAGTTTCATGTCTGATGATTGCAGGATACTGCCTTCAAAATGCGGCGATTTGACTGTAGGCTATGGACAGGGAGGGCGTGTCCTGGGAGCAAAACTTCCCAATGGAGCACAACCACTCCTCACATTCGAAGGCGACATATTCGGGTTTCTTATAAAGGTGGGGAAGGGAAAGCTTGCTGTAGTTGGCGACTCAGGTCTTGTCAGTAACGGCCTATATCATTTCCCCGGCTTTGACAATGCGGCATTCATGTTGAAGCTTTTTGAGGATATGTCACCCGCATGGTGCAATAGCCCTACAAGCTCTTATGAGTATCTTGAGTTTGGACATCTGAGCAGTGCTACTTCTGCGCAAGGCATTACCGAAGAAATATTTAAATCCCTGCGCCCTGAAGCAAGGTTTGAAATAGACCATCACTACCGCCATCTCACCTATGAAGGTAAGCCGATAACGTTATCGGCTGCAGATGCGATGGCCAAACTGCCTGTGAAACTCAAGAATTCAGCCGGCAAAAAATCGGTGACAGGTGAATTTTCATATGTCAACATATGTGATGGACTGAGTACTGCCCCGTTTGATCTGAATCTCAACGTGTCCGAAAAGAAGTCTGAAATAGGTACAGATTATATGATATCTGGCACCAAGGTGGACGAGAACGTAAAGTGGGAGGACATCGGCGCAGATCCCGCTGTTTTCGGTGAAATAGGTAGACTGATCAGGGTAAACACTGTTATTCAGATATTTGCCGGCACAAATCCTGATGGCTCTCTCAGGTACTATACGATGAAGCAGGGGCAGATCTTCTACGACAGGAACTCTAAAAATGTCCACTATGGCGTTGACATCTTGCTGGGCAGCAAGAATATCGTTGTTTCTCCGACGGCAGCAAATCCTGTCGTCGGCGACACGGAACCGTCATATTCTATCCTGTGAGGACGCTTCTCCTGGCTGGGAACAGGCGAAGTCCAACGGCATCATGCACGCATTTCTCTACTACCTCAACAATATCAGTGAAAATCCGCAATTGCGTGAAAAAGTTGAACTGGGACTGAAATATCTCAGCAACCCCCTGAAGGCGCATACCTATCAAGCTAAGGATTTTTGAATATCCAATAACGAACACGGAATATCCAATTCCCAAGTTTATTTCTGTCCTTCATCGGTTGGAGATTGAGAGTTGGATATTGGGTGTTCATTTTCCCTTTCTCCTTTTCCTG
>CAIQLG010000528.1 GCA_903872565.1 uncultured Lentisphaerota bacterium | reverse complement strand
GCGATCTGATAGTAGGAATGGCTTTGGGTCTCCAGCAGCACATCCACGCAATCGCCCTTGAAGATCGCGGGATCGTCATTATTGGTCGTCGTGATGTTCAGGTTTTTCATGTCCGGCTCTTCACAGCGAATTCCGAAATAAATCGCCCGGTTACCCCAGATCACACGGTACGATGTGCCGGAAACCGGACGCCGTCCGGTTTCAAGTTCGGCCATGCCGTACGCATATAAGTTCCATGCATAGTTGCCGTTATTCCAGCGGGGCTCGTCCAGACGGCCGTCGATTGTGATTTCCGAGTCGTTCGCCGGTGGATCGAAAATGCGGGAACTGGGAACATCCTTCCGATCCTTGGACAGCCTGTCGCGCAACTCCGTCATCGACACATGGCAGTAGTCCGCCACAAGATCGATGCGTTTGCCGTACACCGTGTCGCCAGCCGCTTTCCGGGCGGCGTCGAGCAGGGCCAGAGCCCGGTCTGTCGCTTCCACTTTCGTCGTCATGAAACGACCGTTTTTTTCGCAATGTTCGATGAAGGCCTTCATCTCCTTGGCCGCCGGTCCGTAGAACTTGTCGTAGTACTCGTCCAGCAGCGCCTCGATGTCCTGGTCCGCGTCCCAGTAATAGCGCGATGTCACATACACGTTCAGGTGGTTAAACCCCGGCGCGTGCATGCCAGAATAACGTCCCCCGTCATAATTTCCCCAGGTCAGTTCGATGTACTCACCCTGGGAGAGTCCCTTCAATGAATGCAGGTCCTCGGCGATCGCATGTGGGAAATAAGACGGCAGATACGACCTGCTGTTCAAGTAATGGGGACAATTGGACAGATTTCCAGGAGCCAGCTTTGCCAGCCACCCCTTCCGGACTTCCAGCGCTTTGGCGCGCACTTCTGGATTGTTGAAAGACTCCCGCTCTTGGACAAGGCAAAGCATCGCCATCACATTCGGGCTGAACACGGCGATCTTTTCCGGCGGCAGCGCATACGCGCCATACGCGCCGCAGACCAGTATCCGGTCCGGATGCGTCTTGTACAATTCCTTTGCAACGCGCTCGACAAAATCCCAGACATAATCCGACAACTCACCCTCCAACCCCCGTTTCGGCGTTAGCTTGCCTTTACACGCATCGCACTGGCACATGCTGTCGTTATAGAATCCATCGCCCGGCCAGATGGAGACATACTTCAGGTCGGGATAAGTATCGAACACCGTGCGCGCGTATTTCACCGTGAAGGCTAAAAACTCAGGAGACGAAAGACAGACGGCGTGGTCATCGGGATGGTTGGCATAAAACTCCGGATGCTCCTTTTGTACCTCGGCCCTGCCAATCACATAGCCCAGCGCATGCGGAGCATCAAGCCCCACGGAAGAATCGTAGCCGGTCCGCAATTTATACAGCACGTCCTCCCTGATGCCATGTCCGAACGAGGGCGAATATGCGCCCAGATCCCGGTACGGAAAATCAGGTTTGACGATCTTGTTGACGGAATCCAGCGCAATGGTGTTCAACTTGGGGACGATTTCGCCCAGGTCGCCAGGCATGTACCAGCGCACGCCCAGGCCGCGCAGGAACTCGTACACAGCATTCAGCGTTCCGCGCTCGTCCCGCTCCCCTATGCCGGTGGTATAGCTGTAGTCCCCCCAGCTCTGCATGGGGTTCCCAAAATGCTCTCCGGTGTGCGCGTCCCAGGCCTTATGCGCGCGCTCCACCTCGGCCGGAACCTGATAGTGAGCGACGTATTCTGAGAGGGCGAAATCCTTGTCGTGCCCCAGGAGCACAAGATAATCTTTGCCAGAGACCATCCGGAAGGCACCGCCCTTGGACCCTTCATCGGAGATATTCAAGCGATCCGTGTACTCGCTCTTGCCGACATAAATATGGGTGCTGGCATCCGTCCCGGGCGTGGTCACGATCGGCAGTTTGGCACCACTGATCTTC
>CAIQLG010000527.1 GCA_903872565.1 uncultured Lentisphaerota bacterium | reverse complement strand
CTCCCAGTTACCCCTGATGCCGCATAACTTCTTGATATGGTTTTACTATATAGTCCTCCTGAACTTCCGTCAATGGTCTCGGACAAGATTTGCAGATAATTATTGTACGCGATAAAAACTTGTGTCCACAATTTTTTTTATCGAGGAATGTCCACTCTTTCATTCGATATTGTCTATCCATTTTTATTCGGCGTTGTATGAGTAGGTCTAACATGTCCTTCAGAATGGGAAATTCAATTGTGCCCTCGGAGTATTTCATTCACTTTTCTTTTCGTTATTATAAAATAATAGACCTGACCCCAATCCCCTTGAGGCATGGGGCGCGCAACTACGACTGAGCATCAGCGAAGGAGGCCATATCCGACCGAAGACCGAAGGGCTGAGGGAGGTTGAGAGGCAGTCGAAATCCGCCTTGGCGGAGAGGCTGTCCATTGGAAATCAACAACTTACAGCTAAAAGAAAAACAAATGTAAAAAACCGCCTAACCCTAACTGTTAAAATAAAAAGAAAAACGGAGGTGTGACCCTGATCCGCCCCGGGTGCTATCCCGAGCCCGTAAAAAGTGTTTTCTGTCATTTTCTCTTTCATTATAATTAAAATTAAATCGTTGGTTGACATCAGTTTGACGGCAACATTTTCATCTTGCGGTTTCAAGTCCGTTGTGCCAGGATCTTCTTTTCCTCCAATCAAGTTTAATAATCATATACCGGCACCTGACATCTATGGAATTGTCGCCCGCTTTATTCCAATGTGGAGCACTGTTAGGCGCGGACAAAGAATCGTAACTTTGAAGCTTCGGCGGCTCTGCAGAACAGGTCTGTCCTACATCGAGAATTACAGACTTGAACTCGCAAAACCATTATCATACAATAGGTTTGAGAAAATTCAAGAGCAAATATTAAAATAATCGTAATGCGTCGTAACACGTCAGTATTTTCTGGTGGAGGGACTTTTTGGAGGGACGGCTTCCACGCCGTCCATAGAGCGGTCGAGGTGGAACTCGACCCTCCATCGATAGCGGAAAACCATTAAACTGACGCATTACAAATAATCCCCTTTCGGGTGTTTTGCGGACAGGGAATTCCTACATTTGACCAAGGAACGCCTAACAATAAGCACCTTTTTCATTGATTATTTGAAAAATGGTATTGGGCTGTCAAATTAACACGGAACGAAAAATTGAATAAATACAGGTGGATGCGATGACAGAAAATTTGAAGATTAAAATCATTGGAGTACCGATGGATCTCGGCGCGTTCCGTGTCGGCGTTGACATGGGGCCCAACGCACTGAGATATGCAGGCCTGATAAAATGCATAAAGAAACTCGGGATTGACATCATAGATATCGGGAATTTACCCGTTCCCACTCCGGAATCCAGAGCTTCAGGACGGAAAAATTTAAAATATAGAGATGAAATAGCCAAGGTTTCCGAGGAGCTGGCACAGTGCACGCAGGATGCACTCAGAGGAGGTTATTTCCCATTGATCCTCGGGGGAGATCACAGCATCGCAATCGGCTCTATTTCAGGAGTCGCCGGCATCTTCAAGAAAAAATTTGGAGTTGTATGGATTGATGCCCATCCCGATTGCAACACGCCCAAGACTACGTTGTCCGGGAACATTCACGGAATGTCGCTGGCCGTGGCGCTGGGACATGGCGATAGCCGCCTCGTAAACTGCCATACTCCCGGGGCAAAATTGGATCCGGCCAACATTTGCATCGTAGGGGCGAAGGATTTCGACAAAGAGGAAAAAAAGTTTATCGCGGACAACAAGATAAAACTCTTCACGATTGATGACATCAGCGACATCGGGATCAAGGACATGATGAAGGAGATACGGAAGCATTTCGCAGGGCTCGATGGCATTTTCATAAGCCTGGACCTGGATGTGATAGATGTCGCATTTGCGCCAGGCATCGGAATCCGCTCTCACGGGGGGCTCACCTACCGCGAGATACGTCACCTCTGTCGTTCACTCTACAAGTCTTTCAATATCATCGGGATGGAGCTTGTAGAGTTCAATCCCATCTTCGACCGCGACAACCAGACTGCGAATCTCGCGATAGAACTGGTATTCGACATCCTTGGACATGAGTACGGGGACTATCAGCGATATCTGGAATTGCAGATAAATTGAATATGGCGAGCATCAAAAACTTTAGTTTATGAGACTTGAAAGGTGATATCACTTGGGTATTGTATTTCACAAGAATTATATGGGAGGCTGATTAATGTCTGAAATAAGCTTCAACTGCTCGAAGTGCGGTG
>CAIQLG010000526.1 GCA_903872565.1 uncultured Lentisphaerota bacterium | reverse complement strand
GCGTTGTTTTTTTAAGGAAAGGTACATCCCTTTTTTCCACTTGCAAAAAAGAGCTGACACGCCAGAACTGGAATTAACAGATTGAATTTAAGGTAGTTACACAGAATACAGAATTAGGGCGGATCAGGAAGTCTGAATTTATAGTTCGCTGTCATCTATTCCGGCAGTTTACAATTGAGAGGCAGCCTTCCACTGCATCGTAGATATTTTCAATCAGTTCTTTCATCTCATCAATATTGTGATTCAACATATATTTTTGGAGAAACCTGCTTGCAATTCCCCACATTTTCATTAATATATTAGCAAAGTTTTAGCTTTTGTCTTTCAACTTAATTAATAACTGGAGCAAGATGAATTTTTTGACGGCTGTAATATTGGTGTCATTTTTTTTCGGATCGGATCCGGTGACAAAGGAGAATTCCCAATACAAGGAGGCGAAATACAACGAGATCAAGGAGACTGCCAAGAAACTTGCGGAAAAGCCCTATGTGGATCAGAGGAAGCGCCTGCCTAAATGGCTCAGGGATATGAACTATGACGATATGCGCAACATAAGGTTCAACCAGAAGAAGGCAATCTGGCGTGCGGAACGCCTCCCGTTCCAGCTTCAGTTATTTCATCCCGTATGCATCCAGAAAGATCAGGTGAGAGTGCATATTGTGGATGGAGACAAGGATGAAGTCCTCCCTTTCGACCAGTCAATGTTCATCTATGACAATGGCCTCGACTCAGAATATCTTGATCCTCAGACCTTGTTTTCAGGTATCCGAGTCCACTATCCGCTGAACAGGCCGGACTATCTCGACGAGCTGATAGTCTTCCAGGGCGGAACATACTTCAGGGCACTTGCGAAGGGGCTCAACTATGGGTTGTCCGCCAGAACGGTCTGTGTCAACACGGTAACCCAATATGAGGAGGAGTTTCCTTACTTCACGGACTTCTGGCTGTTCAGACCCGACAGGGATGCCACTTCACTGACTATAATGGGTCTTTTCGACAGTCCATCCCTTGCCGGAGCAGTCGAGTTCTTAATCACACCTGGAACAGCAACAAGCATAGACGTAAGGGTTTTCATCTGCAGTCGAGACAAACCGATGAAAAACTTCGGAATTGCACCGCTGACAAGCATGTTCTTCATTGGCGAGAATTCCGAGAGGGACTGGCGTGACTACAGGCCGGAGGTCCACGATTCGGACGGGCTTCTGATTGAAAAAACCCCCGACAAGCTTACCTGGAGGCCGCTCTCCAACGACAATGGGCATCTTAAAATGTCTTTCTTCGAGTGTGAAAACCCCCGCGGGTTCGGCCTTTTGCAACGCGACCGCAGTTTTGAGAACTACAGGGATCTCGAGGCCAGATATCAAAACAGACCAAGCGTGTGGGTTGAGCCGAAGGGAGACTGGGGACGAGGGTTCATTGAACTGATAGAACTGGCGACCCACACGGAATACGGCGACAATATCGTGGCTTTCTGGAAGCCGCTTAATGAATTTCCGGCAAATTCAAATGCGGAGTACAAGTACAGGCAGGTCTGGTTTAGCGACGACAGAGCTCTTTCTCCAATGGGGAAAACTGTAGATACATTTCTCTGCAATTCACCTGGAAATCCGCCGAACACAAAGAGATTCATCGTGGAATTCTACTGGCCCGATGTGGAGGCGGACGCGAAATCCGGAAAAATCGTAAGCAACATCTCGACCATAAATGCGACGGTAAAGAACAATGATGCGATCTACAATGAATTCCAGAAAAGGTGGAGGGTTTTCTTTGATGCCGTCGTAGAGGATGCCACAAAACCGGTCGAGTTGAATCTATACTTGAGCAAGGACGGCAAACCATTAACAGAGAACTGGACATACCAATGGATGCCAATGCCTCCACCGTCCTCCTGGGAATAACAGGAGAAGAAGCCGATCTGGCATACGAAAAAGTCGAAAACTACCTGAGGGCATGCAGGATTTCCAGCAAGCTCTCGAGGGCCAGGCTTGCGGCAATGTTCGTAAATGATGCGGCCAGGGACAGGTCGTCCGGCACGTCGTCGGAACAATTAGTCACCATCGCGGTGGCCAAGGCGCAGTCCTTCATTTCGAGGTGGGTTTCAGACGCCCTGCCCGATTCCGAACACGGCAGGCTCTCCCTTTCCGAAAGTTTTCTTCTCATTTATCTGAGTGACATCCAGACCAAATATCCGGGGAAGTTCCTTTCTGACGAAAATATCCAGGACGATATAAAAGTGCTGTTCAAAAAGAGAATAATTAGGACGGGGCCGAATCTCGAGATATCAAGCATGGTTCCGCGCAAAATTGACATGGGCGTCTTCCATGAGATCGCCGACAGCACAATGCATTTCCTGAACAGGTGGCCGTTCATAAAGATTCTTGCGGCCTGGCTTTTCTTCATACTGGCTCTTATCCTGTTCTTCTTCTACACACGCGGGAAGGTGCTATGAAAAACAGAAAGACCCTTCTTCTCAAAAGGCGCAGGAATACCATTCTGAGACAGTTCCTGTTCTTTTCCACAGTCCTTTTCATCACCAGCATCGGCACATGGATCATGGCGGACATAATGTGGCACGGTGGCATCCGGATGGTGGAGATATTCATGGTGATTCTTTTCGTGCCGCTCTTCGGCATGGTATCATTCGGTTTCACACAGGCGTTATTCGGTTTTATAATTTTGCTTTTCCGCAAGGATCCGTTTCTGCTTTCAAACATCTGCGAGGACGATCCTGCACCCGACATCGCCGACTTTCCAGCGACAGCCATAACTGTCCCCATCTACAACGAGGATGTCACAAGAGTATACGAGGGAATCAGGGCGATATACCTTTCCATCGCAAAAACTGGCGCGCTCGCGAAGTTTGACTTCTTCATCCTGAGCGACTCCAGCGATCCGAACAAATGGATCGAGGAGGAGATCGGATGGATCGAACTCTGCAAGCAGTTGAACGGATTCGGCAAAATATTCTTCAGGAAAAGATACGTCCCCCTCAACTCAAAAAGCGGCAACATCAGCGATTTCTGCCGCAGGTGGGGAAGGAAATACCGATATATGGTCATAATGGATGCGGACAGTGTGATGGAGGGAGCCACTCTGGTAAACCTTGTCCGCCTTATGGAGAAAAATCCGACCGCAGGCATAATACAGACGGTTCCTGTGGCAGTGCAGTCGGAGGTCTTCTATTCCAGAATGCAGCAGTTCGCGGGCACCCTCTACGGACCGATCTTTCAGGCGGGACTCAACTTCTGGATGGGCGACAACGGCAACTACTGGGGGCACAACGCCATAATCAGGGTTGCACCATTCATAGAGCACTGCTCGCTTCCGTCGCTCCCCGAAATGGTACAGAAGAAAAATCTCAGGTTTATGAGCCACGACTATGTGGAGGCCGCACTCATGGCGCGCGCCAACTACGAGGTTTGGCTGGCATATGACTTCGACGGAAGCTACGAGAATCTGCCACCGACTCTGATTGACAGCGCGAAAAGGGACAAAAGGTGGTGCCGTGGGAACATGCAGCACAGCTGGATGCTTTGCGCAGAAGGACTGCACCCCATCAACCGCATCCATCTTCTGCTCGGCATAATGTCCTATCTGTGCTCGCCGCTCTGGCTCGTTTTCATTCTCTCCGGGATTTACAAGTTCTACACCGAAACCTGCATCGGGCGCAGTTATGATTTTGATGTTGGAGTCTCGGCGTTCCTCGACAACATCTGCGGGGGGAGGCAATCACTGGCGCTCTTCATATTTACAATGTCAATGCTCATACTTCCAAAGATCATGTCGATTTTCATCACTGCCTTCATAAAGCCCACCAGCAGATCTTTCGGGGGATTTTCCCGTATGGTGGCGAGTGTAATTTCCGAGATTGTCATTTCCGTGGTCACCGCCCCGATATGCATGCTTTTCAACGCGAGCTTCGTGGTACAGATACTTATGGGGATAAATGTCCCCTGGCATGCCCAGAGACGGACCGCCGAAGGGGCGGACTGGCAGGAAGTCATAATGACGCACTGGACACACACGGCTTTCGGAGCACTCCTCGCGTTTTTGTCCTGGAAGATAAATCCAGTTCTTTTCTACTGGCTGATCCCTATCCATCTGGGGTTGCTGCTTTCTATACCGACATCCATAATTCTGGGGAGCAAGAGACTTGGGCAGAGCCTGCGAAAGGCCGGGTTCTTCCTGACCCCGCAGGAAACTTCCGTGCCGCAGACTGTCGCTCACATAGAGAGAAATCTGAAAACGATGGAAAGCCAGAGGCCGCCTGCCGAGATGGAATGCCCCGACTGGGGACTTCTGCAGGTGACAATAGATCCGTATGTGAATGCAATTCATGTATCGCTGATAAGGGAGAAGAGGAGAATACATCACAAGGTGTCGGACTATTTGCTCAAACTCGAGGATCGCTTTCTGAAGGAGGGGCCTTCTTCTCTTACGAGGAGGGAGCAGATGGCTCTTCTTATGAATGCTCAGGCAATGACGGACATACATCATAAGGTCTGGACAATGCCGGAAAAAGAACTTGCGCAGTGGTGGCAGGTGTTCATGAAATATTACAACACTCTTTCAATAAAACCCTCAACTCCTCTATACAGATGAATTTAACCAGCTACGATGGAACTCTGGCAGGGCGGTCTCGCCGAGACCGTCGCGTAGCGCCCCTGCCATGGGACACAACTTCCTCCACGATGAAGTCAATCGCGACGGCACTCATTTTCATTTCCGCATTCTTGTCCGAGGCATCTCCGACCGCTTCATTCGATTTCATAAGCGCCACGTCCATAGGGACTTTCAACATGTGCGGCGGGCAGGCGGAAATGGAACGTTTCCACGATGGCGAATCCGGCCACGACATTCTTAAAATAAGCTACCATCTTCCTGCAGGTGGAATCGCAGGAATATGGGCGAAGGAATATCCCGCAGATTTTTCCGGCGATGGAACTGGCGAGCTAGAGATAAGTACCAGATCAGAAGACTCGGCACCAGCCGGAGCCGTCTCATTCGGAATGGAACTCAAGGGAACAACTGGCACGCAGGCAATTTCCCTTCCCGTCGGAGCCGGCTGGAAAACATCCCGTCATGTCGTGCGCTGGGATAAGATAGGTAAACTGAGCGAGGCCGTCATCCTTGTGAGCCGGAACGGAAAAGGGGAGGCCGCTTCCGGGAAAATATGTCTTGATGCGTCCTTCGTACGGCTTTCTTTCTGGGAGAAGTTGTCTGTAACGTCTCACGGAAAAATAGAGGCTGTTGCAGTCCTCAGCCTGATTCTGTCATTGATTTTTCTTCTTCCCATTGGCGCTTTCAGCCGGCAACATAGAGTCTCGGGAACCTTCGCCCAGAACATTGAACTGGGAGTTGCCGTGGTGTTGGTTGCCTGCATCTCCGCCACCACATACATCGTGGGCTCCCTATGCCCTTTCGACGCAATCTTCGTGTGCCTAGGCATTGCTCTTGCGGGCGCCGCCGCAGGGGGGCTTCTCAAGTTCGGACTTACCGGATACTTCCCACGGCCAGGAGAGATTTTCAGGGATTCCTTCATCTCCGGGCTCCTGGCGGCGTCATCTTCGCTGATGCAGATATGGCAGGCACCCTCCTCGTGGGGTGAACTGTCATTGCTGAGCGGCTGTGGCGCATCCGTCTTCAGCACATTGTACCATCTGTCCAACGCCTATGAGCTTGCCGCGTTCAAGAGGCACATCAAGAAAACGGGGACAATCATCATTGCAGGATTTCCATACTTGTTCGGATTTCTCCTCGCGCTGCAGACGGCAGGAAGTTTCACCCCGCCCACTTTCTCATCGCTCATATCTGACCTGCCGCATTCCCTTGAAATATGCAATGGGCTGGTATGCATCTCATTGCTTTTCCTCTTTAATGAACTGCTTGCAAACGGCTTAAGCATACTCTGCAGGAACGGCCTGATCTCCGGGATCAGGGCTCATCTCCAACTCCTGTTTTTCGCGGCTTTCGCCGTAGCCGCCTCGTTCATCGCAGATCTCGGATCCGGCACTGCCGCCGCAGGCCTATGCGTTCCTCTCAAACAAATTGCAGCGATACTCTCGACAATGGTTTCACAGGGAGGCCTGTGGGCCGAGGTTTTCATGATTACCGGAATCATCATTGACTCATCGAAAAGCGTGCCCCCTTCCGCCGGATCCCTTTCCGGAAACGCCTTGAGCGGGATGAAGAAGGGAATGGCCTTCAGCGCAATACTTATGGGTATATTGCAAGTTGTAAATCTGGTAACGAAAATGCATTCCATACATTTCCTATATCATCACGCCGGGCTTCTCCTCTTCGGCGCACTTGGAGCACTTGCATATCCACTGATAAAAACAATAGTCGAAAGCTTCGACGGCAGTCAGTCATTCTTCGAACGCGCATCCGCGGCATACAAAGAGCCAGTCCTATACGCGAGAGGACTTGTCATTGGAACCGCCTTCTCGACGGGGCTTACTGCGAATTTCGCAGAACTTCCTACCTCTGAACGCATTATGTTCGGAAGCTTCGCGGGGCTCTGCGCCTTCGCCGGCGTAAGCGCGGCAAGGGATTTCATCTACGGTCTCAGGCAGTGCGGAGGTCTCAGGGTGTGGAGGTTTTATCTTGTGGAGGGATTTCTCGGCGCCTTCATTGGTGCCGGGCTTGGATTCTACCTGGATGCCGCGCAGGTGCCTGTGGTCGTGGACAAGTTCAGGCTCTACAACAGTTTCGGGCTGCCGCCCGCCTCCGACGACTTCATTCCGCTCCTCAGCAAATGGGGAACTGTGAAGCTCGGCACTTATGCGGGTGGTGCCAAGCTGATCTTCAATGAAGCGCTCAAGGGAGTCATCGGATGGGGTGTCGCGGCCTGGCTCTTTGCGTTGAACAAATCCTTGCTGGCCGCAATCTTCCAGAGGAACATGAACCCTGTCAGGCGGATATTGTCGCGCGATGGTGTTTCGGAATTGGTAGACAACACGATCCACGTACTGCGGTGGGGGCTCTGGATGGCGCCCATAATCTTCACTTTTCTCAGGAAGATGCCCACCCCGACTTGGTACAACCAGGATGGCGCCATTCATACCGTTTTCGCAATTGTCAACGATGCCACAATGACTCCGGAAGAATTCACCGGCTGGAGTCTCAAGGTGTTCATGTGGATTCTCGCATACGACTTTTTCAGGATTCTCATCTGGCTCGACCACATGGGGCTCAGGGTGGCCACACTGGTCAATC
Organism: uncultured Lentisphaerota bacterium; assembly: GCA_903872565.1. Classification (GTDB taxonomy): domain Bacteria; phylum Verrucomicrobiota; class Lentisphaeria; order Victivallales; family GWF2-50-93; genus CAIQLG01. The sequence goes on along the minus strand of CAIQLG010000526.1, from coordinate 24,165 downwards.
TGAGCTTTGTCGGAATGGACAAGCTCGACGACATATTCGCCAAATTCATAGGGAAATCCGCCGCCAACGCCCGCTTCATCCCTGAAGGAATAAAACGATTCACAACCTGGGTTCCCCTCCTTATCCCGTTTTATGTGCCTGCGGGCGCAAACTGGGACTGGGTCTGGACCCGTGCGGAGGCGATCCAGAAGGCATCCCCAGGCGGCCTGGCGGAAGCCATGTCCAGTCTCGGCGCATCACAGGCGATCCTGTTGTTCGCGGGTGCCTCGGCAGGAACAACTTTGATTTTTTATATCGGACAGCGCATAAGAAAACATATTGAATCCAAGCACGGAAAAGTCTTCAGGATCAACAACAGGAGACTTATCACCAGGGTGAGGAAAAGAGGTGAAATAGTGTCGATCCTGACATCTGATGGATATGATCTGACACGTCGCGCCTATGACAAGATAGATCCCGCCGGATGCGCGCTCTTCATAGCGGAGGATTCCGTCAAGGATGGAATTTCATCCTGGCCCGTGGTCGGAAACTTCCCCAGGAAATTGTTCAGTCCGTCCATTGTGGATCAGGACGATTCCGGCATACTTGTCCGCAATACCTGCGCCGAGACAAGGACAAACATAAGGATATCCCAGCCATCCAAGACCGAGGCAGTCCAGTTATGGGACATAAGTGTTGAAAATCTCGGATCCACCCGCCGGAAACTCAAGGTCGTGCCCTATCTCGAATGGGTGCTCAACAGCGCGGTGGTGGACCGCACCCATACGCAATACAACAGGCTTTTCATGGAAGTCGGCTATGCGGCCGAAACAAACAGTGTCATAGCAGTCCACTACAGCACCAAGAAGGTTGGCATTCTCGCATCCGAAATTCCGACGGAAGGATTTCTCGGCTCGCGCATGGATTTCATCGGACGCGCCGGCACGATCTGGAATCCGAGAGCACTTCAAACTCTCGCGTTCGAAAAACCATACGACACCACTCTCATCCCGACATTCGATCCGGCTGGCGCCATTCTGATAGGGACAGAACTGGCACCCGGCCAGAAAGCCAGCATCCGCCTGCTGATCGGATGCGCCGACACCATTGGAAAGGCCACGGAACTGGCGCACATATTCCTGAAACCCCAGCCCGGAATAGCAATGCCTGAAACGCAACAGCCTGTCCGCAAACCAGTTATAGGACATGGAGAAAAACCACCAGAAATAAATTCGGAATATTGCAAGTTTTCTGAGGACGGCCTCGTCATGAGAATAATGACCCCTTTCACTCCAAGGCCTTTCGACCACACGATGACAAACGCCATAGGACACATCACTTCCGTGACCAACCGTGGACTTCATACAAGCTCAAGCGTAAACTCCCAGCAGAACCGCATAACAACAGACTGGGCTGACACAGTGACAAGCGAATTGCCCTCCGAGACATTCCACCTTTACGACTTCGAGAACAAACAGTGGTTCTCTCCCACATATCTTCCTCTAAGGGACACGGAGGCCAGGCATATCGTCGAATTCAGACTCGACGGCACCGCAGTCTTCAGGATGGAGAAAGGGACAATCTCAACGGAACTCACAGTGTTTGTTCCCACATTGGATCCGACAGGCGTCTATATTCTTAAAGTCACCAACAGAGGGGACACGGCAAGACATCTGCGCTTTTCTCCCTGCTTCCGCATCGTGCTCGCCGACAACCCGGAAAATGCGATCACGGTAATTTCCACAAAACACGAATCAATCGATGCAGTTTTCTTCACGAATCCCAACAACATATTCCGCAGCGGACCAGCTTTCGCGGCAGTTTCACTTCCGGCGGAAATCATAGAGACATGTCGCGGCGGATTTATCGGAAATGGGCGCTCCATCTCGAAACCTTTCATGACGGAGAACGGAGCCGTTTCCACGGAAAATTCCATAGACGATGCGAAAATCGCGGCATTCCTGTGTACACTTGAAATTCCTCCGGGGGAATCGCGCACCGTCACTGTTCTTCTGGGACAGGCCAACACCAGGAAAGAGGCAGAATCGGTGATCCGCAAATACAAGGACCCGAAAATCGTACAGGAAGAGCTGGCGGCAACACGCAAATGGTGGCTCGGACTCATGGACACCTTGCGCGTCCGGACCAATGACGATTCCTTCGACCGTTTCTTGAACTGGCTTAAATTCCAGACGCTGTCTGACAGGATATGGGCTAGGAGAGGATTCTATCAGTCAAGTGGCGCATACGGATTCCGCGATCAGCTGCAGGATTCAGTCAACATGATATGGGCGGATCCATCCCTTGCACGCATCCAGATTCTTCTGCACTGCGGACAGCAGTTCATCGAGGGAGACGTCCTGCACTGGTTCTTCTGCCTGCAGGACGGTCGCACCGGATTCTCATCGCGCTCCCACGCGTCCGACAATCTTCTCTGGCTCGCCTGGGCCACCGTCGAATATCTGCGGATGACCGGCGACGAGAGCATTCTCGAGGAGAAAGTCGCATATCTCAAGGCCGAAACTCCGCTTCAGCCATTGCCAAAGGACCGGCACGGGATGGGAATGTTCCCGCTTCGTTCCACATGCGATGATTCACTCTACAGCCACGCACTCCGAGCAGTCAATCTCGTACTCGAAAAACGGATGGGAAGCCACGGAATTCCGCTGATGGGGACAGGAGACTGGAATGACGGGCTCGATGAAATCGGAAGCCAAGGCAAGGGCGAAAGCGTATGGCTCGCATTTTTCCTATACTACATTCTTGACCATATGATCGGAACCATCGAGAAGAAAAATGGAAGCCAGCGTGCAGAATACTATCGCGGCAAATTGGCCAAGCTAAAAGATTCCATAGAAAAGATGTGGCGCGAGGACAGATATCTGCGGGCAATAAACGACGACGGAATTGAAATCGGCATAAAGGGAAGCGGGGTCTGGGAGATTGACGCGCTCACCGTGTCCTGGGCAGTCATATCGGGGCTCAACCATGAACGCGGACGGATTGTCTTTGATGCCGCCCTCGAGATTCTGGAATCTGACAAGACCATACTCCTCGGCTGGCCCGCCTTGCGGGAGAACACCAGGCCATACCTTGGCAGAAGCTGCCGCTACCCTGAAGGCGTCCGCGAAAACGGTATGTACTGCCATGGTGTACAATGGCTTGTAAAGGCGGCGAGAATCCTCGCAGTGCAGTCAATGGAAAAGGGAGATGAGCAGGCGGCTGCAAAATACCGCGAGACGGCCTTCCGCCTATGGAGCAAAATCTCACCGATACCGCACACCCTCGGGACTGAGATCGAACTTTATGGTGGACAACCCAACAAGCAGGCCGCAGACATGCTCACGAAATTCGACGACGGGCGCATGACCTGGAACGGCTATACCGGAGCGGCAGGCTGGATGCTCCGAGATGCGCTCGAAGCAGTTGTAGGAGCTGAACTTGTTGACAACAAGGTAATTATGCCTTCAGACATAAAGGAGCCCCGCGGCAGCCTCGTAGTAAAAGAACTGTCCAGGGAATCTTTCCCCAACCTCTCCTGAAACTTAACCACGGAACACACAGACCACACGGATTTTTTTTTGGTATTTCCAATTAAGGCATAGTACATATGCCCTAATCGGAATTATAAGATTTTTTTGTGCCCTCTGTGCTTTTTTGTGGCAATGTATTCGGCTTTTTCCTCGGCGGTTTTTGTCATCTGGCGATTTGTACAGGAAGTCAATTCTTGGGCTCCATTTCAAATCCGCAGCGGGTTACTCCTCCAGAAGAAAATCTATTATATTCAATCTTCTGATTCCATCAGAATCCTTGGTTGGAGCATAAGCTACCCCCGATAAATTCATGAAAATTCGTGAAATCGGTGGATAAAAAGTAGATTACGGCGTAAGTTTTCACAAGTATTTTGCTGGCAAATCTTATAAAAAAGGAATCTCTCTTGGAAAACTTTATTTCGAAACGGCTACTCATATTTCTTTTATTTCTCGCAGTTCTTCTCAGGTTGGCCACACTGGGAATATATCCTCTCATGGACACCACGGAGTCAAGGTATGCGGACGTAGGGCGTCAAATTGTTGAAAGGAACGACTGGGTGACTCCGAGATATCCTCTTGGCGAGCCCTACTGGGGGAAACCCCCTCTTTCCTTCTGGTTTACGGCAATATCATTCAAAACACTTGGAGTATCGGAATTCACATCTCGCCTCCCATCTTTTCTAACTGCAGCTTTACTGGTTCTGATTGTATTCTACTTTGCCAGAAAGTTCTATGGTGATCAGGTGGCCTACCTAAGTTCAATAATTCTTGTGAGCACAGGGATTTTTCACGTAATGTCAAGTGTGGTTTCCACTGATATGGCGCTTACCGCCACCATTGCAATTTCAATGATCGCATTCATTGTCGCGATTTACGGGGAAGAGGCAAGCAATACCTCTAGCGTCGGGATTTCGTCCGCAGGAAGCGGACGACCAGCAATTTCGTTGCTGGATCCCGCCCCGGTAAAACCTGGAGTGATATGGGGTTATGTCTTCTTTGCTGGCCTTGGGCTCAGCATGCTTGCAAAAGGCCCCCTTGGAGTCGCTCTTGTTTTCATCGCGATTTTTCTATGGACGGTTCTTTTCGGGGAATACCGGAAGGTCATTTTCAGACTCCCCTGGATAAGTGGTGGAATCTTGGCACTGGCGATTTGTCTTCCCTGGTATCTTCTCATGGAGCAAAGGAATCCTGGCTATCTGAAATATTTTCTCATAGGCGAGCACATATACAAATATCTGCAACCAGGCTGGAAGGGAGATCTCTTTGGGAACCCGCATCGCCAACCTTTTGGATCTATCTGGGCATTTTTTCTCGCCGATGCACTACCATGGATACTTATGATGCTTTTCGCTCTATATATCACGCTGAAGAATAAAATTTACAATGAAATTTTCATTAGGAAACCTGTTTTGGCCTATGTATTCATCTGGATGCTGACCCCTGCCCTTCTATTTACTCCCGCAAAGAACATACAGATGACATACAATCTCTATGCGATGCCGGCTTTCGCCATATTCACATCCGTCTTAATTGTCGCAATATGGAGGAGAGAAAGCTCAATCCCAAGGTTCTTGAGTCCTTTTCTCATCAAGATCTGTGCATTTTCTGTCCTTGTTTTCTTCGCCATCTTTGAAATTACAGTTTTACCAGGGATTGCAGAGAGGAACACACAGAAAGGCATTATAGAGTACATCGTAAAACAGGAAAATGGAGTTATCCCCAAGATTGTATATGTCTTAGACAGAGTCCCCTTCTCAGCTTCGTTCTATGCAAAGGATAACGCCAGTAGCATCATATGGACAAAAGAGGAAAAGAAAAAGATAACCACGGATGCGGGGATGTGCTACATTGTAATCCGGCACGACAACGACAGCGTTAAATTTTTCCTCGGTATGCCTCCCGGGAGGATATCCCACAAGTCAACAATTGACGGGCATTATATTTTCAGGAGGAACAATTAGGATGAAGGTATCACCCGGCTTCACTGGCGGATATTTTTAAGTGCAGCACGGATTATTTCCACCTCTTCCTTGGTGCTTGCGTTATCAATCGCCTTGCTGAAGGATTCGACGGCCTCACGGTTCCTGCCCTGCAATCTCAGAGCCTCCCCCATCTGGTAGAAATACCTTGTCCTGGTCACTCCGCTCCGAGGCTCTCCTATTTTCAGGAGCACTTTCTCGGCATCGGACGGATGCCCGGTTCCGAGAAGGGATGCGGCATAATTCACAGCGATCACCATATTATCCGGGTATTGCCGATGGAAATTTGAGAGAATCATTTCAGCCTCTGTGAAATCGCCCTTTTTCATGAGAAAGTTCGACAAATGTATAGCTGCGGAGAGAGACTCCGGCGCCATAAGAAACGCTGTCCGGTATGAAACCTCCACGGAATCACTGTCGAATCTTCCACTCTTTTCCTGGCCTATTCCGTAGGACACAAAATCCTGTGATCTGAAATAATTCTCATCGGAATGCCCGCCGATTAAATATGCCAAGGCTGTGAGGAGTACAAAATACAGAACTGGAGCTATAAATTTATTGTTGTAGCCCGCGAATTTCGCACGCAAGAACACCATGGGATAAGCTGCGAAGACGCAAAATACGGGAAAGAGAGAGAGTCTGTACCTTGCGAGCGGAACGAAAATTATCATAGGCAGAGCTATGCAGGCAAGGTAGAGAAATAGGATAAAATATCTTGTCATTAACTTCTGTCTGAAAAGCAGTATTAACATTCCCGCAATTGCGAGGGGGATAAGCACTGTGGATTTCAGCATCAGGTTGAGTGGAAAGAGAAAATAGCGGACAAAATAGCAGTTTATGTTGTTCGGGACTTCATAATGGTGGAAAATCATCAGGAATTTCTCGCCGTAGTTTGCAAGTTTACGGGTGAATCCGCCTGTAGTGGATGGCTTCGCCTGTTCATTCGAAGGTGTTTTTTCAGTCAGAGAGAGGCTTTTTATGTTTTCAGTCGCTCCGAGCTTGAAGACGTAGGAGAAATTTGGGGAGGAAGGCAGTGGGAGGAAGGAGAATCCGCGTGCAACATTGTACGCCGAGACGGGAATAATGATCGCTGCAATTCCGGCCGAAAAAAACATGCAGAGTCTTCTTTTCGAGGATGCGGGCACGGATCTTTTTCTGGAAATCATCATGACAACAAGTGTCACGAAAAAAAACGAGAGGAGTGATCCGGTTATTTTTGTGACGAGAGGAAGTGTGCATGCAATTCCGGACAGGAAAAGTGGAAGTGGGCTGAATCTCCTGCGGCAGGAGATGTAAAATGGAACCGCAAGTGTAATACAGCAGACGCACATGAAGATGGATTCTGGCAGGATGAAACACTCGTAGATGGCCGCAGTAGAATATGTAGCCGCGAATATTCCCGCCAGCATCGCGGCGAGTCTGTCGCGTGTCAGATGAAGCATCAAAAAAACGATCAGGAATGTCACAACGACTCCTGAGAGCATCTGAGTGGCGACTACGCCCTCGACAAAATACCGATCTCCCAAAATGAGATATATTGCACCGGCGATGAGACGATATATCGAAAATTCGATTCCGCCATCGAGAAAACGCCTTGCGTAAGCCATATGAGTCTGCATATCAAGGCCGGTGATATTGGAAAAGAATCTGAACGGTGAATTGAACCAGTAACAGAAAAGTATTATTTTCATGGACAGGGAAAACAGTACTGGGACTGCATAGGTAGTCCATTTTTTGTTTGAGAAGCCTGTGAAATGCTTTAGTGCTCCTGACATACGGGGATTCACTCTTTTTTGAAAAGTTCCTCCATCCCGGGATCTTTTGCCGCTCCGAGTTCAAGCGCCTTTCGATAAAGCTTTTCCGCCTCCTCGAGTTTAGGCGGATCCGATGCGGCAAGGAGAACTGCAAGATTGAAAAGGGTCTCCCGGGAATCAGGCTTGATCCCGATGGACTTCCTCATGAGTTTTTCCGCCGTGTCCTTCCATCCGAGACTGGAGCATGCGACTCCCATGTTGCGCAAGAGATCCGGGTCGTCAGGTTTGCTTGCGAGTCCTCTGCTAAGATAGCTCATTCCCGAGAAATAATCTCCCTTCTTGAGATATGCGAAAGAGATTCCGGTTATGAGATCCTTGTCGACCGGGTATTTCTTGGCAGCTCTCTCGTATAGTTCAATAGCCCTGTCGGTGCCGCCCTTTTCAAGTTCGATTGCCGCCGCATATTTGCAGGCATCGGCATCTTCAGGATTCTTTGAAAGAATTTTATCGTAATGCCAGAGAGCCGAATCCTTATTGCCTTCGGCCAATGATTTCAGTGCAGCCTCGAAAAGCATCTTTTTCTCATCCGGAGAGAAATCTGCCACATTCTCCTGGGGCTTGGTCCCGAGAGCGATCTTCTCTTTAATCGAATTCAGTTCATTCTGGCTTTCGATGAGCTTTCTGACAAGCTCATCCTTTTCGGCGTTTTCAGGATTCGCAGCCTTCGCATCCTTTATCTTAGATTCAGGCTGCACCGAGCCCCCCTTGAGTTCGGCATTTTCCTTTTCGATCTTGGAAATCTTGTCCTGCAACTCCTTAAGGGAATCTTCGACTGTGCGGTTTCGCTCCTTCAGGGTGACACAGTATTTTGCGAGTTCCTTCATGTCATTGCCATTGGCATCAACCTTCGTCTCTGACTCCTTTATTTTTCTATTAAGCTCAGCGTTTGCAGCACTGAGGTCCAGAAGCTTTTTACCGGCAAGTTCTCCATCCGTATGCAACTTGGCAACCTTCTCTTCGGCCTGCAGGATCTTCGATGCCAATTCATCTTTCTGCTTTTGGATTTCGGTCAGGGCAGCCTTTTTTTCCTCAAGCATCTTAGCGAGCTCCTCCGTGTTTCCGGAAGAAGGTGCGGCCAGAGGAGGATTCTCCGGCGGCTTTACTGCGGCGACAAGTTTATCCTTCTCGACAATTAGCTTATCCCTTTCAGCAACAAGTCCGTCCTTCTCTGATAAAAACTTATCCCTCTCGGCGGCAATCTTGTTCTTCTCCACCAAGATTGCATCTTTTTCCGCCTGCAATTTTCCCTTCTCGTCAGACGATTTGCCCAAATCGGACTGAATCTTGGCAAGCTTCTCTTCGGCCTGCAGGATCTTCGACGCCAATTCATCTTTCTGCTTTTGGACTTCGGTCAGTTTACCTTTTTCCTCCACAGCACTATTCTTTTCTGAGAGCGCCTTATCTTTCTCCGCAACAAGCTTGTCTCTTTCGGCGGCAAATTCATTCTTCCCTGATATTAGAGCATCCCTTTCGGCAGCGATTTTGTCTTTTTCCTTGATAACAAGGTATATATCCTCCTGCAATTTCTCCTTATCCTTGGAGAGCCTGCCCAAGTCGGATGTCATCTTACCCTTTTCTTCGGCCACATTCTTCTTTTCGGCCATCACCTTCTCCTTATCCGCCGCAAGACTCGCATTCTCCTCCTTGAGCTTGACTATAGTCAGCTTGGAATTGTCAAGCTCGCCACTCACCCTGTCAAAATCCCCCTTTTTAATCATGCTTGACTGCAATTCCTTTCTGACGAGCGAGGCATCCTCCTTGGCCTTGTCAATTACCGCAGTATTGTTTCTTTTTTCCTCTTCGAGTTCGAGGCAGTATTTGGCAAGTTCAGTATATTCCTTGTCCTTCTTGACAAACGACTCGTATTTTGCCGCGATTTTCTTGATTTCGTCGGAAAGGCTCTGGTTCTGTTCCTCCAGTCCCTTGTTCTTTGCGGTCATTTCGGAGTTCTTTTTGAGAGTCTCTTGTACGGTATTGGTTCTGATTTCGAGTTCAGAAGCGTACTTTTTAGAGGATGCCCCCAGTTCTGCCAGAAGATTGTCCAGCCTCTGTATTTTAACATCCTTCTCCACTGCCTTGTCCTGGAGTTCCTTTTTCTCCCTGCTTTCGCTGTCGAGTTTGATTTTAAGAAGTCCCAAATCCTTTTTCAAGAGTTCGTTTTCCGAGTTGAGGTGTTCGGCAAGGCCGCCCGACTTCTCCGAGATTTCCCTGAACTTGTCGTCCAGAGTTCCTGATTTCTTCTTCTCCTCCTCGATTATCGTTTTCAGGTTTGCGATCTCCTCTTCCTGTTTCCTTGACTTGGCGGCGGACTCTCCCAGATCGGTTCTCATACCTTTCACCGAATCCAGAGCCTCGGCCAATGCTTTTCTCATATTCTGATTTTCCTCGATCGTCTTGCCGAGGACAGATTCCGAATCCACCTTGGTCATGGATAGATTTCTGTATTTTTCCGTCAGCTCGCGGTTGTCCTGTACAGTTTTATTGTATTTCGAATTCAATTCATCGAGTTGCGACCGGAGTTTATCCATCACGTTTTTCGTCTCCGGGGATTCGGAAAAACTGTTGTTCCTGATTTTCTGGAGTTCTTCTGACAGGAGAGAATATCTTTTTTCGAGATCGGATTTGTCCTTGGAGAGATGCTCCAGATCCAAGATCGCCTTATTGCCACGATCTATCTCCTTCTGGCTCTTCGAGACAAAGACAAGGGCATTGTCGAGCTTCTTCTGCGTATTGTCCAGTTTCTCCTTCAGCAGTTTCATCTCACTAGGAGTCGTTGCTGGAGCTGGACTTTCAGTGGGGGCAGGCTTGGCAGTCGGATTTGTTGTGGCGACGGATCCCGTGAGTTTTTCGATCTTTTTTTCGCAGACGTTTATCCTATATCCGATGAATGATGGATTCCAGTCAGGATACTTGATCTTGATCCCCTTGAAATGTTTCAGTGCGTTCTCATACAAGGGCAGAGCCTTTTCCACGCCCTGTTCCTTCTCGACTTTCTCTGCATCCTCGAATATTTCGAACCCCTTGAACCATAGAGCTTTGACCTTATCGTCCTCATCTGAGCAGAACGTGGAGGGCATAAAAGACAACAGCATCATCAGACACCATACGGTTTTTTTCATTTGAACCTCGCCATAAATATAAGTTTCAAGATATCATTGCCGATCCCGTAATAAGGGACGTGGGGTGCTCAATCTGTGTGTCAAACATGCCGGAACCAGGGAAGGACTCGACGGCATTGGACAAAATCAGAATTCGAAAAGGATGAAGAGGCGTCCGAACAATATTTCAAGAAATTTGCAGGCTATGCCGATGGGGCCATAGACCGTCATATGCTTCACCGCGAATTTCTCCTGATCCACATCCTCCAGCTCCTGAACCCTTATCTCTTCTTTAAGATCCTCAATCTCGCCCTGGAGTTCATTGAGATGTTTCGATATTTTTTTCACTTCCTTCTCGCTCTTCGCCTTTGCGAGAAGATCATTGAAATATGTCTGCTGCAAAACAAGCCGTCTAATTCTATCCATCTTGATATTTATTATTTCACTCTGTTCTTTCGAGACTTCGATCTTGACTTCGGGAGATTTAGGAATCTGCCCTGGAATCACATCAAGCTCGATCCTGTTGATATCCGCCACGACCCGGTCGAGCTCCTTTTTGAATTCATTCAGCTCTTCAATGTTGTTGGAACCAGACATGAGCCTAAGATAGACTTCCTTCTGGGCATTGAGTTCCTCGAGCCTCTGCTTTCTCTGCTCAGGCTGAGCCGTATCAACAAGAGGAGTCTCGACTGAATCAAGATCGTTGTTGGCAGTTGTGCAGCCGGTGATGTTGAGAACCGAGCACAACGCAAAGAGAACTACGAGCATTTTTCTAATCACTTTTTGGAGTCCTTAATTTGTTTCATGGCATGGAATATAGTTCATCATTAGAGATTTTCAACTTTTTCTGCAAGCGAGAGGGAAAGTTTTTCAGGAGTTTCCATTATTCGGCTACGCTGGGACTAATACCATATTTTTCCCGATAAACACGCCAAATGCGCGAAAATACAATTCCCATACGATAAATTTAACCGGCTTCGCATTCAATATTTTTCTTTGCGGGGGACGGTCAACGGGAATCGGTGAACGAAAAATTAGCTATTTCCTCGGAATTTTTTCAGCAATTTGTCCTTTTCATCCTGGGAAAGCGAGGATTTTTCGATCCATTTTTTGGCTTTATCAGGATCTTTAACCGCCCACGAGGAAGACACACCCCAAGGTGCACCATCTTTGACGTTTCCTTCGGGCAATTTAATTGCCCATTCTAATGCTGCGGCAGGGTCTTTCTTAGCCCACGCGGAAGCCACAATTCCCAATACTTCTGCCTGTCGTTGCCCTGTCATCACGCGAAGAGTCCATTCGACTGCTCCATCTTTATCATAGTCAGTCCATTCTCTCATTATTTTATCAAGCTCAGGGGAATAACCCAATTTCGGTAAGCGTGCCAATGCCTCTTCCATCTCGGCTTGGAAATTCCTCGCCTTGGGCGGCTGTTTTAACATGGCAGATCGGGGTTTATCTTTTGTTTCCGGCTTAGAGGATTCTGGTTGATCGTGAACCTGTTGTTTTGCAGGTGGGGCAACGATGTCGGGCTTCTCACTTGCACCCGGAGCCTGTCTCTTTTGAATTTCTTTTATAGCCACAACACCTGTTATTCCAGCCAGCAGTGCGATCAGAATCCCTATTCCAGCCATCTTGAATTTTGTGATAGCCATTGCCTTCAACGCTCCTTCCATTAAGAATATTATACTGCATTAGTTTAAGATTTTAATATTTTCAGTATGTTAATTCGCTTGTAGTAGGCATATTTATACGCCGTTCTTCTCTAGAAAGTGCAATAAATTGCACTAATACGGACCGACAACACGCTAACAGATTACAAGTAAGATACTTAACTGCGCCGGGACTTGTCGGAAGATACAATCCCTTACTCTTTCTTTTTCAGTCCTTCGAGATAGTCAATCTCTCTGCCCATCTTCTTCTGGTATTCACGGTCGTCCTTAAGCGGACCATTGTTCTTGAAATTGAGCCATACCTTGAGAGCAGTATCAATGTCTCCAGCCTTTTGAGAATCATACGCCTTCCTCCGTATTTCATCGAATTCAGACTCCATCTTCTCACGGTCTGCCTTTTCCTTTATTGCACGCGCCTCGTTGACAATGATCTCCATGCGTTCTTTCGCTTTTGCCGACAAGACAGGGTAGCCAGCCCTCTGGACAGCTTCGAGCATGACAAGCTTTTTCCTGAGGTCCTTGAGTGGGCCGGGATTCTCCTCGATAAATTTAACCGCCTCGCCGTAAAGTTTCTCGGCATTTTTTCTCTTCGCATCCTCGCGTCCGCTTTTTACCAGGGTGACGAGCAACGAGAAAATTATGACGAATGCAAGGGCGACGATGATAATTCTTCTCGGATTATTGAATATTACGCTGTTTGACCTGGCAGACGAGGTCTTCTTTTCGTAATTCCCAAGGATAGGATCTATTTCGGCGATCAGATCGTCCCAGGATTGGAACCGGTCATCTGCCTCCTTTGACATCATTTTTCTTATCAGCGAGCTTGTTTTCCCAGAGAGTTTGGCATTTTTCATTTTCGGGTCAGGCCTCTCATCGGTCAGAAGAGCGGCAAGCACCGTGATCGAATTATCGCCGGGGAACGGAGCCTCTCCTGTAAGCAGATGATAAAGAGTCGCTCCAAGGGAATACATGTCCGAACGGAAATCTATGTCTCTTTTGGATCTTGCCTGTTCGGGACTTATATAATGAGGTGAACCCACCATCATTCCGGGATTTGTGATTTCGAGATCCTCTTTTGCGTGCCTGGCTATGCCGAGATCCATCAGCTTGACTTCGTTTTCGGGGGTGATCATGATATTGGCTGGCTTGATATCGCGGTGGATGATCCTGTGCTTTTCCCATGCGAAGCGAAGCGCCTCCGAGATTTTCTTGGCTATCTTCAAAGCTTCCGGTTCCGAGAAAGACCTGCCATCCTCCAGCATCTTTCTCAGATCGCAACCCTCGACATAAGTCATTGAAAGGAAATAGACACCATTGTCGAATCCCGCCTCGATCGCACTGACGATGCTCGGGTGCTCGACGGAGGCCAGAGTTCTGACCTCCCTCATGAATCGCTGGATATAGGCCTTGTCGGAAGCAAGTTCCTCGTGCAGTATTTTCAGGGCGACTTTGCGTTCCATTGACTTCTGGTTCGCAAGATAGACTTCTCCCATCCCCCCCACCCCAATGCGCCGGATTATCTCATAACCTCCAATCAAATGCCCTTTCGAGAGCACAGCGCACGGAGCATCCATCTCGTAATTGCAGGACGCACATACAAGAGTTTTTTCAGGGCTCTCATCATCCCAGACAAATTTTTTCCCACACGAGGGGCAATCATATGAATTTTTCATAACATCTCAATGTAATACAGGAGGTCCAGGCTTTGGACTGGTACCTCCTCCGCCGCCTCCTCCGCCTCCTCCTCCGCCAGGTGGTGGATTGTCAGGTGGTGGAAGGTCGCATCTTTGCTCATTTGTCTCAATAATCGCCACAGGCTGTCCACCCCCATCGTATTGATATACATGTCCCATCTGCAGCCACCCGGCACCATAACCAGAGGAAGGGTCATATGGAGGAGTTTCTCCCGGCGGGTCATAGGCATAGTCCCTGTTGTATCCCCTGCTACGCCATTTCTCGTCGTTCAGCTTCCTAAGGCAGGAAAGGAACCAGGGTCCCATGGCTCCCGGGGGGACAAGTTGCGGATCGTCAATGTCGTCAACATCTCCAAGCCAGACCAGAAACTCGAGTAGTTCTTCGGTCAAGTGATCAAAAGGATCCAAGTCTCCCGGATCCTGCATGGCCACCGGGATGAGCCTCGCCTTGTCGAAGACTGGAAGCACCATGTTCGTCGAGTTAGGCGGTCCTGACGAACCTCCGATGGACAGACTGCCAAGGGGTTTTGCCAACGCCGAACTTTCTGATGTTCTCATATATTGTTTCTTCATTCCAGAATCTTTCCCGCCGACTGGGATGACGGATACTCCGTCATGCGAAGAAATCTGATGATTGCCTCCGACATAGTAGGACTGCGACACTACAGGAGGGGTAACTTCCGCCGACATTTTAACAACTGGCCCGCCGTAGTTATATTCCTGGCGGAAAGGGCTTCGCAAGTACATGTCCCAGGAATCGGAAATCGGCTTGCTATTCCAGCTTGCATCATACACGCAGTAGTTCACATAGGGAAGAGGAGTAAAGATGCCGTCGGTGTCCTCTGTTTCGTCGGGGTCATATACATCCCAAGGGGTAAAGCCACGATCGGTAAGAAGTGTGGATATATCGTCTGGGAATGGGAATCCGGTATCCGTGAAATCAATACAAACTGGGAAGTATTCGCTCTCGTATGGGAAATTCGCATTGTTTGGAATAACCGTAACATCCCACCATTTGCCATCGAAGTCGAAAGTCTTCAGCAGAGACCTTAGCCTGGGATAGCACCAGTCTGGTCTCGGTTGAAGGCTTATCGCGCGGTAGAGCTTTTTGTCCATAAGCCAGTCCGGAGTCACGATTGGAAGCCCTGCGAACTGGGCGTTTGGGGCGGCCGCAATGCCACCCTGCCCGACATTCACCTCAACTAGCATTTTCATGTAGGGTTTTCTCCATTCAAATCCCTTATAGCTTTTCAAGATGTCATAATAGCAGTCCATCTCCGAGTCATAGCGGTCATCAGCCGCATCGGCCCGAGTCAAATCCTCAGAAAGCCTGGCGAGGTGTTTTGTTACGACCGAGGTGTAAAAGGGATTGACGAAGAGGCCGTTGCTTTTCGCCGCTTGCTGGGCAGCCCCCACCCCTATCACCGGGCCAATGAACGCCACCCTGGCCTGCATATTTGCTATAAGCGCCACTTCGGGAGGAATTGCTTCATTTGGGGGGCTGTCTCCAGTAAAAGGTTCAGGCAAGGCGGAGACGAGTACCGTGCAGGCCTCGACGATATTGAGTTCACCTATCATGTTGAGAGTGTTCACCTGCCACTGCGCGCCTACCAGAGCCGCCGCATCAACTGCTGTCTGCGACTTTATTTTCACCCTTATGATTGACTGCAGATCAAAGAGGAAAAGCACTGCAAGCAGCAGTATGACCAGGGCGACCACTGTTATAATAAGCGTCTGCCCTGCTGTCTTTATTTTATTCTCCTTTCTCACTTCCATCTCCTTGCACTATAAATGTTTACTTACTGAATTCGAACCTTTCAGGACACGCCAGTGTTTATTGGTGGAGGGTCGGGTTCCACCCCGACCGTGAATGAACGGCGTGGAAGCCGTCCCTCCAAAAAACAGTCATCAAATAAAACCAACGCTTTCACTTTTCACTCAAGATAGTCTGCGGAGTGGTTGATAAAAGTGGCGTCTCCACCTATATATGTAGCGTTCCCCACGGCACCAAACCATATCCGATCCTTATCCATAAGATCAAAAAGGGTGAAGGGATAATCATTGAATCCTACCGTAGTTCTTATCGCCCCGCCTTGAGACATGTTATTCGAATGGTAAAGCCATGTCTCGGGCGGTCGCACATTCGGATTGTAGTATTTCGGGTCATAAGAGTTTTCGCCACCCCAGTACTCATATTCAAGCCAGGATGTACCGCTGATGTATTCGGGAATCATGAATGCCTCGGCATCAAACTGCTGAACCAGCCCTGTGTATTCTCTATTGTCGGGCTCCACCAATTTTCCCGATCCGCCTATTGCGGCAACCTGTGAGCTCCTGGTGAGCAGATAGTCTGCAAACCCGACAGAATATGACCTCGAGGTCCTGTACGCTGAATAGTAGGTAAGCATTTTAGCCACGGCAAGGTTGAATATCTGCAACAGACCGAAAAGGATAAGACACAGGACAATCATGCACAAAAGAGATTCAAGAATTGACTGCCCCCGTGCCCCCTTCCGTCTGTAAAAATAAAAAAAACACATTATGCGCCTCCTTAAGAAGTGCAGTCCAGTCTCCCGAAACATAGGAAGTCAATCCGCCGCGCCGAGACTAATGTAGCCGCCTCCATGTTGGAGGCGAATGCACGGCCAACATGGCCGTGGCTACAAATTTTTAACCATCCCGCCGAAGCACAAATTCCTATCACAATCTAGTTACCGTTCGTCTCAATCCCGTTGCCATCTATCGTCTTCAAAATGTCAATAGAACTGTTCTGATCAACAGCATCCGCAGCATTAGTGGCACCAAACGATGAAGCAGCACCAGCAATCAGAGTCCTTATGCGGTCACTGAATATTCCGAGGACAGTTATTGATGCCACCGCAACCAGAGTGATAATCAGGATGTACTCCACAACCGTCTGGTTTTTCCTTCTTGACTTTCCTAGTTTCATGTTCTATTCCTCCTTTGGTTTATTTTTCAGCTATGGATAATCCAGCCCTACCAGGGAAAGGATTCTATATCCGTAATCACAAAAGACTGAGACAAGCATCAGCATCGCAAGGCCAGTCAGCAGAAACAGAACAAGGACAGTCGTATATTCGACGGTCACCTGCCCGAAAGAACCGACTTTCCCCAGTTCCCTTTGCATCACTTCTCTCCGTTGCATGATTAATCAATGCGTCCCCTTACGCATAGTTTAGCACATTTTATGCCAAAAAGTCACTCTTTTTTAATATTTTTCATGCGGAAATCAAGATTTTCACCAAAAATAAGGATTTTTGGCAGAAATTTTCTTGCCTCCTGCTCGGAAAACACACCGAAAGACATTATCGTGACTCTGTCTCCCGGGCTCCCCCTGTGTGCGGCAGCCCCGTTGAGCATGAAAACTCGGGAACCGGCTTCCCCAGGTATGGCGTATGTCTCCAGCCTCTGCCCATTGGTTGAATTCACAACGAGAACTTTTTCATAGGGAAACATCCCAACAGCGTCAAGGATGTCCGTGTCTATCTCGATGCTCCCCTCATAATCCACACGACAGTCAGTCAGCCTGGCATTGTGGATCTTGCTCTTTAAAATAAGTAAATCCATCCTTCTACTTTCCTTATTTATGTTAGATTAAACGAATAAGAATGTGTTTTTATTGTATCTTTACGTTAATAGGCTTCGCCGGAACTTTGTCGGAACGCCACCAATCCCGACACCCTTTGGTGCCGGGATTGCCGGCGTTCCTTTTAAAAATATAATTTCCCATACTATCAAATTAGCATGCTCAACACTATTCCCCTATGACCTGAGCGGAAGAGTCAAGGAAAATCCCTTTAAGATTCATTTTAAGAGACTCTGCA
Source organism: uncultured Lentisphaerota bacterium (assembly GCA_903872565.1). GTDB lineage: Bacteria > Verrucomicrobiota > Lentisphaeria > Victivallales > GWF2-50-93 > CAIQLG01. The sequence continues at coordinate 6,550 of CAIQLG010000526.1, read as the reverse complement.
TTGTTCGAGGACTTGAGTGCATCCTCCTCGGTAATAATACCTTCGTTCACAAGCTTGAGAAGAGACTGGTTGAAGGATTGCATCCCGTCCTGCCTTCCTGATTCTATCGCGGCTGGCAGTTTTTCAAGCTTGTTCGTCTCGATCAGCTTCCTGACAATCGGCGAATTAACCATTATCTCGACGGCGGGGATGACACCGCCTCCATATGCCCTGGGAATCAGCCTCTGGCAGATCACCGCCCTCAAGTTCACAGCCAAGGCGCTCCTTATGGCCTGCTGTTCCTCGAACCTGTAGAAATCCAGTATGCGGTTGACAGCCTGGTACGCGTTAGTGGAATGCAGAGTCGTCATCACAAGGTGCCCCGTGTCGGATGCCTGCAATCCGGCATCGAAACTTTCGCCGTTCCTCATCTCGCCAACCATTATTATGTCAGGATCCTGCCTCAGGACATGGACGAGGGCACTTCTAAACGTCTCCGTATCAAGCCCTACCTCCCTCTGTTCCACAATGGACTTTGCGTCGTGGAATTCATACTCGATAGGATCTTCAATGGTTACAATATGCTTTCTGCTGGTCAGATTAATATGCTGGATCATGGAGGCCAGGGTGGTGGACTTCCCGGATCCCGTCGTCCCGGAAAGAATTATTATTCCCCTCTCCGAAGAAGCAATTGTCTCAATATTCTCCTTCGGCAGTCCAAGCTCCTCGAAATTTGCAATCTTCGATTTGACATGGCGCATAGACATCCCAAGCATTCCCCGCTGACGATGGATATTGACCCTGAATCGTCCGATGCCGTCTTCAACATAGGACAAATCAAGGTCTCCAACAACTCTAAGTTTCTCGATCATGTCAGCTGTAGCCATTGTCTTCATTATATCCTGAAGGAACTGCTTGTCCGTGACAAAGTCGGTCTCCACAAGATCGCCGGATATGCGTATCGTCGCCGCAGTCTCCTCCCTGATGTGCCAGTCCGATGCACCAGAATTGACACCAAGCTCGAGAAGTTCACGCAAATTGCTGACAGACATTGCAGCTCCTTATCCTTATAATGTGTAGTGTGTTATAATTATATTTTCTCAAACTGCATTCCATAAGAAACAATTAAGAATTAATTCTCAATACGCAATTCTCAATGTTCAATTCTCAAGTATTTTTCCCTTGTCACTTGAGCATTGAGTATTGAATATTGTGTGTTCAGTGTCCATGCCTTGTCTTTCTCATAAGTCCAAGCATCTCCGACACGGCGGGGCCAATCCCGGTAAACACCGAACGGCAGATTATGCTGTATCCAATGTTGAGCTCCACAAGATGTGGAATGCGAAGAATCCCGTCAATGTTGAGGTAGTCAATCCCGTGCCCCGCATTCACCTCCAGACCAAGACTTTTTGCGAATTCCGCTGATTCGGCCAGGCGCTCGACCTCCTTCTGAGCCTTCTCCCCGGAGGAATTCGCATAGGTCCCCGTGTGAAGCTCGATGAACTCCGCTCCGGACTTGGCAGCAAACTCGATCTGCCGGAAATCAGGATCAATAAATATGCTGACGACAATTCCGGCGGCCATGAGACGTGCAACAGAATCTTTCAGATGTCCAAAGCTCCCCGCAGCGTCAAGACCACCCTCCGTAGTCAGCTCCTCCCGTTTCTCCGGGACAAGGCAACAGCTGTGTGGTCTAAGGCGAACTGCAATCCCGACCATCTCGTCGGTCACGGCCATCTCCATGTTCAAGCGCTTCACCGTGGAGGCAAGTCGCCGCATGTCATCATCCTGAATATGCCGGCGATCCTCTCGCAGATGCGCAGTAATGCCGTCGGCACCAGCCTTCTCGCATATCAACGCAACCCCGACAGGATCAGGGGAATTTCCCTTTCTCGCCTGGCGCAGGGTCGCCACATGATCCACATTGACTCCAAGTTTAAGCATAGCTTCAGCACCTTAAATTAACCACAGAGACACCGAGGGTAATGCGTCAGTCTTTTCCGGCAAATGATTTTTTTGGAAGGACACGCTCCATCGCGTCCGCCTACGGCCACGACGGAGCGTGGCCCTCCACCAACAAAAAACTCTGACGCATTACCACCGATGCACAGATATTTATAGTACATATTTGCAAAATCTGGATTTAAATTTATATTTGCTGGCTCTAATTTCAATGTTTAATCAATTTTAATATGGATATTTTATGCCTCTTTCAGACAAGATATTCCCGCTTTCCATGATAGTCCTGGCGTTTATCATGGGATTTTCCACTCTTATCATTCTCAAATCCAACAGCGAAAAAATGCAGGAACTCGAAAAGATACCGAGAAACAGGCTGTGGGGAACAGCTCTCGGCATATTTGTCCTCCTCTGGTGTGCAATGGAGTCCCGTCCGCTTGTCTCGGAATCCTTCCAGAAATATCTTATACCGCTGGCCGTGTTCGGCACATGGGTCGGATATATGTTTCTCGACTACCTGTTTGCACGTGTCCTGGGGGGGTTCTTCATTCTTCTCGCACACTACTATCTGTTCGAGTCCTTTGCCTTTAAAACACCGTTGAAACCGCTTTTTCCAATCCTGTGCTTCATCATGGGAACCTTCGGGATTCTAATCGCCGGGAAGCCGTATCTTCTCAGGGATCTGATCCGGAAAATATTGACGAACAAGAAGTGGAAATCCGCAACCGTGGCGGTACTCACCACATACACTATCTCGGGGTTCGCCTTCGGCATCCATCACATAATGACCCATTAATATCTTAGAATAGCTTTTGCCACAACCAAATTCGAAATCCGAATGTCGAAATCCGAAACAAACTGGGGAAATTTACAAATAATTCAAAAGTTTCAAGCATTGTTTCTGAATTAAGTTTTTATTCCTTTCGAGCTTGTTTCGGATTTCGAACTTCGTGCTTCGGATTTAATGTCTCAAAAAAACGTGCAATAAAACAAGAATATGCCGGATAGTATTATGACGGTCGCCTTAAAACCTGAGATCCTCGACTTCATACAGGCATGCATGCCGCAAAAACACGAGGAATTCATCGAACGATGCGAAATTTTCAGAAATTTGCTCTTCTGCGAAAATCGCAGTTACAACCTCACTTCCATAGATGGCGAGGAAACCTTCTGGATAAAGCACGTCTGCGACAGCATCGCGATTCTCAGATATCACCCCAAATCAAGACAAACTGCGAAAATCGCAGATATTGGAGCAGGAGCAGGATTTCCATCGGTGCCCCTCGCAATCGCATTGCCAGATTCGAAAATCACCGCAATTGACTCCGCTGGCAAAAAAATCGCCTTCATTGCAAAAACAGCCGAAGCCTGCGAAATTCGCAACCTTGATCCCCTCAATGGAAGAGCCAGGGAACTTGCCGCGAACGCAGAATTCCAGCACAGATTCGACTTTATTATAGCGAGAGCCGTCGCGTCGGCATCGGAAATCTTCAGGGAGTCGAGAAAAATGCTCAAGCCGGACGGCTCCTTCATCCTCTATAAAACTCCGGAAAGCGCCGAGTCTGAAATCTGCGAAATTCGCAAACGATCCGCCAAATACGGATTCGAATGGTCCATAGGTGAAAAATTCGACCTGCCCCTGAACTCCGGCACCAGATGCTTCCTGCATGGCATTCAAAAGGTCGGGAATTAATTGGGCGGAATCCCATAAATATTAGCCACAAAAAAGCACAAACGGCACAAAAAAATCTAATAATATTGGAACTGCACCCGACAGATCTACAGCATGGAAACAATCACCACAGAACTAAAAATCAAGAGCCTTAGATTTTCCATCCTTTTCTTTTTTCTCTTTAACCTTTGTTAAATTATCAATTACTTTCTGAATATTGTCTTTATATTTAATCCGCCCTTTTTCATAGGTTTTTATAATTTGATATTTTTCTATAGGAATGCCAAGACTTGCTAGTGTGCTTATTGTCTCTTTATTTGAGAAATCAAACTCTTTTACGTTCTTATACGACTCTATCAACTCAGCAAGAGATTTATCATATACTTCTAATTTTTTCGTTATTTTATTTACATCATTAGTAATATAAGTATCTGCTATCATTTCGGTAGTTATTTTTTTAATCAATTTATTGATTTTGATTTTTGATTTGTCATAAATATGAAATACTATCGACAAATCCGATTTCTCCCAATGCATTGTCTTGCGTGGAAGTTTGATCTCACAATAATTAATCTCTTTTCTTAAGTATTCTGGACTGAATGTAACCGTATATACTGATTCAGTTATTTCTTTGGGTTCACCATAATCCTTCTTCAATTTTGCGATTATGTCATTTTGATCAACTGAATCGTTAATTGATATTTTTATTTCATATGGCCATGACCTCCACCCCATTGCATCGCCAGAGGTTCCGTCTGAATTCCATGATGTCATCTTTAAATATAGACTTATAGTTGATTTATCCGATTTAATTAAGAAATATCCTGTCTTAAACTCATACTCCAACTTATTATCCTTAACAAATTGCGAATTAAGAGTATTATTTTTCTTGCATACATCAATAAAATCTGGATCTATGCCGTCTATCGTCCATATATATAAGTTTCCTGTCTGAACACTAGATAAATATTCCCCTACATCTGATTTTTTATATTTACCTTGTATAAGCTCCATATCCCATTTAATGCCTTTGTATGCGTCATCTGGGGATTCATTAAGTTTGAGTTCGGCACATCCAACACCAAGATTGGACAAGGTTTTCCAAGTTTCTTCTTTAACCACTGATTTATCTGTTGTCGATTTAATAAAGTCTCCAAAAAGCAGTGGACCATAGACATTGCTGGATACTTGAGTATCTGCAAATAATGTCACGTTTTTTCCCCTCCAAGAAAAGATTTTGCATTTTTTAAAGCTTCTTCAATTTTTATGTTTGTGCCAAATCCTTTATTAAAATCATTTATAGCATTTATAATTTCATTCTTTAAATCCTCTGACATTATTTTGATCTGAGCCAGTTCTGACTTGTCTTTTATGATCTTTTGCTCAATTAAATAATTTACAGCTTTATCATTGCCAGACTTTGCTGATTGAATCAATATTTCTTTCCCTTTTTCTCTATCAGTACCGTTAAACAGAAGTACACCATAAACAAATTGTGCATCTGGAAAACCGCTATCTGCAGATTTTTTAATCCATTCTACACCTTTATCTGACTGTTGCTTGATATTGTGACTTGCATCCCCCACAAGCAGTAAATAGCCTAACTTATATTGTGATTCTGGATCTCCTTTATTGGCTTTATCGGTAACCTCTTTCAGAGCATTCGCATATATTTCATCGGGATCATTTTGTTTTGAATCAGAAGAAGCATCTTTTTTTGTATTAGAGGTTGAAACATCGGAAGACTTATTGGGTTTGTCTTCATCTTTTGATATATTTTGTCTTTCTTCTGATTGAACAGTTTTAGAATTATCTTTAGTCTTATCTGCAAGTTCTGACTTGTCTTTTATGATGTTTTGCTTAATTAAATAATTTACAGCTTTATCATTTCCAGACTTTGCTGATTGAATTAATAAATCTTTCCCTTTATCTATGTCTTTCTTAACATTTTTCCCTGAATATAGTAATGCACCTAAAGTGTATTGTGCGTCACTGTTTTTCTCCGCAGCTTTATTCAAGTAGACTAAAGCGTCTTTAATATTTTTATCAATCGATTTATTCCCCTCCAAAAGAACAAGACCGACAACGTATAGAGCATCCGAATCACCCGTAGCGGCTTTTTTCTTCAATTCAGAAAATTTATTTAAATCAATTTGATCAATATTTATTTGCGAATCATTTTTATCTGTAGAATCTTTTGTGCCATCCTTTTTATCCTTTTGAGCATCTTGGTCTCCGCCTAATGCACCTTTAAGAATAGATTTCCCAATACCTAAAACATCTTCCCCGTATGTGATTGTTACCTGCATAAAAATTGCCAATACTACCACCATCAATTTTTCCTTGAACATATTATACCTCCTACTTAAAAATTGAAAACTTTTTCCAGTTATTCAAATACTCTGAAAAATCTCGAGGCTCGCAATCGAATTTCCCGTTAACCAACTTATCCCGTTCTTTTTTACGAAGCCCACGAGCATCCCAGCACTTATATTGCCCATCTTTGCTGTCCTCGGCAACCCATGGATAAAACATATATGATTTACTTTTATTAGAAATTTGATTTATTTGATTAAGCTTTTTTATTACTTCTTGCTTTTTCATTATCAGGTAATTATATGATTTTACCCTGATGCTGTGCAATACAAAAATCCATATTTCGGCTGGTGATTCAATCAACTTCTGTTTGCTTATATTGAACCATCCACCGGAAACGAGCTTTTCCTGGTACAAGATGCTTTGATATTTTTGTAAAAAATCCTGAGTCATTTTCACTTGAATAGAAAACTGCTGTGTGTTTTTAATATTGCTTACTAGAGCCTGCTCGAAAAGGTCGAGCTAGGCTAAAAAAAATAAAAAATAATTTGAAATATTACTTGAAATATCATCGCAACATGTTATAATGCAATATATTACAAAACATTAACAACATGGAGCGAT
>CAIQLG010000525.1 GCA_903872565.1 uncultured Lentisphaerota bacterium | reverse complement strand
TCAGCCATAGTGGCAGAAGTCCAGGCTCGTGGGGCGGAGGAACAAGATAGGTGGCAGACGTGATTCTCTTCTTTTCAAGATCAACCTCGATAAGAGCGAACTCCTCGCAGTGTCCGAAATGCATGCAGAGTTTTTTGTCTGCCATTGGAATGGCGATTTTCATTTTTACATTCTCCTTTTCTTCCATTTTTGTTTTTGTGTCCGATTCATTCTTTTGATCCAATCCGGGGCAGTTGTCCGACATTTTCAATTCCTTATCAATTTTTGTTCAATAAATCTTACAACCCAATGTTGCTAAGTTAAACCTCAAATCAGGGAAAAAATACACACGCTAAAGCTGCGAACTCCAACGATTTTTCCTCTTAACTTAGTTCCATTCAATCTTAAAGTCAGGAGTAGTGTTTGAAATCATGCCCAGTGCCCATTGACACTGGCATCTTCCGCCTGTTTCAACTTGCCAGCCTTGAATTGTTCCACTGCTTCTTTTACTGTGCAGTCTGGAGCGATATATATCTTTATGCCGTTGGCCTGGAGCACGGAGAAAGCCTTTGGTCCCACATTGCCTGTTATGACACATTGCACTCCGAGTTCTACAACGTTTCGTCCGGACTGAATCCCCGCGCCCTGTGCGGCATTGAGGTTCACGCTGTTGTCCTTCACTTCGAATCCGCCGTCCTGGGAGTCAAGCACGATAAAGAATTTTGCCCTTCCAAAACGTGGATCAATTTTTGCATCCAGATTATTTCCCTGCGCTGTAACTGCAATTTTCATGGTTTTCATCTTTTCCTAAAGGTTGGTACTGAAATTTATCTCCATCTGGTACTAGCAGATCATATGCCATGAAGAATAAATAAATTAATTCATGCTTGTAAGTAATTGTCTGGCAGCAAGATATGTATGTGTGAAAAATACATGTAAATTCTATGGCAGGAACATACGGCATTGCAGTATTGCAATATGCAACGCAGGTTGGATACGGAAGCGATCTTTACTTTTTATGTCGGCCATCAACATTGGGAGTGTCAATATGAAGTGTTTTCATCTTCCTGTAGAGTGTGCTGGCGTCAATACCGAGTTCTTTTGCCGTTTTTCTTCGGTTGCCATTGGATCTGCGAAGTGTTTCCACAATGAGGTGCTTTCCCATTGACTGAAGGGACATTGCGCCGAACGCGTCATTCGCCTGTGTGCTGTCCGGGCGAAGTTCGGGAGGGAGGTGGTGAAGTTCGATGATTCCGCCATTGCATAGAACGAAGGCCTGTTCAATTATGTTTTCCAGTTCCCGTATGTTGCCAGGATAGTCGTGAGCCATCAGACGTTTCATTGTTTCGGAGGACAGTGTTTCTATATTCTTGCCCTGTATCCGGTTGAACTTGGAAATTATGTGTTCGACGAGCAAGGGAATATCTTCCCTGCGTTTTTTTAGTTCCGGAAGCTCCAGATGAACGACGCGAATTCTATAATAAAGGTCTTCTCTGAACTTCCCCACCTCCACCAGTTTTTTGAGATTCTTGTTAGTTGCGGCAACAACCCTGACATTGATGGCGACAGATTCCACGCCGCCCAGTGGTTCTATCGCCCGTTCCTGGAGGACTCTTAGCAGGCGGACTTGGAGCGCAGGTGAAATGTCTCCAATCTCATCGAGGAAGATTGTCCCGCCTTCGGCCAGGAGAAAGCGCCCGGGCTTGTCGCGCCTGGCATCCGTGAAGGCGCCTGCCTTGTGGCCGAAGAGTTCGCTTTCGAGAAGAGTGTCAGGGAGCGCGGCGCAATTTATTGCGATGAATTTCTTCTTTTTCCTGGGAGAAAGGTTGTGTATCGCCCTGGCGAAAAGCTCTTTTCCTGTTCCGCTCGGTCCTTCGATTAGGACGGTGCTCGAGCTTTCTGCGATTTGCGGCATGATGTCGAAAAGCCGTGTCATAGTCGGGCTTCTGCCGACAATGTCCTCGAATGTGTGCCGATTGTTGAGTTCCTTGCGTAATTCCTCGATTTGGCTGAGGTCCTGGAATGTCTCTACGCCTCCGATTGTTTTCCCCCTGCTGTTCTTGAGTGCGGCCGCCGATATCCTGATGGGAATCTTCCTTCCCCTGTTCGTGATTATTTCGGCCATAGCTTTCACAACAGGTTTCCCGCTGTCGAGGGAACGTTTCAAAGCGCAATCCTTTTCACATATGCTGGCGTGGAATACGTCTGAGCAGGTGCGCCCCATAGCTTCGCCCCTTGATATTCCTGTTATTTTTTCAGCGGCGCTGTTGAAGAAGCTTATGCGCCAGTCCATGTCAACAGTGAAAACTCCCTCGTTGATGGAGTCCAGTATCACTTCGTCAAGATTGTTCATCCTTCACCTATATTCTTTTTTTCCGGTAGTAATGCAAAATGAAATAATACATATGTGATAACGTTGCATAATAAGAGACAATTGTCAAGTGTATAAAATACTACTTACATATTAACTCACTAATGATAAAGGAGATATAAAATATAGAATATCAATGGCACGGGTTCTGCTAAATAAGTCAAGCATGAAAATCGCAGTATCATATTGTCACGATCGCATATCGCCGGTCTTCGATGTCTCGGAAAACCTTCTTCTTATAAACGTTTTGGACGGACTGGAAGAGGGAAGAGAAAACGTCGAGCTGATTGCGAAAGCACCCTTTGAGAGAGCTGGTGAGCTTTCACGCAGAAGTGTGGATGTCTTGCTATGTGGCGCGATTTCAGCTCCCTTGGAGGGGGCCGTGAGAAATGCGGGAATAGAAGTTCTGGGATTTGTTTGCGGAGAGCTCGACGATGTAGTAAAGGCCTTCATTCGGGGGGGCTTGACAGAAGGGAGTTTCGCAATGCCGGGATGCTGTGGCAGGCGGCGGGGAAATCGCAATGGACATTGTGGAACTGGAAGACAAAAATAATATCGTTGAAGTAAAATTATAAAACTTTAAAAAAGGAGAAACGACAATGCCAAGAAGAGATGGAACAGGACCTAATGGAATGGGAACAATGACAGGGCGTGCGGCCGGATTCTGTGCGGGATTCAATGTCCCCGGATATATGAATCCGGTGGCAGGCAGAGGATTCGGAATGGGCTTCGGACGTGGAAGAGGGTTCGGTGGCGGTGGACGCGGCTTGAGAAACCGCGTCTGTGCGACAGGAATGCCAGGATGGATGCGTAATGGCACCAGTCCGGTGCAATTCCATGAACCGGATCCGGAATCTGAGAAGGAGTATCTTAAGAATCAGGCAAAGGCTATCGAGTCGGAACTTGAGGCCATCAAAAAACATCTCGGTGAACTCGAGACCGTTTAATGTCCAACACTCAATCCCAAATTGTCATTGGATATTCCGTGTTCGATATTGGATATTCAGTTTCGGCGAATGCCGTCTAATTCATCAAGGGACAGCAAGGACGCAGTCGTTAATAATTTTCCCTGTATGGAAACTGAAAACGCCTGCGTCTTTTGCGTTAAAAACAGTTTAGGATTTATTGTAATGAAAATCGCAATCGCGAGTGGGAAAGGCGGGACGGGCAAGACCACGGTTGCTACAAATCTGGCCTTGGCGGCATCCGACGAGGGTATGGATGTAGCCTATATGGACTGCGATGTCGAAGAACCGAATGGAGCATTGTTTCTAAAACCGGAATTTGATGATGAGATGCCAGTGGAGGTGTCTGTTCCTGAAATTGACGATGCCAAATGTGTCGGATGCGGGAAGTGCGGAGAAATCTGCCAGTTCAACGCGATTGCTGTGATGCTCAAGAAGGTTTTTCTTTTTCCTGAGCTATGCCACGGATGTGCAGGTTGCTGGCTCGTATGTCCTACAGGGGCAATCGCTGAAGCCAGGCGTGCAACCGGAAGATTGGAGATGGGATCCGCCGGAAAAATCAAGTTCATCCATGGACTTCTGAATGTGGGCGAGGCGATGAGCCCGCCTGTGATCCGCGGAGTGAAGTCGCATGCGCCGCAATGCGACCTCCTCATAATTGATTCTCCTCCGGGCACATCCTGCCCTGTGATTGAAAGCGTCAGAGGGGCCGATTATGTCATTCTTGTAACGGAGCCAACCCCTTTCGGACTCAACGACTTGAAGCTGGCCATCGATATGATTAAAGCACTGAAGCTTACTTTTGGGGTAGTTATCAACCGGGCCGACGCGGGAGATTTGAAAACGCGTGAATATTGCCGTGAGTTTGGAATAGAGATCCTTGCCGAAATTCCAGACGACCGCCGTGTCGCGGTTGCATACTCTAGAGGTGATACCGCTTATCATTCGATCCCTGAATACCGGGATATTTTCAATTCGCTCCTTGAAAGGATCGTAATTGTCGTGGACAAGAGATGCGTTTCGGCGGACAGGAGGCAAAAATGAAGGAACTCGTTGTAATCAGCGGTAAAGGCGGTACAGGGAAAACCTCGATTGTCGCTTCATTTGCGGCATTGGCCAGGAACTGCGTGGTAGCCGACTGCGATGTAGATGCCGCAGACCTGCATCTTGTCCTCGAACCGGAGATAATTTCCCGACATGATTTTTCAGGTGGCAAGCGTGCGAAAATCATCCAAGATAAATGTTCCACCTGTGGCGAATGCCGTGATCTTTGTCATTTTGATGCGATATGCAAAGATTCCGTTACAGGTGCGTTTCATGTGGATCCGATTGCTTGCGAGGGATGTGGGGTGTGCGCATGGTTCTGCCCGAATAAGGCGATCGAACTTGCTCCCGCCATAAATGGTGAATGGTATGTATCGAGAACGCGGTTTGGAACAATGGTTCATGCCAAGCTCGGTATTGCGGAGGAGAATTCCGGCAAGCTTGTGAGTACTGTCCGGCGTGAGGCCAGAAGACTGGCGGAAGAAGAGGGAAAAGACATATTGATAATTGACGGCTCCCCCGGAATCGGATGTCCCGTCATCGCATCGCTTGCCGGAGCGGACTTTGTACTTGTTGTTACAGAGCCGACATTGAGCGGCCTGCACGACATGAAACGGGTTGTTGAACTTCTGAAACACTTTAAAATTCCAGGAGCTGTCTGCGTGAACAAGTGGGACTTGAATCCTGAAATGACTTGTGGAATAGAAAAACATGCTGGCGCATTTGGACTTGAAATTGCCGGGAGAGTCAGATATGACAAGGCGTTTACTGATGCACAGATAAGGAAAGAGGCAGTAGTTGAATATTGGCTAGATGGAGCCTCCGAAGACATCCGCACCGCTTGGAACTTACTCGCAAAATATTTGTTTAATTCATAGAATAATGGCAAGGGATATGAATCGTTTGAAGATAATTAATCTCGTTGAAAACAGCACGAATGCTCGGGGACTTGTCGCCGAGCATGGTTTGGCATTTGGGATTGAATTTGGAAAGAGGAAAATTCTGTTCGATACTGGACAGGGCAAAACAATAAGAAATTAATTAACGGAAGGGAAAACAGCAATGAAATCTTTGACAGAAGAAATTATCAAGGCGTGGGAAAACAGGGAGCCAGTCGCGGTCTTCGCAACATTGGACAAGGATGGCGTGCCAAATGTCATATACATAGGATGTATGGGGTTATACGAGAACAGGCAGTTCGTGGTGGCCGACAACTATTTTGACAAGACACGCAAAAACATTCTGAACAAGTCAAAGGGTGCCATTCTCTTTAAAACTAAGGAAGGCAAGGCGTATCAAATAAAGGGAAGCATGGATTACGAAACACAGGGGAAGCGTTTCGACTTCATGAAATCAATAAATCCGCCAAAGCACCCAGGACATGCCGCAGCCGTTCTTTTACCAGAGGAGGCTTATAGCGGTAGCAAGAAATTATTGTAGAGGGGAAGGAATATCCGCTAGTATGAAATAAAACTGAATGAATTCGAAGGCATTGATTTAAAATTCTATGAAAATTAATTGAATTCGCCTTGACTTTAGATAGTATATATCGTATTATTAGAATATAACGATATAGGTGGCAAGCATGATAAAAGATTACTATAGGGAAAGCGAGTTGCTCAAGGCGCTGGCCCATCCGGTCAGACTAAGGATGGTAGAGGGACTCATCAAGAACGAATGCAACGTCAACAGGATTGTCGAGAAGCTCGGTCTTCCCCAGTCCACGATATCCCAGCATCTCTCAATACTGAGAAACAGGGGAATCGTCAAAGCAAGGAAAGAAGGACTTAAGACCTGCTACAAGGTTGTCAATCCCAAAGTGATTGAACTGGTGAAAGCCCTGGACAAATAATTATTTTCCATAGTCATCCCACAGGATGACGGATTGATGGATTTTTGGATTAGTGGATTATTGGTTTTGGGTTAAGAAAAGGCAAAGACGCATGGAATTTGAATGGAAATAAAAAAAGGCATTTTGAAAATTATGAATGCATTATTTTC
>CAIQLG010000524.1 GCA_903872565.1 uncultured Lentisphaerota bacterium | reverse complement strand
TCAGCCATAGTGGCAGAAGTCCAGGCTCGTGGGGCGGAGGAACAAGATAGGTGGCAGACGTGATTCTCTTCTTTTCAAGATCAACCTCGATAAGAGCGAACTCCTCGCAGTGTCCGAAATGCATGCAGAGTTTTTTGTCTGTCATTGGAATTGCGATTTTCATTTTTAGCTTCTCCTTGTTTGGATTTATTGGACTTGTCTTAAATGCGGTATTTACAATCGTGTCGAGAATTTTTTCAAAAGCCACGAGCGATGGAGTTTTATAGAGAGCTTCGACAAAGGCTGATCCATGGTCGCCGCTGATGACGATATTCCGGTCTATCGGAAGTCTGCCAAGAAAGGTGATATCCATCTCGGCTGCAAGTTTTTCACCACCCCCGGAACCAAACAGGTCTGTTTCCTTGCCACAGTGTGGACAGGCAAACCCACTCATATTCTCAACAAGACCTAGTATTGGAAGATTAAGTTTCTTACAGAATGATATGCTGCGCCTTACATCGTCTATGGCTATTTCCTGCGGAGTAGTCACGATCAAGGCGAATGAATTTTCCCCGGCAAGCTGGGCGACTGACAATGGTTCATCGCCAGTGCCTGGAGGAGAATCAATTACAAGGCAGTCAATATCTCCCCAGTCCGTATCTTTAAGCAACTGTTTTATTACATTGTATTTCATCGGACCTCGCCAGATAACGGGATCTTCAGGACTTTCAAGCAGAAGCCCGATCGAGAGCACCTTTAAGTTATTGATGATTTTGAATGGCAAAGTCATTCCTCTTGGGTCAGCATCAAGCCTTTTTCCTTTCAACCCGAAAATCCCTGGGATGCTTGGTCCATGCAAATCCACATCGAGAAGTCCTGTCTTTTTGCCTTTCATGGCAAGGCCAGCCGCCAGGTTGGCCGCTATAGTGCTTTTGCCTACACCTCCTTTTCCGGAAAGTACAAGAATTTTTCTTCCTATGCGTCCCATGCGCATCTTTAGTTCCTTTTCTTCCAAGTTTGTGGCCGACTCATTTTTTTGATCTAATCCTGGGCAATGGTCCGACATTTTCAATTCCTTATCAATTTGTGTTAAATAAATTTTACAAGCATGAACACTCTCCATGAATCATGCCCAGTGTCCCTTGACACTGGCATCTTCAGCCGTCTTCAAAGTGCCAGCCTTGAATTGTTCCACCGCCTCTTTCACAGTGCAGTCTGAAGCGATATATATCTTTATGCCATTGGCCTGGAGCACGTAGAAAGCCTTTGGTCCCACGTTGCCTGTGATGAGACATTGCACTCCAAGTTCTACAACGTTTCGTCCGGACTGAATCCCAGCGCCCTGGGCGGCATTGAGATTCACGCTGTTGTCCTTCACTTCGAATCCGCCGTTCTGGGAGTCAAGCACGATAAAGAATTTTGCCCTTCCAAAACGTGGATCCACCTTTGCATCCAAATTATTTCCCTGCGCTGTAACTGCAATTTTCATAGTTTTCATCTTCTTCTAAAGGTTGGGACTGAAATTTGTTTTTGTCTTCATTGGTAATAGCAGATCATATGCCATGGAGAATAAATAAATATATTCATACTTGTAACTTATTGCATTGCAGCAAGATATGTATGTGTGAAAAATACATGTAAATTCTATGGCAGGAACATATGGTGTTGCAGTGTTGCAATATGCAACGCAGGTTGGAGAAGGAAGCGATCTTTACTTTTTATGTCGGCCGTCAATGTTGGGAGTGTCTATCTGGAGTATTTTCATCTTCCTGTAAAGTGTGCTGGCGTCAATACCGAGTTCTTTTGCCGTTTTTCTTCGGTTGCCATTGAATCTGCGAAGTGTTTCCACAATGAGGTGCTTTCCCATTGACTGTAGGGACATCGCGCCGAACCCGTCATTCGTCTGTGTGCTGTCAGGGCGAAGTTCTGGAGGGAGGTGGTGAAGCTCGATGATTCCGCCATTGCATAGAACGAAGGCCTGCTCTATGATGTTCTCCAGTTCCCGGATATTTCCAGGATAGTCGTGAGCCATCAGACGTTTCATTGTTTCGGAGGACAGTGCTTCTATATTCTTGCCCTGTATCCTGTTGAACTTGGAAATTATGTGTTCTACGAGCAAGGGAATATCTTCCCTGCGTTTTTTTAGTTCCGGAAGCTCCAGATGAACGACGCGAATTCTATAATAAAGGTCTTCTCTGAATTTTCCCTCTCCCACCAGTTTTTTGAGATTTTTGTTGGTTGCGGCAACAACCTTTACATTGATTGGTACAGATTCCACGCCGCCCAGTGGTTCTATCGCCCGCTCCTGGAGGACTCTTAGCAGGCGGACTTGGAGCGCAGGAGAGATGTCTCCAATCTCATCGAGGAAGATTGTTCCTCCCTCGGCCAGGAGAAAGCGCCCAGGCTTGTCGCGTCTGGCATCCGTGAAGGCGCCTGCCTTGTGGCCGAAAAGTTCGCTTTCGAGAAGAGTGTCAGGAAGCGCGGCGCAATTTATCGCGATGAATTTCTTCTTTTTCCTCGGGGAAAGATTGTGTATGGCTCTGGCGAAAAGCTCTTTTCCTGTTCCGCTCGGTCCCTCGATGAGAACGGTGCTCGAGCTTTCTGCGATTTGCGGCATAATGTCGAAAAGCCGTGTCATAGTCGGGCTTCTGCCGACAATGTCCTCGAATGTGTGCCGGTTGTTGAGTTCCTTGCGCAACTCCTCGATTTGGCTGAGGTCCTGGAATGTCTCTACGCCTCCGATGGTTTTCCCCCTGCTGTTCTTGAGCGCGGCCGCCGATATTCTAATGGGAATCTTCTTTCCCCTGTTCGTGATTATTTCGGCCATAGCTTTCACGACAGGTTTCCCGCTGTCGAGAGAACGTTTCAAAGCGCAATCCTTTTCACATATGCTGGCGTGGAATACGTCGGAGCAGGTGCGCCCCAGCGCTTCGCCCCTTGATATTCCTGTTATTTTTTCAGCGGCGCTGTTGAAGAAGCTTATGCGCCAGTCCATGTCAACAGTGAAAACTCCCTCGTTGATGGTGTCCAGGATCACTTCGTCAAGGTTGTTCATTATTCACCTGTATTCTTTTTCTACGGTAGTAATGCAAAATGAAATAATACATGCCTGATAACATTGCATAATAAGAGACTATTGTCAAGTGTATAAAATACTATTTACAGATTAAATCACTAATGATAAAGGAGATATAAAATATAAAATGTCCATGGCACGGGTTCTGCTTAATATGCCAGCTATGAAAATCGCAGTATCATATTGTCAGGATCGCATATCGCCGGTCTTCGATGTTTCGGAAAAACTTCTTCTCATAAACGTCCTGGACGGGCTGGAAGAAGGCAGGGAGAGTGTCGAACTGATTTCGAAAGCACCCTTTGAGAGAGCTGGTGAGCTATCCCGCAAGAGTGTGGATGTTTTGCTGTGTGGTGCGATTTCGACTCCCCTGGAGAGTGCCGTGAGAAATGCCGGAATAGAAGTTCTGGGATTTGTCTGCGGAAAACTCGATGATGTGGTTGAGGCTTTCACAGATGGGAGTTTGGCGGACGGACGTTTTTCAATGCCGGGATGCTGTGGCAGGCGGCGGGGAAATCGCAATGGACATTGTGGAACTGTAAGACAAAAATAATATCGTTGAAATAAAATTATAAAAACTTTAAAAAGGAGATTTGAAATGCCAAGAGGAGATGGAACAGGACCTAATGGAATGGGAACAATGACAGGGCGTGCGGCCGGATTCTGCGCGGGATTTAATGCACCAGGATTTGTGAACCCGGCGATTGGTCGCGGGAGAGGAATTGGATTCGGACGCGGAAGAGGTTTCGGTGGCGGTGGACGCGGCTTTATAAACCGCTTCTGCGCGACAGCAATGCCCGGATGTATGCGCTACGGCGCCAATCCGGTACAATTCCAGGAAGCGGATCCGGAATCAGAGAAGGAGTATCTGAAAAATCAGGCAAAGGCTATCGAGTCGGAGCTTGAGGCAGTCAAGAAACGTCTCGGCGAACTCGAGACCGTGTAAAAGTCATAAAAAGCAGCAAGAGAGCATTGTAAGACTTTTTTAATGTATGGAAACTAAAAAACTCTTGCGTATCTTGCATTAAAAATAGTTCCAGGAGTTATGGCAATGAAGATCGCAATCGCCAGTGGTAAAGGTGGCACTGGTAAAACCACAGTGGCGACAAATATGGCTCTGGCCGCATCATCAAATGGAATTGATGTCGCCTACATGGATTGTGATGTTGAGGAGCCTAATGGGGCATTGTTTCTGAAGCCGGAATTTTACAATGAAATCCCTGTTGAAGTTTCTGTTCCTGAAATTGACTATGCCAAATGTGACGGATGCGGGAAGTGCGGAGAAATCTGCCAGTTCAACGCGATTGCTGTAATGCTCAAGAAGGTTTTTCTTTTTCCTGAGCTATGCCACGGATGTGCAGGTTGCTGGCTCGTATGTCCTACAGGGGCAATCACTGAAGCCAGGCGTGCAACCGGAAGATTGGAAATGGGATCCGCCGGAAAAATAAAATTCATCCACGGGCTTCTCAATGTCGGAGAAGCGATGAGCCCCCCAGTCATCCGCGGAGTCAAGGCGCATGCGCCGCATAGCGCTTTTCTCATCATAGATTCTCCTCCGGGCACATCCTGCCCTGTGATTGAAAGCGTCAGAGGGGCCGATTATGTCATTCTTGTAACGGAGCCAACCCCTTTCGGACTCAACGACTTGAAGCTTGCCGTCGATATGATTAAAGCATTGAAGCTTACTTTTGGAGTAGTTATCAACCGTGCCGATGCGGGAGATTTGAAAACGCGTGAATATTGCCGTGAGTTTGGAATAGAGATCCTTGCCGAAATTCCCGATGACCGCCGGGTCGCGGTGGCATACTCCAGAGGTGATACTGCCTATCATTCGTTCCCTGAATACCGGGATATTTTCGATTCGCTACTTGAGAGGATTCAAATGCTTGCGGGCAAAAATGAGATTTCAGCAGGAGAGATTGGATAATGAAGGAACTCGTTGTAATCAGTGGAAAAGGCGGCACAGGGAAAACCTCGATTGTCGCTTCATTTGCGGCATTGGCCAGGAACTGCGTGGTTGCAGATTGCGATGTTGACGCGGCCGATCTGCATCTTGTCCTTGAGCCGGAGATAATTTCCCGGCAGGATTTTTCAGGAGGAAGGCGGGCGAAGGTCTCGCAGGACACCTGCACGGCTTGTGGCAAATGCATTGAGATCTGTCGTTTTAATGCCATATTTCGAGAGTCTGACACAGGAGCATTTAAGATTGATCCTATTGCCTGCGAAGGATGTGGTGTGTGCGCATGGTTCTGCCCGAATAAGGCGATCAAGCTTGCTCCCGCCATAAATGGTGAATGGTATGTTTCAAAAACTCGATTTGGCACAATGGTGCACGCCAAGCTCGGTATTGCCGAGGAGAATTCCGGAAAGCTTGTGAGCACTGTCCGGCGTGAAGCCCGAAAGCTTGCCGAAGATGAGAATAAGGGCATATTGATAATTGACGGATCTCCTGGAATCGGATGTCCCGTCATCGCATCACTTGCGGGAGCGGACTTTGCCCTTGTTGTTACAGAACCGACCTTGAGCGGCTTGCACGACATGAAACGGGTACTGGAGCTATTGAAACACTTTAAGATTGCGGGAGCGGTCTGTGTGAACAAGTGGGACTTGAACCCTGAAATGACCTGCGAAATAGAAAAGCAGGCTTCAGTATTTGGACTTGAAATTGCAGGCAGAGTGAGATATGACAAGGCGTTTACTGATGCACAGATAAGGAAAGAGGCAGTAGTTGAATATCAGCAAGATGGAGCCTCCGAAGACATCCGCACCGCTTGGAACTTAGTCGCAAAATACTTGTTTAATTCATAGAATATGGCAAGGGATATGAAGCGTTTGAAAATTATTACTCTCGTTGAAAATACCACGAATACTCGGGGACTTGTCGCCGAGCATGGTCTGGCGTTCTGGATTGAATTCGGGAATAGGAAAATTCTTTTCGACACAGGACAGGGCAACGCAATAAGACATAATTCTGAAAAGCTTGGAATTCGGATTGAAGATGCGGATGCTGTGATCCTGAGTCATGGCCACTACGATCACACCGGCGGATTGAAGCAAGTCATGAAACCAGTGGGCAAATTGAAGATTTTTGCACATCCTGCAGCTTTCGGGCAGAAATACTCGAAACACTCTGACGGATCAGTACACGACGCCGGGATCCAATCTGAATGCAGGTGTGGACATGAAACAGAAATAGAAGCCAAAGTGAATCTTAACGAGAAACCAGTCGAGGTATTTAATGGATTTCATCTTACGGGACCAATTCCAAGACAGACCGAATATGAAGATACAGGAGGCATGTTCTTCACCGATACGGAATGCAGTACAATTGATTCACTTCCAGATGATCAGGCGGCGTTCATAGAAACTTCCCATGGGATAGTTGTAATTCTCGGGTGTGCCCACTCAGGAGCGATAAATACTCTTAACTACGTCAGAAGACTTACGAACAACAAGCCGATACATTCCGTCATAGGCGGAATGCACCTTGTCTCAGCTGGCAATGTACGTATTGGCAAGACAATATGGGAACTGAAAAAGCTTGGTCTGAAATCTCTTATGCCCGCACATTGCACCGGGTTCCCCGCAATGGCGCGCATGTGGCATGAATTACCCGGCATCTGCCGCCCGTGCAGCGCTGGAACAATAGTCGAGATCGGAAATAGATAAATTAATTAACGGAAAGGGAAACAGCAATGAAATCTTTGACAGAAGAAATTATCAAGGCTTGGGAAAACAGGGAGCCAGTGGCAGTCTTTGCCACTGTGGATGAGAATGGCGATCCGAATATCATTTATATAGGATGCATGGGATTATACGAAAATACACAGTTCGTAATAGCTGACAACTATTTTGACAAGACACGCAAAAACATTCTGAGCAAGTCAAAGGGAGCCATACTCTTTAAAACTAAAGAAGGCAAGGCGTATCAGATCAAGGGAAGTATAGATTACGAGACTCAGGGGAAACGTTTCGACTACATGAAATCAATAAATCCGGTTAAACACCCTGGACATGCCGCAGCCATTCTTTTACCAGAAGAGGCTTATAGCGGAAGCAAGAAATTATTGTAGAGGGATATGAATAACAGATAACATGAAATAAAACGCCTCAAGTCCGGCTAGGAATATGTGTAAAAAAGTGATAATGATAATGTTAGATGGGTTTGGAATCCCCGAAAAGGGATGGTTGAATTCCATATATTCCGAGTTCTGCGACAGCAGGTTTGTAGGGCTTTTGTCGGAATTTTCCATTCCTGTAAGAACTGATATGGGAATTGACGGTATTCCACAGAGCGCCACCGGGCAGACCGCTCTTTTTACCGGATGCAACGCTGCAAAAATCATGGGGATGCACGTGCAGGGTTTTCCAGATACCAAACTCAGAGAGATAATATGTAGCCAAAATTTGTTTTCAAGTTTAGTGAAAAGAGGCAAAAAGGTCGCATTTGCAAATGCGTATGTTCGCTACACTCTTGAAGAACTTGAACGGATGCGTCTCAAATCAGTTACGACGACCATGGTTGAGTCCTCCATCGGCTGGGTCAGGAATCTTGATTATCTCCAGTCTGGGAATGCCGTATATCATGATCTTACGAGGAAATCAATTAAAAGTATCAGTCCTGTCCAGATAATTTCACCGAAACAGGCGGCAAGAGATCTACTGAACATATCAAATGATTATGATTTTACCCTCTTTGAATATTTCCTTACCGACAAGGCAGGACACAAGTCTGACCTTGGGATTTTAAAAGAAGTTCTCGGAGACCTTACCACATTTGTCTGCGAGCTTGTTGATTCAGCTATGGAAAATACAATGATCATACTGGCAGGTGATCATGGGAACTGCGAAGATATAACAACTAAGAAACATACGAAAAATCCAGTTCCCTTTTTTGTTTATGGATATCCACTGCCCAGTAAAGACAGGGGGATAAAATCAATAGAGAACATATATTCCTTCATACTTGAGGATATCTTCAAGGTACCAAAATCCAATCTGGGAGTTCTAAATGGATAAAGCATTGACTTTTAAGCATCTGTTCGGTCCGGTTCCGTCTCGCCGTTTTGGAAGGTCGCTCGGCGTTGATCTTACGCCATTCAAAACCTGCAGCCTTGACTGTGTCTTCTGCCAGTTGGGGCGCACAACCCTAAAAACAATGGAGAGAAAAGAATATGTTCCAGTAAATGAGGTTGTGGAGGAGATGGACAAATGGATGCGGCATCATCCTGGCGAGGCGAGCTATATAACTTTGGCAGGTTCGGGGGAACCGACTTTGCACAGCCGTTTCGGGGAGATCATCGAGTTTGCCCGCGAATATCCCAAGACCCCGGTTGCTCTGCTCACCAACGGAACAACCTTGCACTTGCCGGAAGTCAGGCTGGCGGCTTCTCGAGCCGATGTGGTGAAAATCACGTTGAGCGCATGGGATCAGAAATCATTCAAAAGCATCCACCGTCCTCAGTCCAATCTGAAATTCAAACAGGTTCTGGAGGGCGAACAACTCCTGAGGGAGGAATTCCAGGGAGACATTTGGATGGAAGTCGTAATACTAAAAGGTATAAATTCGGAAAGAGACGATGTGTTGCGAATTGCAGAAATCGCACGTTCCATCAGACCGGACAGAATTCATCTGAATACCTGTGTCAGACCTCCCGCCGAAGATTTTGCATCGCCGGTTTCACATGAGTTGCTCTCCGAACTGGCCGGACTCTTTGAACCTTGCGCCGAGGTCATCACTGAATTTAGGCCGGACTCCTCAAGCACATTCACAGATAACGAAACAGCTATCCTCGACATACTCCGCAGAAGACCATGCACGGCGCAAGAGATGGCGAAGCTGTTCGGAATGCATCTTAACGAAGTAGCAAAACACCTCGGAAGACTTACGCGGACAAGTGCCGTCCAGGTTAGGAGCGGAAAACATGATAAATACTATTTTGTTCAAAATGCAAAGGGTAATAAAAATGGATAATAATAGCGGGAAAATAGAGTTCCTATGTTCAATAACAACAAGTTGATAATTAGTGAACTGCGGTCTCACATTCCATTTACCGGGATGGGAACTTTGTCCGGCATCCTGATTATGCTTTTCCTGATTGCAGGACGATTCCCGGCAAGCTTTTCCAATGACTTTTTCTGGGTGATGCATCCTTCCCACGTCCTGTTAAGTGCGCTGGTCACTACGTCAATGTATCGCCTGCACGGCGGGCGCGGTGCATGGAACACATTGTGGGTTGGATATGTCGGTTCAGTTGGAATCGCCACATTGAGTGACTGCATTATTCCATTTGTCGGGGAATGGCTTTTGGATATGCCAAACCGCGGCCTGCATTTTGGATTCATAGAAAAATGGTGGCTGGTGAATCCTCTTGCCTTCACTGGTATTGCCCTGGGCGTATGGCATCCACGGACAAAGATTTTTCATGCATTGCATGTCCTTGTCAGCACTTGGGCATCCCTTTTCCACATCACTATGGCGATGGGAGGAATACCGAGCCCGATGGAAATCATGGCGATTGCTGTCTTCTTGTTCCTAGCAGTCTGGATTCCTTGCTGTACCAGCGACATAGTTTTCCCTCTTGTTTTTGAAAGCAGAAAATTAGTTGGACGCAATAAGGAGTTACGGTAATATGAAAACCCAATATGAGTGCATTCCCTGTTTTGTCCGCCAGGCATCGGAAGTGCTTGCCATGATTATTGAAGATGAGAAATCCAGGGAACGACCGATGCGGCGACTGCTTGTGGAGATAGCTTCATCCGAATGGAATGGGACACCACCAGCGATCGCACAGCAACTACACAGGATGATACGTGAGATGACGGATAATAAAGATCCCTATAGTTCAGTAAAAAATGAAATGAACCGTATTGCCGCAGAACTGATGCCCAGGATGCGGGAGATGATTAAGGATTCCGACAACCCGCATGAAGTCGCGGTTCGTCTTGCCATAGCAGGAAATTTGCTTGATTCAGGAGCCAAGACTCAGATCTCCGCGGAAGAACTGCCTCAGCATTTGAACAGGATACTTGCCCAAAAGCTGCACGGGGATGCAGAGAGTTTGTTTCAAGAGGCCGAACATGCCGACAATATCCTCTATCTCGCAGACAATGCAGGTGAGATTTACCTCGACAGATTGCTGATTGAAATGCTGCCCACGCAGAAAATCACCGTTGCAGTGCGCGGCAAACCAGTTCTCAATGATGCAACCATGGAAGATGCAGAACAAGCTGGTATTACTGAAATTGCACGTGTCATAGGCAACGGTTCTGATGCGCCGGGAACGATACTCGAAGATACATCCCCAGAATTCAAATCCTGTTTTGAACAGGCGGACATGGTTATTTCCAAAGGACAGGGAAACTATGAAACTCTTTCCGATTGCAGAAAAAGAATTTGCTTTTTATTGACAGTAAAGTGCCCGGTGCTCGCCAGGAATATCGGGGAATCACTCGGGAGTATGGTTTTAAAAATCTAGCCCAGGCATCTTGCATGTGGTTTAAAAACACAATTCCCGATACAATATATTTAATGGAGATAATAAATGAAACTTGTCATTATTGGAGGAGTTGCAGGTGGAGCCAGCGCGGCTGCCAGAGCACGTCGGCTGGATGAACAGGCAGAGATAATCATGTTCGAGAGGGGGGAGCATATCTCATTTGCTAATTGCGGCCTTCCATATCATGTGGGCGGAGTAATTAAGAAAAGAGAAGAGCTTGTAGTAATGTCTCCGGAACGGTTCAGGGCAAGGACAAATTGCGATGTCCGTACGGCTCAGGAGATAACGGCAATAGATCGTGCGGCAAAAACAGTTACCGTGCTGAACCGCAGCACCAGGGAGACATACAAGGAAAGCTATGATAAATTGATAATTGCGACAGGGTCAAGCCCTAAAAAACCAGACATTCCCGGAATTGACGATACCGATGTGATGGTAATGTGGAACATGTCTGACATGACAGAGGTAAAAGACCGGGTCGGCGACGGCATTAAGAGGGCGCTCATAATCGGGGGCGGTTACATCGGATTGGAAATGGCCGAGAATTTCCGGCACCAGAAGATTGAAACAGTCCTTGTGCAGAGATCCGGACAGTTGATGAGTGTAATTGATCCCGAAATGGCGAGTCCTCTCGCGGATTGTCTTGTCAAGCACGGAGTGAAAATTCATTTCAACACGACAGTAACTGGCATCCAGAGAAAATCCATAGGTGCTCATGATGACAAGACTGAACTTGTAGTTACATTGAGCGACGGGGCAGTCTTGAAGACCGACATTGTTCTTGTGGCTGCAGGAATCAGACCTAATTCGGAACTTGCTGTCTCAGCGGGACTTGCCGTCGGCGACAAGCTGGGAATTGTCGTGAATGAATATTTGGAGACATCTGATCCTGATATATACGCGGTCGGAGATGTCATAGAGGTCAAGGAGACTGTAATCGGCAAGCCTGCACATATTCCATTGGCCGGACCTGCCAACCGGCAGGGACGTACAGCCGCCGACAACGTACTGGGAGGCCGGGCGAAATTCAATGGTTCAATTGGTTCGTCTATTTGTAAAATATTTGATCTCGCTGTTGGCAACGCTGGTCCCAGCGAAAAAATATTGGAAAAAGAAAAAATTGCATATCGGAAGATTTATCTGAATCCTTTTTCGCACGCGACATACTATCCCGGAGCGAGACAGATGCACATCAAAATGCTTTTCAGCCCGGAAGGAATAGTCTTGGGAGCACAGATTGTCGGACACGAAGGAGTCAAGGAGCGCATAGATGTATTTGCTACAGCCATTCAACTCAGGATGAGCGTTTACGACCTGCAGGATCTCGAACTGGCATACGCACCCCCCTACGGATCAGCCAAGGAGCCGGTCAACTATGCGGGATTTGTCGCGGTGAACATGCTTGAAGGAAAGACGTTTCAAATTTGCGCCGACGCTATCACAAAAAACTCATTTTTGCTGGATGTCAGGGAGGAATCCGAGTTCAAGGCTGGACACATTCCAGGAGCCGTTTTGATTCCTCTTGGAAAACTGCGTTCCTGTATCGGTGAACTTCCCGGAGATCCTGAAATTGTAGTTTACTGCCAGGTTGGAATCCGGGGATACATCGCTGAAAGGATACTGAGACAGAGAGGCTTCAACGTCAAAAACTTGAGCGGAGGATATGTCACTTGGAAAATGTTCAATGCAATGCAAATAGGGACTTGAATGGATTTTGGGATCTGGTTAATACGGGCAATTGTGGAACCTGGTAATTTCTTTTCATATTACGGGCTATTGCCGGTACGCATCGGTCAAGGTGACGACTTTCCTTGGTGATGTAAGCAGGTTTTCAAATCCTGCCTCGTATAGCATCATCTTGCAGACGTTGATGTCTCGTCCACGATTTCCCGTGGTATTCTTTTCCGTGTCACGCGGGTTGGCACCAGTCTCCGCATAGACCGTGTTTGCCCCTGCTGTGAGTCCGAGCAGATTGGGTTCATGAACCGCGATGCTTTTTGTCTCTGGACAAGCCAAGGTTGCCAGAGCCACCACGGATGTTACTTGTGCAAGCCGGAGTTCCGAGATTTGCCCCTGGGGTGACAAGGGTGCCGACGGAATATACACACGCCTCATTGCTGCATGCTGGAAGCACCCGTACTCGAGTCCGATGAATATCTGGTCAGCGAGTTCCTGCGGGCTGTGCTCCGGCCCAATAGGTTCGCAACAGTAGTACCAGTCCAAGCCTGAATCCTTTATATTCCGGATGGTCGCTTTCCTCTCTTCAGGGGCAAGTGCCGTGTCGGTGCCTTCGCGAAGTCGGCAGACATGATAGGCACCATTTACCCCCGCCGACTTCAGGTTACGCGCCTGAGATTGATCGAAGTCCCCAATGTTGACGACAATCTGGGTTTCTTGCGGAATACGCCCTTTTAACATTTGCACGATGTGAATCAGACGTTCAAAATCGAAGGTGTGCATGGTCATAAGAAAAAGAGCGTAGAGTTCCTCCGATGCGGTAAAGTTGCCTGCACTGCGGAGAATGTCCTCATCACTCATTACACCCGGAGTGAATGCCGTGTGTCCGTCACCGAAACTGCAGAATTTGCATTTGCCTGGGCAGGCAGCAATCTCGATACCTATCTGCCCCAGGACAATGCCTCCATTGTCGAACCTTCGCCTTGTTACAGCATCGGCAACAGCACGCAGAAGACCGGCCTCGAGCGATGTCTCGTGGAACTGCAGCAGAAAGATACACTCTTCCTTGGTGGTGGCTCGGCCATCCTGTGCCGCATCGAGAATATCCAAGACTCTTTTGTCAGTTTTCATCAGTCTTTTCCTTCCTTTTCATAACTTAAAATCCCGTTTTTTTTACAATTTTTAAAGATATTGTCGAATAAGAATAAAGAAAACCGTGAAGCTATGTAAGTATTGTTTTCATTGAGGCTTATTCTGTTTAACTTCGGCATCCTGCACAGCCTTAGTCTCAATATCAGGCCAGGACTGATTTTTAAAATCATCCTTCAAAATATTCAACGCGTCATTTTTAGTAATGACTTCCCTGCGTATGATATGAAATCCCAATGTTGTTTCAACCGGCTTGGAATATTCTCCTGCCTTAAGTTCTGATATTGCATTGGAAAAGGATTTCCCAAATACGCCAATTGGAATGCAACCCAATAGTCCCCCCTTGCTTTTGCTCATAGTATCATCCGATTCCTGTCTGGCAACATTTTCAAACGTATCCTCTTTCTGGAGTCGCCGCCAGGCCGCCAAAGCCTTTGCCTGTATATCCTTGCGGACCTTGTCCGGATTATTCCTGAAGTCGGGATTCTGGTAGGTGTTGAAAAAAATCTGTGATGCCCTGACATATTCTTTTTCAAGGCGGGGTCGTTCTTTTTTAATCAGCTTTTCCTGTTCTTCAGGAGACGAGTATTTTATCCCCCACAGTGCATCCAGATATTTATCAATTCCCAGGTTGTTGGAAATTTCTCCGCGAAGCTCTTTCATGTCATAATAGTTTGCATCCATGAATGCTTCAAGACTCGGATATCTGCAGCAGGAACATCCGGCGGAAGGAGGGTTTTTCCTGAGATCCTCGACCTCTGCATTGATTTCCGCTTCTGTCACTTCAATCTTGTTGGTTTTAAGAAATTGCCTGATGATCCTTGAATGGATCACCCGTTCCAGCTTAACGTTCCTTGCCTCTGGGTCAATGATGGCCAAAACGTTATTTTTTGAGGAGACCGATAATTCACTCTCGTAAATAGGATCTCCATTGACTGTTGCAGCAACTTTATCGGTTGAATTCTTTTCTTCAGCAAGACCAACGATGTTCAAGATGAAGATTGAAAAAAGCCCTGTCAAAATCCGACAATGAAAATTAATTCTCATTTTTATCTCCCGTGTTAATTTTGTTTAAGATTTCCTCGCTTGATCTCTTCCTGCGGAATATAAAGTAAATGAAGGCAACGAGAATTAGGGCTTCATGCCACGGTTCCAGATATGGCCCATGATTGACCATAAGAGATGCCCCTTTAGCACCAACAGAAACCGTTTTTTCCAAGGATATGATTCCTTTCTGCCGCCACAATCCAGGATCTTTTTCCACGTGAAGAATGCCTTTCATTATCCCTTTTTCCTTCCAAAGGGCGGGCATTTGCCCTGGCTCGGGAAAGGCAATGGCCGTATTATAAATTGTAGGCGGACTTCCCTGTATCTTCCCATCCCAATATTTACATCCGATCAGCAGCTGCGGATTTTTTCCTTCGACGCGGTTTAAAAAATAACCCGCAACCAGAAATGTATTGTTGTCCATGGCGAGCAAGGAACTTGGAAGTTCTTTTGTCTTGGAATCCTCAAGTGCCGCGATTGAAGCAAAATCAAAAAGCGGAATGCCGGTTTTACGGGACTCATCTGCTGGATTCGCATCTGGGCCATCATCTGACACTGACGTGGAGGATTCGCCTTCCATCCGGAAAATATATCCCTGGGAAGGTTGTGGATCGACAAAAAAGCGTCCCTGGACAATGACAGGCTTGAGACGTTCAAATTTGACCGGAGACTTCATTTCAACCAGGATATACTGATTGTATTGCGGCCTTGGCCCATAGCAGCATGTCTGGGTTGTCCTGAGCAGGCAAAAGGATTTGAGCATTGTTCCCGGTTCCAATGGATATATGAAACCGAGACAGGACACTGTTTGTCCATTAAATTTCTGAATCTGCTCCGGCGGGGCCGATGGCGCTTTCTGGTCATAGTTCCATTGTGCGAGTGTGACAAAATGCAGGAGCGAAGAGACATCTGATTTCAAAGTATTTTCTTCAATGCCAATCGAAGTGTGTCCCGATAAAATATCGTTTTCCGTGCGGACAACCACATCGGAAACTCCATGGATTTCAGTATGTTTCTGCCGAAAATGATATTCGAGATGATTGGCCGCGAAGATAAGCAGTAGGAAAGGCAGTCCATATCTCAACGGCCATTTTTTTCTTACGCAGGATGAAGGCTTCCCAGAATCAGGGATATTTCCTGCTGGCGGAGAAACTGGATAGGGTGATTCCATTTTTGTCATATGCTTCCCTTATTGAAAAGATTTTTCATTCAAGCGCCTTCCTGAGTGTCTCCAGATTCCTTTCCATGCTCTTGATGTAGGCATCGGCCTCCATGGAGCCGGTGACCGCAGGATCAAGAATATAAACTTTTGCAGAAGTCTCCTTGGCTATGGTCTCAGTGCATTTCGCAGGATACTGGGGCTCGGCGAGCAAGGCTTTTATTCCGCTATTCCTGACAGTTTCAATAGTCTCGGCAAGTTCCTTTGCATTAGGCTCGGAGCCCGCTTCCCGTTCTATCACTGCAACTATTTCCAGCCCGAATTCTTTTGCGAAATAGGGGAAGGCCTCATGAAAAGTTACAATTTTCTTGTTCCTAACACCATCCAGGGATTCATGCATCTTCTTTTTCAAGGCCTCGAGCTTTTCCAGATACATTTTTGCGTTCGACCTGTATTTGTCGGCATTCTTCGGATCGGCCAATGCAAGTCCTTCCGCGATGTTTGCAACCTGCTTCATTGCAAGGCTTACGCTGACCCATACATGAGGATTGGCGGATTCGTGTCCGTCACTGGATTCCCCCTTTATAAGTTCAATGCCATGGCTCGCATCTATCACCTTCAGCGCCTTGCGTTCATCCATGACTTTCTCCATGAAGGACTCCATTCCCGCTCCGTTGATGACAAAGACCGACGCAGTTGAAAGAGTCTTCATGTCGTCAGGTGTCATCTGATAGTCATGAAGACAGCCGGTAATAGGTTTTGTGAGATTCACAACTTTCACATCAGGGATGTCCTTCGCAATATTTATCGTCGAGATGTACATTGGATAGAATGATGTGACGACGGTGAACTCCTTGTCGCCAGCATGTGATATTCCGCATTGTAGCTGGAAGAATCCACTAAAAACAATCAGCATAATCTTATTGAATAACTTCATCTTGTCCTCATTCGTTGAATTATACAGCAACCGTGATTATTCCTCGTCAGGATCATAACCGACAGGATATACGATCTTCATTTCCTGCTTTTTACCCTTGAAATTTATTGTCGCAGTAGCGACGAACTTCTTGGCGTTCTTCAACCATTCCGCTTTTCCCTCGAAGGATGAGCAGTCGCCTTCTTTTTCCTCGGCAAGTTCATTGGGTTTCGCTTTCAATATCAAATTTCTTGACTCTTTTTCACCGGCGAGAGTCACCGAAAGGGTTATCTCCTTGTCAGGAATCCTGACAGCTTTTTCCGTGTCCGTTCCCCCTCCGACAAACCATAGTTTGAGCATATCGCCTTCGACTTTAACTTCCGCATGGCCGTTCTCACAGGTGGCTATTGCGTTCAAGCATCCGCCGTGAGCCACCTTATGTTCCGCTTTTTCCTCATGACCATTTTTCTTTTCGTCCGCTTTGATTATGAATGCTCCGAACAACATGACTGCTGTAAAAGCCCCAAGGAGTGCAAAGTTCTTAAACATAATGATTCCTCTTGATTATTTACTTGATTTATGATCACTTGCGAATGGCGCTAACAGGTATTCCTACCTGCAATTGAAGAACTACAGGCAGGAATGCCTGTGTTACTTCCGCGACATAGTCGCTTAACTTAGTAACATTTTCTTCAACACACATGAAGATATTTTCAAATTTTTCCCTTTGGGAAAAAGCCTTACATCGCGGGTTTTTCTGGTTTTCACCTTGAAATGTTTTATTTGCAAAAGTAGGTCTGGTTTCGATAAAACCAGACATGCCAAGTCTCATCGAGACTTGACCTACTTCGACAAAAATATTTGCTATATTTTTTTGTAAGGGGCTAATTGTTCCTCCTTTCTTCGTTTAAAATTTATTTACGAAACTGGTGTGAGGTTTTTCAGAACTCCAAGCTTATACGCCTGAATTGATGGCAGCAATCCGGCCAGAAGCCCTAATACTATGACTGCCGGCAAAACATAAAAATCGGCGGTTGACATGTAGCTGGCGGAAAAGCGCAATCCCGTTTCAACACGGATAAGTTCACTCCCGAAAGCCACGATGCCATGACCAATGGCAACACCAAGGATTGCTCCTGTAACCGCCATTGTTATGGATTCGCAGAGGATAAGCCCAAAGACTGTCCGTCGAGTGGCGCCCAGACATCTCAGCAGAGCCAAATCACGTCTTCGTTCCCGCAACGCTGAGAGCAAGGCGACAAAAAGAAACAGCATCGCTAAAATTGAGACGAGGATCGCAATTCCCATGATGACACTATCCACCCAGCCGATTATGCTGAAAAGACGAGGCAGGACTTCATTGGGAACTACAAGCTGGGCCTGGCTCGACTGGTTGACATTGTATTTGAGATCTTGTATCCCCGGATGCAAAGCGCCATTCCGGATACGCTTGATCCGGAGATAAGCCCCACTAATTTCACGATGCTCCTCGTTTGTGGACATTTCCTGGACATCGCTACCGTGGCCCTCCAAGGTGTAAAATGTTTTCAGAGGAATATATATGGCCCTGTCGTGTGGCGTTCCGGTGGGAGCCATAATACCGACAAACTGAATATTGTCGTTCCGATGAACAGGATCTCCGGGATTGACTCCACAGGTTGGGTTGAAGGTTTTGCCAAGCTTGATGTCGAGGATTTTTGCGACTTCCGCACCTGCCACTGCTTCTTCCCTTGCATTGAAGACTCGCCCTTGTCCGCCGTCTTCCGGCTTGAACGAGAAATGCCGTCCAGGCATATATTCAAGTTCCGTGAAAAACCTTTCATCAATGGCGTTCACACGAAAACCTGCATAGGAATGACCGGTGGCGAACGGAATGCCGTCTTCCACAACCTCGCTCTTCAGAACTTTTTCATAATACGGCCATTTGATTTTCCCCGGCATCTCCTCCAGATGGTAGAGTGCGTTCAGGACGATCTGGAGAGGAGACCCCTTGGGTCCCAGTATCGCATCCACTCCCAGCCCTTCCTGTGTGAAATTCCTGTGGGTTTGTTCCCGCAAGGACACAACGGAATCTAAAAGGGCTACTCCTAATGCGATGCTTATTACGGCAAGGGAGGTTGACAGCCAGTGACGATAAATACTTTTGACTACGATCTGCCAGAAATTCATTGTCCACCTCCTGCCATGTCACAGGCGCGGTTGAGTTTGAGAAAGTCCACACGAATATCAAAGGATGCCACGATGCTGGCTTCATGGCTTACAGTGACAAGAGCGCAGCCATTTTCCGAGCACGCTTCGCGGAGAAGACGGATCACTTCGCCGGCGTGATGGGGATCGAGTGAGCCGGTCGGCTCATCGGCGAGGATAAGCCCTGGTTTCTTTACCAACGCCCGCGCTATGGCGACTCTCTGCTGTTCTCCGATGGACATTTCCGAAGGATAATGTCGTAACCGAGATTTCAGCCCGACTCGCTCCAGAAGTTTCTTCGCTTGTCCCCGATCTGTTTTTTGCGAAGAGAAGGTCGCTCCCAGAAGAACATTTTCCAGAGCCGTGTATCCTTGGAGGAGATTGAAAGTCTGAAAAATGTATGCGACATTTTCAGCTCTGAAATGATCGCGTTCCGCCTCTCCTGTACCGGCAAGTTCCCGCCCGCAAATTTGCACTGATCCTTTCTTGGATGGAAGCAGTCCAGCTATGACATTGAGAAGAGTTGACTTGCCAGATCCCGATGGTCCTGAGATCGCGACCTGTTCATGCTCGTTGACTTCCCAGCTCGGAATATCCAATACAGCAAAGGATTCACCCCCAATGCAATATTCGATTTTCAGATCTTTTATTTTCACTACCATATGCCTACTCCGTTTTTCGATTAAGTGCTGAAAAAACACGCTGAAGCTGTGAACTCCAACGGCAGTTCCAAATGGGATTACTGTATGCCAAAGAATCCCCGCCATCTTTCAACTTCGCAATCTTCATGATCAATTTTTTATTCATCATTTCTACCCTACATAAAATATTTTGTTTGTTAAGTGGACATGGAAACACGAATAGGACAGCCGGAACTCCATAGATGTTACGGTTGATGGAATGATAAATGCAGCTCTGAACGCTAGAATTTGGAAGAGCCTTCAGATGATAGCTATGCAGATATCATTGGAGGTTTATATGAGAGGGGGTCCCGTAGTAGGATTTGCGGGATTTATTTTCTTTGAAAGGAAAAGAGCAATGAAATCAGTGTTTGATTCCATTGTGATTGAATCTTTGTCGAGGGATATGAATTCCGCACTCTTTACGACCGAAAGAGATGCAATGAACTGACAAATCGGGCAGTCGCCAGAGCGGCAGTCGTGTCCGGATTTTAAAATAACTTGTCCGACATCACTATTATATTGTGTATGTGCCCATGTCGTGGAATGACAGCAGCATGATACTGACGTCTGTATATGCCGACGAATATCAAGGGTGTTATGCCCACACTCCATGCAGCGAAAATTTAATCCATATGCGGGGCTTGAAGATTGGTGGTCATGCGGACATATACTCCCTGTAATGTGCAGACTGGGAATGACAAGCACCGCGACAATATATAATGACGCGAGAACCAGTGAGAATTTTATGTTCTTCCTCATTTATCAAGTATTTCCCAGGAAAATTCTATTATGACATTGAATTAGTACTATAACATGTCCAAGGGAGATGTCAATATCTTTTTAGTCTAGCAGGTTGCAGATCACTCGCATGCCATGTATTCGTTAGTTGTCAGTTTTAACTAAAACCATAATAATAACTCTTGACCATCCCCTCCTTGACTTACTCATTATCCATAGCGGCTATACTGGCTCCGTGCCCGGGCTTGTCCGCATAAATAAGCCAGTATGTGACAGGAATTACGAACAAGGTAAAAATGGTGGAGGCAAAAAGTCCGAATATAAGCGCCCAAGCGAGTCCGGAGAAAATAGGGTCTATAATGATCGGCACGGCTCCCAGCATCGCGGCACTTGCCGTGAGAAGTATCGGGCGAAGTCTTACCACACAGCTTTCCATGATCGCCTCAGAAAGCGTTCTGCCCCTCGAAAGCGACGCGTGTATGAAGTCAACGAGGATTATGGAGTTCCTGGTGACTATGCCAGAGAGTGCAATCATTCCGATCATGCCAGTCGCAGTGAAATATATCGGATTCAGATATCCGTTGATAGAATGTGCCCCCAGCAGGTTCAGCAACCAGAATCCAGGCATCACACCTAACACGGTCAGAGGTATCGCCGCCATCATCACTGCCGGGATGGTGAAGGAGGATGTCTGCGCCACAAGCAGGATGTATATTCCAATCAGTGCCGCGCCGAAGGCAAGCCCGAGATCGCGGAACACGTCAAGAGTTATCTTCCATTCGCCCTCTCCGGAGAAGGTGACACTGAAATTGTCCGGCACCGCCCACTTTATGCCGCTGCCGTTAGAGAGAAATGTCCGGTGTGATACAAGTCTTGGGGAAGCATCAGTCATCCATCCGTTCCCTTCAGCAATTCGTTTTGATATGCTTGTGGCATCTCCATATTTCGCCCTGTCGCTCTGGACATCTACAACCACGTCCGCCGGTGGACGCCCTGCAGTTTCAGCGAAGACGTATGCGACGCGCTGGAGGTTCTTATGGTAGATCTGCTGGTCCACGCGCACAGACTCCCATCTGCCAAGTTCCGAAAGCGGAACAAGGTGTCCGGTGTCGCCCTTCACATATATCCTCGCGAGATCCGAGGCGCTGGTTCGCTGTGACACTGGAATCCTGAGTTCGATCTTTAAAGGATTTCTTTCCGTCTCCTTCTGGACAATGCCAGCCGTGCTTCCGGAAAGGACCATCTTCATAGTGTCGGCTATCATCTCGGTGCTTATTCCATTAATTGCAGCCTTCTCCTTGTCGGTTACAAATATGAACTTCTTCATGGACGCTTCTCGTATGTCGTCCACATCCACGACTCCCGGTTCGAGGGCAAGCCGGGTCTCGACGGTGTCGGCCGCAAGCAAAAGATCCTCATAGCTGTCATAAGGTTTTCCATAGACTTCCGCCACTACGCCTGCGATCACGGGCGGCCCCGGAGGAGTCTCGACGATCTTCATTTTGGCGTGGTTCTTGTCGGCGATCTTCTGTAGTTCGTTGCGGATGCGGAGTCCGAGGCCATGGCTCTGTAGTGAGCGGTTATTCTTGCCTGCCAGATCGATCCTGATCTCCGCGATGTTGTCGCCTTTCCTGAGATAGTAGTGTCTGACCAGGCCGTTGAAATCCATGGGAGAAGAAAGGCCGACATAGCTGGTGTAGTCGGAGATCTCCGGAACTACAGAAAGATATCTTTCGAAATCTCTGATGGCGGCATCTGTCCTCTCGAGGGTCGTGCCTTCGTCGAAGTCGAGGACGAGGAGAAGTTCGTTCTTGTTGTCGAAGGGAAGCATTTTAAGCGGGACGCTCCTGAAGGCCGCAAGCCCCATGGCGCAGACTGTGAGAGCGACTATTGCCGCGAGAAAGAGAAAGGAGCGTTTCCGAGTACGGATCAGAGGCTCCATCATCGGATGAAAAATACTGTATAGCCGTGTCTTCCTAACCTCGTCCATCCCACCGGATTCGCCGTGCGTTGGTCCGTTGCCCGTCCCATACTTGCTCTTCAGCAGGTGGAACGAGAGCCACGGTGTTATCGTGAAGGCTACAATCATCGACATGAGCATGGTCACAGGGACGTTCAGCGCCATCGGACGCATATAGGGACCCATCATTCCGGTGATGAAGAACATCGGCAGGAAACTTACTATCACTGCGAGAGTCGCAATTATGAGAGGTGGACGTATTTCGGAGACAGCGTCCAGGACTATGCGCCTTGTCGCCTTCCTGCGGAGAGAGAAATGCCTTGCTATGTTCTCGACATCCACGATCGGATCGTCCACCAGAAGGCCGAGAGCCAGTATGAGGGCGAAGAGAGTAACTCTGTTTATTGTGAAGCCGCAAAGGAGGTTGACCGCCAAGGTGAGACCGAAGACGACCGGCACAGCCAGTGCAACGATAAGCGCCTCGCGCCAGCCAAGCCCGAATGTAAGGAGCACCACGATTATGAGAATCGCTATCGCCAGCCCCCATACGAGTTCGTTGACCTTCTCGTTGGCGGTCAGGCCGTAGTTGCGGGTAATGGTCATCTCCATGTCCCCGGGCACGATTGATTCCTTAAGATGCTTCGCTTCCTCGAACACGGCATTGGCGACCCAGACTGCGTTCGAGCCTTTCTTCTTGGCGATCGCGACGGTCACCGCCGGACATGGTTCCGAACTGCTGTTGTTCCCGCCTGGCACCTCCCCAATGGAAGTTCCCGGGAAATCTTCGTCTTTTGTGAAACCTTTTGCTGGCCCATGTCCAAACCTGACATAGCTGCCAACCTCGTCCGGACCATCGGATATATCCGCGACATCCTTGAGGAATACCGGACGTTCATCGAAGACTCCGACGACAATCTCCCGGAGCTGCCTGGAGTCGCTGACCGGCTGGCCGACCTCGACCTCGATCAGATTGTCCCTGCTCCGGAAATCGCCCGCAGTCCTGCTGAGGTTGGCTCCCCTTATTGCACGCTGCAGTTCAAGAGGAGAAACATTGTATGCCGACATCCTGTCAGCATCCATCAGTATCTGGACCACTCGCGGACTGCCTCCTATCACATACGCCCTTGAGACATCCTTCACCGCCGCCAGATGCTGTGTGATTTCCTCTGCAACGCGGCGCAGAATCATGTCGTCGGAGGTAAAGGAGGACAATGTCAGGGTCACTATCGGGACATCGTCTAACTCGACGGGTTTTACAAACCAGTCGGTCACACCGGGAGGCACGATGTCAAGGTTCTCCTGGATTTTCTTGTTCAGCTTGACGAGACTGCGTTCCCTGTCCTCGCCGACATAGTATCTTACGGTTATGACAGCCTGGTTTTCCCGGCTCATGGAATATACGTATTCTACGCCGTCTATCTGGTAAAGGATCTTTTCAAGTGGCGTAGTGACAAGCTGTTCCACCTCGGTGGAGGAGTGCCCTGGGAAATTCACATATACGTCCGCCAGTGGCACGACTATCTGTGGATCTTCCTCACGTGGAGTCAGATACAACGCTGCAAGCCCCATCAATGACGCAAGAATGATCAGTACCAGCGACAGGTTCGACCTGAGGAATATACCAATGATACTGTCAGTGATGTTGTGTTCCTTCATTTTGGGAATGTCCTTATTTTCCGACATCTTTGTTTTCCTCCTGAACCGGTGCGGTGCTGTCCGGAACCACGACATTCTCGCCTTCCCCTAGTCCTGAAAGTATTTCGACATCATCGCCAAAAGTCCGGCCTGTCCTTACGGCTCTGCGGACGGCGTTTCCCTTATCAGCCAGATCAACCATTTCCAGTTGTCCGGCTTTTTTTACCGCATTTGAAGGTATTACCAGCACCTGCTCGTCAGCCAGAGGAATATAGATGCGCCCGAACATTCCGGAATATATTCCAGTCGGGCACGGCCCGGTGACCTTCACCAGGAAAGTCCTGCTTGAGGAGCTTGATTCAGGAACTATCTCGCTCACGGTGCCTTTGCAGACTTTGTTCAATGTGTCAATCTTTACACCTATTTCCTGTCCTACCTTCAACCTGATCGCATGCGATTCCCTTACGCTTGCCACCATCTGCATGCGAGCCGGATCAAAAAGCCTGATGAGAGGCTGCCCGGGAACCACTGTGTCGCCGACATCGACCTTCTTGTCGATCACAGTCCCGTTCATGGGTGAAAGCACCGTCGCATAGTCAAGAATGGATTGGACTTCGTTCACGGACTCCTTGGCCCTTTTGAGTTCTGCGTCGGCGGACATCAGCTTTGTCACGGTCTTGTCATATTCCTGCTGGCTTACGGCACCGGACTTTACCAGTGAACCAAGTCTTTTCTCATCGGTAACTGCCTGGTTATATGCGGCCTCGGCCATTACGACGCTTGATTTGGCCTGTTGCAACTTTGCGCGCAGATCAATATCGTCAAGCTTGAGGAGGACTTCGTCCTTTTTTACTACCTGCCCAGCCTTTATGTTCATTTCCATTACGCGGGAAAGGAGTTTTGAGGAAATGGTCGTCTCATGGACAGCCTGTACATTCCCTGCCGCAGATTCCATCAATGGCATCTTGACGAGATGAACTGGGACGATGCGTCCTTCAACCTTCCGGACCTGCTGCCGACCAGCGCCAGCAGGAACCTTTGAATGGAAGATGCCCGACATCCACATCAGGAGGAACAGCACAAACAGTCCCGAAGCCAGCATCAATATTGTCCTACGGTTTTTCATATTACTCCTGTTTTATAGATGGTTCGAAAAAAAGTTTTCAAAACTGAATCCTCTCAAGAATCTCCGCTGACTTTTCAACACAGCCCAGGCAGGACAGCTTCTTCAGTGCGCGTATTTCCTTGCATTTGCTGGATCCTGCGGCATGTAAAAATATTTCTTCGCATTTCTTTGCTTCTCTGGTCTGACTTCCTCCCAGAATGAACTGAGCCGCATGCAAAGCTCCACACCGTCCTTTCGGAGCCTTTCCACCTCCGAATGAAGCGAATTTGGCAATAGCCTCATCGCCGATTGAGAACTTATCTTTGAATCCGGCGATTACCGCTTGCGCACAATTCATTTTTGTACTTCCGTTGATCCCTAGAAAATGTTCCCTTGATTTACTCGCTGACATGTTTCGGTCCTTTCTTATCGCCATAGTTGTAATATTACAGTATTGTTGAAAATAATCAGTATCGTCCCATGGATTATTGGATAAATGGATTGCTGGATTGTTGCAAATCAAGAAGATATGCAGAAAATAATGCATTCATAATTTTCAAAATGCCTTTTTTTATTTCCATTCAAATTCCATGCGTCTTTGCCTTTTCT
>CAIQLG010000523.1 GCA_903872565.1 uncultured Lentisphaerota bacterium | reverse complement strand
AGGCATTTCAATGCAAGAGCATGTATATTGGCAAATAATAAAGGAGCTTATGGGATATAAAGTAAAACTTCAGAAAATCGAACGGCCAACAAATAAAACGTTCTGCGTAACCGTTCCTGTCGTGATGGTCGAAGCAATGGATCTGAAAAAAGGAGATGAGCTCGAGTGGTTCATCGAAGATAAGAACACAATGATCCTCAAAAGAAAAAAGTTAAGAAAAATGGGAAATTTAAAATGTGACTTCCAGTAGATAATCTCGTGCGGAAAGACTTCCGCCGAGATTATCTAGGATTCAGTTCAGGTGGTGTGGGGCGCGAAGGAAATGTGGACCGCATGGTCAAGGCCGTTCTCGAAGGCTCCGGGCAGGATACGGAGTTTGTCAAACTTTCGGATTTGACCTACTCGGGCTGCAAAGGATGTGTCGCCCGATGCGCCCGGCCACAGCGCTGCATGTTGGAAGATGATCTGCTTCCGTGGTACGAGGCGATTCGTGAAGCGGACGCGCTGGTCATCGGCACACCAGTCTACTTCGACGGGATCAACGGCCTGTGCTACTCATTCCTGGAACGCTTTTTCGGCTACCGCCATGTGACCATTCCCATCGCAGGCAAGCCCGTGGTGCTAATCGTCAACGGCGCGATGAAGCTGGATGGCGCAGAGCAGCAAATGCGTCGTTTGCTTGGAGATTTCTTTCAGGTCAGTATCCAGGATGTCATACGTTTCCAGACCGAGGTGCCGCCCTGCCTGCGCTGCGGGCGCCACAACGAATGCCGCATTGGCGGCCTATACATGATGCTTGGCGAGGATGCGCTTGACCTGAAGATCAAACCGGAGATGTTCAAGCGATGGGAGGATGATTCTGTAAGTGTCGAAGCAGTGAAGGCGGCCGCCCGGAGACTGCGCGAACTCTGAATGTGGTCAGGTTCACCGCCCGTGCAAAGAAAAGTAATACAACTCCCAACAGCAGCATTCGGGCGATGCTTGTAAGCGAATCTGATGTTGGTAGCCTCCTAAAAAAAAGGACCAGCCATTACAGCCAGCCCTTTACCCCAATACTTGCCTACGCCAGCCCGAACATCCTGGCCAGTCTCTGATAGCACTGGTCAGTCCTTGCCGGACTTATTTGGCAATTGCAATTTACCGCGCCTGCATTATCTTTTATTTTATATGACCTGATGCAACAATGAAAGGAGGCACCTATGCTCAAGAGAAGAAAATCAAAACCTGTGCAGGAATCGACGGACAAGTCCTGGGACGGGATCGAATGCTGCAGTGCAAATGAACGCAACCTCCGTAATCTGGTCAAGTCCGGGATGCTTGCGGATTTCGTGAAGAAAAACAACGGATCATGGGACCATCTGAAATGGCTCATGCTGTGCGATGACATCACTACAAAGGGATATACACCGATTGATTTAGACTGGGTCGGAATGGCGCTGGAGCAGGAGAAGGACAATTACTCCGAGAAGAAGAAATAATGCAATTTCTGGTTCATCTATTTGAACAGCATTGGCCGTTGCAGGCATTGGCGCGAAGGCTGGATAAAAACATGTAGCAAGGGAGTTCTCAGAACATATGTCCATCGTCTCGAAACTTGATCCGGAACGGATAAGGAAGCTCCAGCAGAAGACTGGCGAGAGCTCCCGTTGTTTCTCCGACGTATCCATTACAAGGGAGATGTGGGAAAGAATTGTGAAGGAATACGGAATCTGCGGATCTCCCGTGGAAATTGACGCGGAACAGGGAGAATTTTACTGGGAAAACCCGGATGGGACTGTCAGGCTTATCACAAAAGGCGATCCAAGGGAAGCAAACAGGCCGGTCACGGAAATCACAGTATTTGCCAAGTAGGAAGTGGAGCGGATTGAGAAGCAGATTAGGCGATAGTCTAAATCAAGAGTAATGTCTAAACAGTGGATAAATAGTCAAATCAAACGAAGAGGGATTTCAATATGCTGAAAAGTTCTTACCGGTTCTTCTACATCCTCTTTCTTGCCGGAGTCATGTTCTCCCTGCTTGGCGGTACGTTGTTCCATCAGCCTTTCCAGTCTGCATCCATTTCGGCGCTGGATATGGCGGGGCTGCATAAGCCTGACATAGACAGCTGCGACAGAAGAATAGATGACATCCTGCAGTGGAAGGACATAAGCGAGGCCTGGACGATGAAAGTCAGGACGGCGGACTCATGGAAGGAATATAAGGAAATATTCAAAGTGCCCGACGTGAAAATGCAACAACATGGATTCATCGGCAAATATGCCTACGAGCCCATGGTAAAAACGACGATGTATTGGCTCAGGCTTTCTCTGTTCATGTTTTCATTTTCATTTCTTTTTGTCGCCGTCATTTTCCAGCTGATCCACGGAAGTCTCTCCCTGCGCAGGCGTGTCAGGGCTCTCGAGGTTCAGATGGCGTTGATCGAGGGCGCGATGAATGTCAGGGCATGATCGGACGTTTCCACAGAAGCTATGAGTAACTGAATAACAAGATGAAGGATTATAATACCAATGAAGATCCAACCTGAATACACCGGTGTTTGGCGGATAACCGAGATGTCAATGTGGGATCGGGACTTCATTGACCTCGTTGCCCCCGGTCATCTGGAAGTCATACCAGGCGGTACCGGAACATTCGCCTTTGGCGAAGTCGAGGCGGAGATCGACTGCCG
Source organism: uncultured Lentisphaerota bacterium (assembly GCA_903872565.1). Taxonomy (GTDB): domain Bacteria; phylum Verrucomicrobiota; class Lentisphaeria; order Victivallales; family GWF2-50-93; genus CAIQLG01. Next base: position 1,639 of record CAIQLG010000523.1, on the reverse strand, counting down.
GATTGAAAAATTAGCGGATCAGGAACGGCTCGCATTCTCTTTCGCCGGGTGGGACGAAGGCGATGATGTGAGCGGCAGAGGATGGGTGGTTGCAAATGGGGACAGGATGGAAGGATGGTTCAGTTTCCATCTCGGCGACGAGTCAACGTTCAAGGCGGAGAAGAAGGCAAAATAGGATTCTAGCTTCTGACAAATATGGATAGATTGTGGGAAGTAGAACAAATCCATGATCTTATCAGGTACCGCTATTCTCCTAATAATTTCGCGTCTGACCCTGCCCTTGAAATTCGCCTGAGACCATTTTCTTCTGCCGCTCTGAATTGGCTGGCTGTATTGTGTTTATCCATGCTCCTCTCAGCCAGCCCCTTTTATCCTTCTATTCCGACAACTCACGCCGCTTCCGGCAGGAAGCCGTTCATCGCCAAGCCCTGGGCCATGTCGCGCAGAAAATGTTCCCCGCACTACACGACAAGATGGGAGGATCTTCCCAGGGTGGGCTGAATGTGAATTGGATCAGGCAAACTTGTGGTTCAGCTTTCCTTCCTCGTGCATATCACCATCGCCCCTGTTATCCAGCCGAGCAGCGTAAGCACCAGGCCAATCAGGAAGCGATCGCAGGACTTGTCGGTTCATGCGCCTATGCAGGAAATCATTTTCAAGATTTCCTTGAAGATTTATTTGGGAAGGTTAATTTGACACATGGGTTAGTGAATATTTACAGGAATTACAGGAGATTTGCCATGCATGCCAGCAGAAACCAACCGGTTACAAGCTTTGACTCTTCAGGACGACTATCACGAAATGCCCGCCATTCGCTCCGCTTCATATCGGTAAAACCGTACACGTGTTTAGTGGCGTTGATGCTTTTCTTCGTTTCCAATGTTGTACCGGCCATTGCCGGTGATGTCGATTGACGGAACTGGGGAGGTGGACGGGAAGAGATAGTATAGAAGAAGAGACTGGTGGCTTAAATCTTTATAATTTTTGTTTAAATTCAAACATAAATAATTACGATATATTAGGGAATGCATCTGCTCCTAGGGAATGGTATCCATCCCCCAGAGAGAACCAAGATGTATGGCTAGATACAACTCATTTAATGTATGGTAAACCCACTTGGTTTACAGATGAACCATCTGATCAAAGGATTAGAAAAGATTTGCCATGCTGTGAAGATAATTATACAGTAACAGAAGTTAAATTAACAATTACAAAAAGTGGAAAAGTTAGTAACCCTGCCTTTGAGGTATCGTCATTTATAAATAATGCATATGATAAAAAAATAATGTGGGAGACATGCCATGCTTTTCGTAATGAAGATGGTGTTGAAACCTCTGGTGCATATCCAGGACAAAAATCTTCTAGTGATCAATTCAATCCCGTAAGAATGTTACGTGGAGGAATCATAGTAACAGCAATAATAAGTTTTTGGGCATGTGACGGATATGTATATGCAAAGCTAGCCAAAGATGCCGTACCAGGGAAATGGAAAAGATATAGCCGACATTACTTTAATTAAATCGTCATAACCCCTTGATGGATAGAACACAAACTACGGATTTTCATTTCAAATCACTGGCTACCTGATTTTTATACCAAGCAAATCCAATATTTTTTGCTGCTCCGCATCGGGTGTCGT
>CAIQLG010000522.1 GCA_903872565.1 uncultured Lentisphaerota bacterium | reverse complement strand
GGGAGTTCGGCATCTGGGGCACCGAGGGGAAGATCACGTTCGACGTCACGGACGATGAGATCATCCATGTCGAGCGCGCCAACGGCGACAAAGAGGACATCAAAATGATGAAAGATGAATTCCTCAGAGGCGGAGTGTTTCGCGATTTCGCCGATTGCATCATCAGCGGGAAACAACCGCTTGTGACTCCGCAGATGGGGCGTGACAGCCTGCTCGTCCCGATGGCCGCCGAGTTGTCGATCAAGGAGAAGAGGATAGTCAACATTTCCGAGCTGAAGTGAAAATGGGCTCGAATGTCATAGTTCAATTTGCCTACACGCCGCTGTCCGGCGGAGGGAAGATCATCCACCGTCCACACAGGGCTTGAGCTGTTAGGGAACAACAACTAAGGGAATGTCACTAAGTTAAGTCAAGTAACGCGGGGTACCACCCCGCGACTTTCCTCGGGGAGATTCCCCGAGTTACTCAAATTCAGGCTTAACTTAACAACATTAACAACTAAGGAGAAAATGATATGAAACGTATTGGAATTGTAGGAACCGGTGCCAGGGCTATTACTTTCGCCGACTCTCTCATCAAGTCAAAACATGTCCGCAACCGTGCGGAGCTTGCCGCGATTTGCGACATCAACCCCAAGCGTCTTGCGGCTTTTCAGTCGCTATATGCACCTGCAGCCGCGACATTTACAGATTATGACGCGTTTTTAAAGCAGGCGAAACTTGATGCTGTGATCGTGACCACCCCATGCAACACGCATGCGGAACTGACCATCAGAGCCTTCGCGGCTGGGAAGCATGTATTGTGCGAGAAAGCCATGGCGCTGACACCTGCCGATCTCAAGTCCATGCTGGATGCCGAAAAACGCAGCGGCAAACGGCTGCAGCTGGGACTCTGTCTGCGTTATACCGACTTCATGCGCGAGCTCATCCCGATTCTGCGTCGCGGGGAGATTGGCGATGTGGTCATGGTTTCCGCTGTCGAAACACTGGAAGGCGGCAATCATTTCAACCGGTGGCACCGCCATAAGGCCATAAGCGGCGGCATCATGCTCCAGAAGGGGACGCATACACTGGACCTGATCAACTGGATTGCAGATGGGCATCCCAAGACAGTCTGTGCAATCGGTGGCCGTGATGTCTACAAGGCCCGCAGCGAATGCGCTGATCGGCGTTGTTCGACATGTCATGAAGCCGCAACGTGTCTGGAATTCCTGGACATCTGCGGGGAAGATTCCGACCGCAGGCTGTATAAAGACTGCGAGGACTGCGACGGGTATATATGGGATCGCTGCGTGTTTGATCCGGCTGTCGACATATGTGACAATGTCATGGCCCAGGTGGAATACGACAATGGCAGGCGCGCCCAATATTCCATCTCGCTTTTCTATGTGAAAACCGGGATTGAGAGGGAATTCAGCATCCTGGGCACTGGTGGCCGTATCAACGTGAGCCGCCGCCGCGAGGAGATCATCATCCATCGCAGGCGCAGCAAGGACGTGATCAGTTACAATCTGGAGGGGCATGGAGAAGGCTTCGAGTTGGAAATGCTGGACTTCATCGACATGATCGAGACAGGCAAGACTCCCGTCGCGGACAGCCAGGCCGGCTATTGGAGCGCCATCGCGGGCATTGCCGCCGAACAATCGATGGCGGAGCGGCGGATCATTGATATTGGGGAAATCACCCGCTGACGCAGAAATGGGGAGTAAATTCCACATGTCACAGATCATTCCATATGGTCAATGAGTATTATGTAAAACAGGTGCGCGTCCTGTCGGCAGGGCGCTGGCGCCTGCGAGCATTCGTTGATAGGTGAGGCGGCAGTTGCCTACCAGACCTTCTGCCAGTCGTTGGCTCAGCAGGGTTATGTCGTACTCATATACGATCCTATCAGCCAGGAAGAGCGGCGACAATACGTAGCGGTACGGCATCCGATGGTGCCGACTGATCTGTGCAATGAACACAATATCGAAAACAAGCTACCACAGGACAGCGAGCAGATCCCGCCGGGATTCCTTGCCGCGGGGCTGGAGATGGCGGATTTCTTCATCGCCCGTGCCCCCCGCCCTACCCTCTCGCCGGGACAACGCAATGGCTTTTTCGATCCCCGTGGGGTGGGCGAATCGATGCCTGTGACCAGTCACATGCAGAATTTCATTTGATCCGCGCGAGAGCGATTTCCTGCATGCTGCCAGGAGTGTTGTTGCATTTCGACCTGGCGGATGTGTATTCCGCCCTGGAAGCCAAGAACCTGGCGATCTCTGATCCATGGAACGAGCAGATGCTACCTTGGAAACCGGCGGCGGGTAGAAGGCATGTAACGCAGCTTGGCATCAAGAATGTCAGATTTTCCGACAAGCCGGACAAGAATAAAATCGGGGTCAATACGATATCAGCTCCGATTTAAAAATAAACCTTTTTTAAAAACTGCTGATACACAACTCAAAAACGATGCTATCGTATAGGCATCGGCTGGATTTTCAGAGTCAAGTTTCGTCCCCGTGGACGGTTGCAAAAAGCGATTGCCGGGTGCCGGACGAGGCCGTCATGGGAACGGGAAACATGATAAAGAAAGGTATATGATGAATAAGATTTCAAAAACAAATGAAAACTTTGAGCCGTATCCTCATTCTCCCGACGTTCAGGATCGTGAAACAGCGGATAACGGTTTTTCCAAGGGGTTGGGCCTTCACTTCCAGCCCAGCGAGGCCTATTGGCTGGACTGCCACAATCATTTGTCCGAAGACCAGTGGACCCCTGCGCGGCTCTACCGGGCATTGGATGAATGCTTCATCGCCCTGGATGCCTACCGCCTCGGACGCATGGTCGCCATTGTGGAGGATGCTAACGCGTTTTCTATCTGTCAGGATGTCGCCGAACACGACCCGCGTTTCGGCTGGCTGTACCGGATGCCCTTCGACAAACCAGATCCGGACGGCGCGCAACGCGCATTGGATTGTGGCGCGTTAGGGATCAAGCTGCATAATGCGCCTCTGATGAAGGGCGAGGCGGATCCTGAGATCTGGCTCGGGCCGGAATGGAGCGCCGTATTCGCCAAACTCAATCAGGCCGGACGCGCTGTCTTGTGGCATGTCACCCAGCGGGCCGGAGCTTCGCCATATCATGGCGGCGGGGACCGATCCTATTGGAAAGAGGCCAAGAACGGAGTTAAAACCTCCAATGAACATTTGCTGCAGGCGACCTTGCAGGTGGCGCGCAAATATCCCGCATTGTCGGTGATCGGCGCGCACCAGTTGCATCTGGGGCTTGACCGCCTGTCGGTTTTGTTTGACGAGTATCCAAATCTGCATATCGACACCAGTTGCACTTTTGTCCTACGCTGGGCGGACGATCTTTATGAGGGCGATCGCACAGTCCTGCGTCAGTTCTTCTTGAAATACTCCGAAAGGATACTGTTTGGAACAGATGGTACGATCACGCCTGGTGCGCTTGACGCATATGCGGTTGAGGCGTTTTTATGTCACGCCCGTTTTATCAGGCAATTGCACTTGCCGGACAGGGTACTGCAACTGCTTGCCCATGCAAACGCCGAACGTGTTTTTAAATGGGGGGCCATGACTCCGACCCATCGCGGGAATATCAGGCCGTAAGTATCAGTTTGCATCAGCATTAACATAACGATAACGAAAAAGGAATTACACACATGACAGTATCAGAACAACGCGACCTGATCCGCCGGCTGGCCGGCGAACTGGCCGGCATCGCCGGAAGGCCGGAACAGCAGGAGAAGATCAATGGCTGGAAAAGCCTTAACAGCCTCAGGCCGCAGCGGCCCATGCTGTGGATAATGGAGATTCCATGGGGTGAGTTCGAGAACCAGGTGGACGAGCTCCGTCCGCAGTGCGCAGAGGCCCAGCTACGCCCGATCGAACAGGAGTTGCGCCGTAAATTGTTCACGGCACGGCATCTGGTCTGTGACGAGGTTGTGGATGACACTTGGTGGTTTCCGTTGGAAATCGTCGGAGATGGCTATGGCGTGGAAATCAGTGAGCAACAGATTCCGCAGGGTGCCTCCGGCGTCCGTTCACATCACTATGAGTCGGCCATCAAGGATTTTGCCGATATCGAAAAAATCCAAATGCCGCGAGTGTATCATAACGAGGCCGGCACCCTGGCCCGCCGGGAATTTCTGGAGGGCTTGTTCGGAGACGCCATGCCTGTCCGCGCCTCTGGTCCGCGCCGTCATTGGTTCGCGGCCTGGGATACATTGGTGCGCTGGACCGGGGTGACGGAGGTGCTCATGGATCTGGTGGATCGTCCGGAATTCCTTCACGCCCTGATGCGCCACTTTACCGATGCGGTTCAGGCATGCCTGACCCAGTACGAAGAGCTTGGGCTGCTGGGATATCCCCATCCCCTCGATCACGCCGGGCAAGGTGGAGCGGGTTACACCGACGAGCTGCCTCAACCGGGTTATGACCCGGCGCATATCCGCCTCATGGACCACTGGGGCGGAGCCACGGCGCAGATTTTCGGAGAGGTGTCGCCGGCCATGCACGAGGAATTTGCCCTGCAATACGAGATCGAAGTCATGAGCCGCTTCGGACTGAATTACTATGGATGCTGTGAGCCTTTGCACAACAAGATGCACCTGATGGCCAAAGTGCCGCGCTTGCGTAAAATATCCATCAGCCCCTGGTGCGATGTGGCCAAGGCCACCGCTCAGGCACAGGACCGGTATGTGTTCAGCCATAAACCCAATCCAGCCTGTTTTGCGGGGGACCGTCTCGACCTGCCACGGGCCGAACAGGAACTTCGATCCCGCCTTGAACAATCCGGCGATATGCCTTGCGAAGTAATAATGAAGGACATCAGCACGGTACGCGGCGACGCACAACGTCTGATCGACTGGTGCCAGATGGCCTACCGCGTCGTGAAAGAATATCCGGACAAGGCCGTCAAGGCCAGAAGAAAATCATGAACTGTTTGTCTTTATTCGCAAGATGATGGAAGCGGCTACATTAGTCCCGGCATAGCCGGTTAAGTCCATAATGCGGAAAATTGTATTTTCGCGTTTTTTGCGTGTTTCGCGGGGAAAAATGTGGTATTAAGTTTCCGCTGCGGTGGATTGAGTTCAAAAAATACTAGAACTTTATTAATCTAAAAGGAGACTCAAATGTTACATTACAAGGGTATTCCAGTTTTGGCGAGCGAAGCCGCGGTAAGAAAAGATGCGGATGTGACGGTGGAAATCGGACCGCCGCAAATCGTCGTCGCCAAGGATGAATTGCCAGACGAGGGGACCTTTGTCCATCCCCACTTGAGCCGCTTCGGCAAGACTGTCTATCTGAACTGGTCGTTTGGATGGGATGCGGAAAGCCCTTTTCTGCCTGACAAGCCCAACGGCCGCGTGAGCCATGACGGCGGGCTGACCTGGAAAAAACAGACCGTTCTCTTTCCACAGGGCGCGAAATACCAGACTGGCGAACGCGAGCTCACGGCTTGGTTCGGGGATGGCTTTGAAATTCCCGGCAAGCCCGGAGTGTACAAAATCCCCACCTGGCGCTCGTCTGACCTGGGCCAGACGTGGACGGGCCACACGTGGACGACCGTCGAATACCCCGGGACCAAAGGGCTGGACACCTATGACCCTCCAGAGGAGTATCGCAAGAAGGACGGCAACTACCTGCGCGGAGCCATGTTGACGAGTCCACCAGCTTACCTTGAACCCTTTTTCAGCGAGGTATCGCGTTTGCGGCCGTTTGTTCATTTTGGCCTTGGCCCACAGGCCAAGGATCAGGATGGAACCCTGTACAGCATGGTGTATGCCCGTTATCTCAAGGATACCTCCGGCATCCGGGACTGGGACCGCGAATACTGGCAACGTCTGAACTGGTACCGCTACGCCGTGCTCATGCAGGTGTCACGCGACAATGGACACACCTGGACTTTCGCCGGCGTGCCGGTGGACGGGTCGGACTACGAACCGCGCCTGAGCATAAAACCCGGCGGCTCCCAGTACGACGAGAATTCGTTTGTGGTAAATCCGGACAATCAAATCGGGGCCGGTTATAAGGGGCGGGCGGAATTCGGGCCCACCGACGGCTTCAGTGAACCATCGCTGGTCATTTTCCCGGACGGCGAAATGCTTTGCGCCGTGCGGACCGGAGGAGGCAAGCCGCTGTACTGTGTCCGCAGTTACGACCGTGGCCGCACCTGGACCCGGGCCGAATTCTTGTCGCCAAGGTATATTCAGCCTATCTGCGGGATACTTCCCAAGTTGATATTGCTCAAAAATGGTATTCTGGCGCTATGCACCGGCCGACCTGACTGCACGGTCCATTTTTCAAAGGACCGGGGCCATACTTGGTTCCTGAGCGAAACCTTGTTCGCCACCCCCGGGATCAGTTGGGACGGGGTATATTCGGGGAGCACCAGCAACAACTCCATGATCGCGGTGGACGACAACACACTGCTTTATGTGCATGACGCCCTGCGTTCGGACCCGTCAGCGACCAACGCCTGGCTACAGCGCGCCGGACATGGACTTGTCATCGCCCGGAGGATCGAGGTTCATGCCGGATAGTGGAGATGACAAATCAGGATAGCAATATGAGGCACGAAAAAAATCTGTTGTGTTTGGGCGGCTTTGGCATATTGGCTTTAATGCTTGTGGGTTGCACAATCTTTAATTTTGACAAAACCAGACTGGTGGACGAGGGGAAGTCCTGCGCCGACATCGTTATATCGGACAGGCCCACCAGAGCGGTCAAGCTGGCGGCCGGCGAACTACAGACATACATCGAAAAGATCAGCGGGGCCAAGCTGGCGATCACGAACGCGCCGGGCGCAGACGTGCCAGCACACATCTACGTAGGCCGCAGCGCGGAGACCGACAAGTTCAACATCTCGGACGACGGGCTCAAGTGCGGCGCCTTCCGGATGATCTCGGGCAAAGACTATCTTGTGCTCCTTGGACATGACAAGGATTTCACCCTGCCTGATTACGCAGATCGCCAGTATCCTGATCCACAGGCGCTCAAGGCCTGGGACGAGCGTACCCGCGAGCATTGGGTGAATCCCGCGCCTAACTGGACTGGGTACAGTCCGATCATCGATATGTGGGAACTTGACGAGCGCGGGACGCTGAATGCCGTGTACGAGTTTCTGCGCAGCCTGGGTGTGCGCTGGTACATGCCCGGCGATCTGGGTGAAATCGTTCCAAGGCTGAAAACGATCGCGCTGGCTCCCGTCAACAAAACTGTCAGACCCGATTTCCCGTACCGGAATCTGGGAGACTATGCGCCCAGCTGGATAGGCGGCAGCAGGGATGGCATGCTGTACAAGCTGCGAACCGGCATTGATGCCTCACTGGAACTTCCGGGCCCCCACGGATTGAACTGCGTAAATGGACGGGATGAGGTCAAGAAGACACATCCTGAGTTTTACAGCAACCACAGGACACCTGCGCCCAATGACAGCGTTTACACCTCCTGCCTCTCCTCGCCTGAATTAATTGCATATACGGTGAAATATGCGCGCGCGGTGTTCGACATTTATCCTGACCAGCGATATGTCGGCATCATGCCGAATGACGGGTTTTGGAGTGGCAACATGTGCCAGTGCGACCTGTGCAAAGGCAAGAATACACCAGAACGAGGTTCGGATGGCGATTTATCGGATTATGTCTGGGGGTTTGTAGATCGGGTGGCCCGGGAGCTGTACAAGACGCACCCGGACCGGACCGTGGACTGCAGCGCATATGGCGCGTATGCGCTGCCACCGGAAAAAATCTCCAAGTTCAGTCCGAATGTGATGGTGGGGGTTGAACGGGTGCCGTATATTAGCGCTGATGAGCGCGCCAAAGTGCTGAAGACTAGAACTGGGTGGCTGGAGAAGCTGGCACCGGGGAATCTCCAGACATGGAGCCATTACCTGCAAAGCGGATCGCGCCTGCCAGCATATTTCCCCCATGCGATCGCCGAGGATCTGCATTCGCTGAAGGGGCTCTCTCAGGGAGAATTTATAGAACTGACCTATGGGGGCATCGCGGGAGCTACGGATTTCCGCGACATGCACGCGCCGGGGTTCAACCATTTGAATGTCTACGTGACGTCACGCTATTACTGGGACGCAGACCAGGATATCAACGCCCTGCTGGACGAGTACTACGAGAAATTCTACGGTCCTGCGGCCAAGGAGATGAAGGCGTTAATCGAGTATTCTGAGGCGAACTGGTCGAAGATGGAAAATAACGCGGTGCCGATCGGCAAGGCACTGGAACTGCTCGATGCCGCCCGAAAGGCCGCAGGGGACACGGTGTACGGCAAGCGCATAGATCTCGTGGCGGACTACTGCCAGAAGCCGATGACTGAGAAGAGCACCAAGCTGGCCAAGGGGCGGAACAAGGATCTGAAATTCACGGCGGAATCCCGTGGCAAGCCAACGGTCAAACTGGACGGCAAGCTTGACGAGGCGTTCTGGAAGGATCTGCCGGAGTATTCCCTGTACGATCTCAAGACAGGGGCGGTAGCGGCCAACGCGCTGGCGACCACCTTCCGCGTCGCATGGTGCGACGACAATGCCTTCTATTTCGGTATCCGCTGTGAAGAACCTGACATCAAGGGTCTGAACATCGGCAGCCGGAACCCGGACGACAATGCCATCTGGGAAGGCGACAACATCGAGTTGATGATCGAGACGCAGGGGCACTCGTATTATCAAATCGCCATCAGTCCGAGCGGCGCGATCGTGGATGCGGATCGCAAAGGTGGTCTCCTCAACATTCTCTGGATGTCCGGTGCCCAGGCGGCAACCTACGTGGGCGACGGGTATTGGAGCATTGAACTGCGGGTGCCAGTGGCGGGCGACCAGGCGGAGACGATCAACACGCTACTCGGCATCTCGGGCCGCAAGCCTACCGCAGGATATCCATGGTATTTCAACATGGGCCGCCAGCGGGTACGCGGGGTTGACCATGAATACTCCGCCTCCGCACCCCCGAAAAAAGACGGCACAGGCGGCAGCTTCCACGACTTGTGGAATTTCGGGCAGCTGATCGTGAAATAAAGAGAGAAAGTTGCATTAAAATTTTCCTCTATGTTTGTCTTAACTTGTTTTAGTCAAATACGTTGCATTGTAACAAGGCACGGAGGAAATTACAATGGCTGATAAAATATGAATTGTTGGGATTCAACAGGTTAGATAATTACACAAAAGTCTTTACCGATCTAAACCAGGAGAACATTAAATGTCTACTCGACAGACAATACGCAGGAAGGAATGGTTTGACGACGGGGCGCTTTGGCGGGATTTGTATCCGTTTATTTTTCCGGAAAGGCGGTTTGCCGATGCCGCAGAGGAAATTGACAAGGTCTTGGCGCTAACCAAAATAAAGGGTGGGTCAGTTCTTGATCTGTGCTGTGGCCCAGGAAGATCTTCGATATGGAACATGCAGGTTTCACGGATGTGAAGCTGTACGGCGATTTCAACGGCGGCCCGGATGGCCTGAATGCCCAGCGCCTGATTGCCATCGGAAGAAAGCAAGTAATATAGACACCGGTAGGCTGTTCAACAGAGCGAATTCAAAATATGATAATCACTAGAGCTTGTGTGAAGAAAGGATACCAATAACTAGATTTTTCTGAACTTGTGTGTAATAGTAAGATTGTGTGAGAGTCATCGGGGGGAGACCTCCCGGACTACTCGATAACGTAAAACAAGGACAGTAAAGCATAACTGAGCAAAAACAATGCGAGACATATATATATACAAGATAGACAGCAATGATGTGATTTACATGGTCAGTGGCAATTGGCAGGAATTTGTTAAAGAAAACAATGGCTTGGAAAATACAAATTCTAATAATGTCATAGGGAAGCCATTGTGGAATTTTATCAACGGGATGGAAACAGCGCATTTATATCAAATTGTATTGAAGGCAGTACGCGAAAGCAAACATGGTGTTAAATTGTTTTTCCGCTGTGATTCCCCGGACACAAGGAGATACTTGCAGCTTGCTATCATCCCCCTTGAAGACAGCTGCATTGAATTTAGGAGTCAGATAATCAAGACTGAATCCAGGGAAAGCCCTGATATTCTCAGGAACGGCATTGAACGTTCCGATGATATCATAACAATGTGCAGCATGTGTAAAAAAATTAACACACTGCACAATGCCTGGGAGGAGATTGAGTTGGCGATAAATATTCTTAAATTGCTGGAAATGGAACACCCCCCTAGAATTTCACATGGATTATGCCCAAGCTGTTTCAATTCAATGATGGATGAGGTGAAATTAATCCAACGAGGGACGCTGGATAATCCAGCCTCGCGAAATGCTTGAGAGTATCGGCATAGGAAACCATCTCTTGGAGGAAGATGAATTTCAGACTATTAACATTTTTTGCCAACGGTAAAGACGATAACTGAACGCGGCTACGCACTGCCCACAATGTACTACGAGGACATTACTCCTGACGTTGCCGACGGCAGTGTCCAGATGGGCTAATTCTTATTGTGATAATCACTGCAGGAGAAGGGCAATGGAGATTAGACCAGCGACAGTCAATGACTTGGATATGCTTCTGGCTTTAAATAAGGAAGTGCAGGACATCCATGTCGATAAATTTCCTCATGTTTTTAAGGAGACATCTCCCAAGGAGATGGAAACTTGGATAAGAAGTCAACTTGAAGCGAAGGATCTCTTTGTGTTTGCAGCCTGCGAAGGCAAGGATGTTATCGGTTATATCATACTGAGGCTGATAACGCGGGCGGGCAATCCATTCATGCGTGAAAGGAAATTCGCATATATAGATCAAATTTGCGTTACAAAGCTGAAGAGAAAAAGCGGTGTTGGAAAGAAGCTTCTTGAACATGCGATAAATTATGCAAAGCACCAAGGCTACGATAGAATTGAGCTGGACGTTTGGACCGAAAACTCGACAGCAAAATCAGCTTTTGAAAAGTTCGGGTTTTCGACATTCTCGGAAAAAATGGTGCTGAACAAATGAGACACTTGGCATACAGCAACTATAAAGATATGAAGATCGGCAGTCTGGAATTGAGAACACTGCGATGCGAGGATGAAGCTTCGTTCAAGGACGCAGTTGAAGAGTTCAGGAATGAAACTCCGCCATGGACATTTGCATTCGACTTTGATCAATCTGCGGTTTTCTCGAATTACGTGGCAAAACTTGAAGGATGGTCTCGCGGAGTCAGCCTGCCTGAAAATTTTGTTCCAAATACTTTTTTTGTGGGAGTCGTTGATGGAAAAATCGTAGGGCGTCTGTCTCTTAGGCATTGTCTAAATGATTTCCTTGAGAGAATTGGCGGACACATTGGATACGGGGTGATTCCCAGTTGCCGGCGGAGAGGATATGCCACAGAGATGCTTAAGCAGGCAATTCCTGCCTGCAAATCGCTGGGAATAGGAGAAGCATTGATAACATGCGACATCGATAATATTGCTTCGAGGAAAGTCATCGAAAACTGTGGCGGGATTTACGAGGGCGATACAAATTGTCCGGAGTTAGATGTTCAAAAACGGCGTTACTGGATGGTCACTGGCTGGAAGGGCGAATAAACTCAGACTTCTTGATTCGTGGAAAAAGAGGTTGTATGGTTTTCAGTCACCGGACGATGCCGGTGCGAGCATCTTGTAGACCATTCGCAACTCCGT
>CAIQLG010000521.1 GCA_903872565.1 uncultured Lentisphaerota bacterium | reverse complement strand
CAGGACGGCAAGCTGTGGCGGGAACCCCTTCGGCGGATGGCTAACCAGGAGAAGACAGCCAGCGCCCTGGCGTTGCTGGATGCAGGACAAACCCAGCACCTACCTCGCGGACTTGCCTTGGAGGGGTGTACGCACGCCGACTGCCTGATAGAATGCGAGAAGGCTCTAATCTGGATTGAGGGCAAGCGCTTTGACTTGATTTCGCCATCTGCCAAATGGGACGTGATGCGGGACCAGCTCTCCCGCAATCTTGAATCCGCATGGTCTCTTGCCAGGAAGAGTAGGAAAGAAAAAGACTACTGCCTGATAATTTGCCATGAATATCCTCTGAAATACCACGAAGATCTGCTTGTGCGGGGCTACCGAGCAGGCACGTGGGTGGCCGGGTGGCCGCACATACCGGGCGAACTCCGGCACGAGTTCGGGCAACGCATTGGCACTGTGACATGGCGGAAAATTGCGGACGAATGGCCTGCTATCCAAGAGTTGTACGAAGTGGCCGACCTGGTCTGAATTATTCGATTGACATAAAAATCATTCGGATCGCTTCAGAATGGCCAACATGGTTGCAGCCATCAAGGCGAGCATGTCTGCGGCGACATGCTGGTTTGCGAGTCATTACAAGAATGGCCTATCTCAAGGCGAATTATCCCGGGGAGTTCAAGGCCGCAGTATCGCAGAACAAGAAGGACTGAAACCGCTCATATATTCCGCCTCATCTGCTGTTCCCACCAAATTTAGATGCTGAATGTCAGACAAAGAGATTCATATGACGGGTGTAAGCTCTACCTCTCTGTTTGCTATTTCATCAATATTTCCCGTCTTGTAGAATCTAACATCTATCCCTATTTCTTCCATTTTGGCTATCTCTGATTTTAACATATCTGAGTATCTCGTTCCCTTTCCTTTAGCTAGCCAGCAATCCCAATAATTCTTATTCGCAACAACCATTATTATAGGTTTTGATGCGAAGTCTCCCCATTTGAATTTTTTACAATCTTTGCCCTCGTGGTGCACTGTTCGCAATTTGTCCATCTTGGGGTGGTTTTTCAATATGCAATAATAATATTTCAAAGCCTCATACATTGCATAAACAGGATTATCTCCTTGAGACGTTTTCATATGTTTTAGCTCACATAGCAGGAATTGATCCCCGACCTTTCCTATCAAATCAATGCAATCTCTCCTTCCACTCCCAGAGAAAGTTACAGGCAATTCTAAGTCATACCACTCAACTGTCGATTTTTCAGGCATAAGTCTGGTCTTAGACTCAAAAATCTTTCTTTGATAATCTGTTTCATTTCCAGATGTTGTATTCCATTTAACTTTTCCTGGCATTGTACGATGAAAACAGTCATCACTAAAATCTTGAATGAACTTCTCTAATTTCTCCCATTTTTTCCCCTTCTGCTTCTTAGAAATTATGATTGTTTTTATTAGCTCAGCGTTTTGCATCTCAACCTCCATCTATTATTATTTTTCAAAAACGGGAAACTGTTTTCTAAAATTTTCTTCCAGAACGAGTATCAACAACTTGCCTTTCACTTTAGCTTTCAACATTCCTTTTACAAGAACACATCGCGGCCATTTTCGGCCTCACCCGTGTGCTCACCGATTGTCAACAGTAAGAAAAGTCCGGAGAATCCGAACCATGCGAGATATCACCAAGAAAAATCTCCAATTGCTACCCAAGCTCCACATACCTGTACCTGTTCACGCCCAGCACCTTTGTAGTGCCCGCCATCGTCTCGGCATCGATGTGCTGGTGGCCATGAAAAAAGATCCTCGGATGCGCCCTTGCAATATATTCGTTGAACGCATCGAATCCCCTATGGGTGTCTCCATCCCTTTCGTGCATCCCAGAGGGGGAGTTATGGGCGACGAACACATCAACAGGTGGGAAAGAGGACAGCTTCTGCGACACTTCGTCATTCTCATAGAGGAAGTTCCCCCTAGGCTTGTACTTCCAGCATCCGTTGAATCCGCCGAAAATAATGCTGTCAATCACATGCGTCCCGAGATGGAGGTCTATGATCGGCGCAGGGAATGGCATCGGCAGATCGTGGTTTCCCTTTACGGCCAGGATGATCTGGCATCTTGCATGAGCCGCAACTTTCAGTATCAGAGAATCCGGCAGGTCGCCACAGGATACAAGCACATCGGCTGTGATGTCTGGAAGTTTGACATCCATCAGCTCGTCGTCGGCTATCACAAGAAGTTTCATGTCATTGTTCCTGTATTAAGTCAGCACTGGAATCAGCAATGCCATTTCATGGCCGGTCCAATGCATGGCATTTACACGCCGTTTAACTTTTCTTTTATAAGTGCGAAGTTATCTTTATATGACTCATAGATTTGGGTCAGTGGCTTCTCGTCATGCTTAATGTCCAGATCCATTTCCACCTGTTTGCCTGAGATGTTGTCTTTTCTCTTTCCATGTTTGCTCTTATTTAAGTTTACTATTTCGTGTATTATTGCAGACGGGAATATCCAATGCTCTTCGTATTTTTCGGAAACCAGCACGAAGAAGTCGCAGAGATCAACTTTCTTCTGCCAAGCCTCGGAAACCGGCAATCCAGCCTTCACCGCATCGTCTCTCTGTTTCTTTGTGGTTCTTATCTGGAACCATCTATATCGTTTATTCTTCTGAGTCTTCCCTCGTCCCTTGACCTGAACGTAGACCTTTCTCTCTGGATTCACAGGAAGCCAGACATCCAAATCCACTCCTATGTCCTGTCTGGGTTTCTCGGTTTCAAATCCTTCCTTTCTTAAGCGGTTCTGCACTTTTTGCTCTGTTGATTGCCCTGTGATGTTTTGTGTTTTCATATGGGGATCGTCCATTATATTAATTTCTTTTCATCATGGATTGTCATCCTCCGGCGGGAAGTTCGCGAAGAAGCCCCCGGGATCTGCGGGATCGAGGAGCTTATTGTCCACCGCTTCCCTGACAGATGATGCGGAAACCGTGAAGACATTGCCGCATGCCGTGCAGGCGAGCTCTGTTACACCTTCAACATTGGCTACCACCACAGCACCGCATGAAGGACATGTGAATTCAAGCGTCATTGTGATTCCTCCTCGAACAATAATTTACAAACCTCATCCTCTTTCCCATCCACGATCTTTCTGAACACTTCTTCGACAAATCCTCCGAAGGACTCCCTGTGCGATTCAGTGAGCTGTTCCACTCCGAACCTTTTCCTGTAGCTCGAATTGCACAGACCAATAAGATACATCAGTCCCTCTGTTTTCCCAGGCATCTCCTTCAATTTCAGCATGGCCTCGGAAATCTTCGCCATTTCCTCCTTGCCCATTGCGATGGCGGGTCTTACTACTGATTTCTTTCTGTCCATAACATTGCCTCCTTTTATTTATCTGCCACTGAATATAAATGATAGGCATGGACATTTTATGTCATATCAAGCATGTCCCACGGGAAAACTCTTTTGCTTTTATTGGAATGGATGTTAAGTTAGCCCCATGCCGGAAAACAAAAAACAGCTCATACGTCTTATAAAGCTCGTCGCGGAGCTCAAGGAGAACCGCTATCCGAACTGCCACTCCTTCGCCGAGAAGCTCCGCAAGTCCGACATCGACGGCAATATGAATGTCTCATGCAAGGCCAAGACCATCCAGCGCGACATCAGGACGCTCAAGGATGATTTCGACGCTCCGATAGAATTCGACTTCAGGAACAACGGTTTCTATCTCGCCCACCATGGATGGAACTTCGTGTGCCCGTCGCTCCAAGACGAGGATATGATGGCCTCGGTGTTCGGAGCGAAGGTCGCGGAGGACATTTTCCCCGAGCCGGTCAAATCCCAGATCCGCAAGGCCGTCGACACCCAGCTCGCCGGCAGCAATCCCGACTTCCTGGACACGGCATTCATAAAAACACTTATTGTGGCATCCGGGGCGAAGACCGAGATCGATCCCAGGATCTTCAGCACGGTCTTCAGCGCCTGGCAGGGCCGGAGAGCCATTGACATCGGATACAGGGCTCCGGATGGCTCAATGTCCAGAAGGCGCGTGGAGCCGCATGTCCTGACGTATTTCAACAATGCCTGGTACATCAAGGGATACTGCCTGAAGTCCAACGCCACGCGGATTTTCGCGGTGCACAGGATAACATCCGCCGAGATCACGGAAAAGTCATTCGAGCCGGACAGGAAGATCATAGACAGCGTGATCGAGGGCGATGTCTTCGATTACGGCAAGGTGAAGGATGTCGAGATATGGCTCGCCCCGGAATCTGCGAACTATGCAAGGGAGCGCAAGCTCAGGAAGGGCGAAAAGCTGGCTTTCGACAAGGATGGCTCCGCAGTCCTCCATCTGCCGGAAGCCGTTCCGGGCGAAATCATCAAGCTGGTGCTGTCGGAATTCGGAAATGCAAAACTGCTCAAGCCCGCGGAACTCGCAAGTCAGATCGCGAAAATCGCGGATGACATTGCGGGAATGCATCGCCTGTAGAGCCATCTCCTACTGAAAATAAGTCCGATAATATCATCCTGCCGAATACCCCATGGACACAAGATGTCCGACCACCACGTGTATAATATATGCAGAAAAAAGGAGAACCATGCCGTGAATACAGACAAGACAAATATCTCGATCAATTTCTACAGGACAACCCCGATGGAACAAATGCGCTGGGATAGGGAACGGGAATCCCAGAAGAAAATAGCCTGTTCACTTATATTCATGGTGATTGTCTGTGCGTCCATGTTCCGCATCTGCCCGATGTTCGGCTTTTTCATGGCTCTCTTTTATATCATCGGGATACTTGCAATAGTGCTGCCATCGGTCGGTAGCCGCCTCTCTGGAATTGAATAAGCATCATGCCGTGCATCCAGTTTCCGCCTCAAAACAGACGGACAAATGAAGAAAATACCAAAAAAAATAGGGTGTTTTTCGAATACATAATGAAAGGCATGTGAACCAGATGGAGGCGGATAGATGAAACAGATAAGGATAGATCAGAAGAAACTGGACAAGATTGAAGTCTCTTTTGTGTCCCAGTTCTATGAGTCATTGGACACCGAGCAGTTTACGCCATGCCTCAAAATTAACGGTAACACGACTTTTCAGGACATTGATACTAAAGAGCTCGTCGAAAGCACCAGAGCAACTGGTCATTTCTGGCTTTTCGTATGCACCCGTTATGGATGCGGCCAGCCGGAATGCGGAGGATTCTACGATCAGGCGACCGTATTGCATGACAGTTCGGATTTGACAGTCACATGGATTTTGCGAAGCCCTCTGCAGCGCGAATTAAACAAAAACGGTCAATGGTGGCTGCCTGCCAGTGGATATGATGTCTATGTATTCGACCGCAGGGAGTATCTGGAAAGCATTTCCGCCGCACTGGAGGAAGGCAAGAGGCTGGTGGCGGCATCGAAGCACGAGGCCAACATAATTGGATATGCCATGGAGAATTTCATGAAAGCGGAGTCTGTAAAATGGGAACCTCCTCCGCCTTTGGGATAGTTGTAACATGGGAGAAAATAATGGAACTTAAACTGAATGAACTGAAGATCACGGTACACCTCAACGACGGATCGGAAGTCTTTGAACTCTTCCAGGACAGCACTGTTTATGTGGAGATTCGCCTCCTGGTTGACGGCAAGGGACTGGAGCTTGGATTCCTCAACGAGGTTTCATCCAGGGGGCTCGCCCGCTCGTGTTTCGGCGAAGGAGAGCACTTCATATTCACATGCAGCTGTGGCGATCCAGGATGCGGTGGCATCGAGCGTGGTGTGATTGTACTGGATTACTTGATGTACTATGGGGAATGCATCAGATGGCTTGTGCCCGTCCCCATTGAAACATGCAGGAAGCCGGACTGGGCAAGCCATCTTCCGGAAGGAGTGCTGACATATGTGGAATTCATATTCGATAAACAACGCTATATGGAAGAAGTGTACAAGGCGCTGTGCGAAATCCGCAGGCTCGTGAAGGAGACGGTGCCCGAGCCGAAGCTGCCTCCCCTGATGCTTGGAATGGACGAACTGGAAAGCAATATCTCCGAGATGAAGTACAGATTTAACATTTGACAACCAAGTGAGGGACTGACATGAATCAGGAAAAAATATGGATGGCTGATCTCTGGGACATCACAATGCCTAAAGGCGCCAAGTGGAAACTACAAAGCGGGTTTGAGTTCAGGGCGTACCTGGGATGCTACTTGTTTGACAAACCAACGGTCATCTCATATGACCAGGATATTTGCTTGGGCCATGAATGGCTGGGGAACAACCAGACGAAGGGGATGATCAGGATCGACTCCATAACGCGTCGCGACCCTTCAAATGACAGCCCAATCATAGATATGATCGCAGATGACGGAGTCACATATTTTATCATAAACAACTATTTCATCGTCGAGGAAGGTCCGTGGTCGGATATGATATTAGAATGTGTCCTAAAGCCCATGTTCGGTTTCTACCATATTGACGTGATTCCGAACAGGAGCTATCCCTCCTTTTCCCATCTCGCATATACATGGAGGATAAGGAAGATATACCAGTATATGCCTGACGGTATAAGTGTCCGTGAAATGCCTGGCCCGGTGGAAATAAGTCAAAGAGATTTTTTATCCGAAGGGATTGAAGGGAGTAAAGAATATTTTCTTGAATGCGAAATCGTCGGAGAATGAAGAAAACTGGAAATGCGCATGAGGAGGAGGTGAAACCGCTATGATAAAGAAAATGGATTTGAGCTATCTTGTAAAACCGGGCAATGCGCCGCTGCTGGAGGCGATGCCGGGTGACCCGTCCGCGAAGTTTGAGTTTCTCGAGCCGATACTGCAGTCGTTGCACCGCAATCGGCTCGTCCTGCATTCGCGCTTCACAGCCCTCATAGAGGTGCCCAACCTGACATTCGACAGGAAAGGCATGCAGGGGGATGTCCAGCAGTCCTGGATAATCCACATTCCGGGCTATATCTACGACCCCACCGTTGTCCATAAACAACTGGAGAGGTGGCATGTTAGCTGTGACTGGAAAGATATCTACCTGCACTGGACGGAAGATGGAATCCTGATGATCTGCGCCCCCTATTATGGATGGACGATATGGCCGGAGTCCCAGTTGGTATCGCATGTCAATGCGCTCGTCGAGAGGGGAGATATCCTGGCCGCCACCCGTCTTCTGAATTCGGACTAGATTTGAAAAAACCTGACAAGATAGAAGTTCAAACAATACTGAAAAGGAGGGAGTAGAAATGAAAACATTGTTGTGCGTGATGGTTCTGGCAGGGTGTTTCTTCTGTGCGGACAAGTCCTTCGGAGGCTCGATCAACTACAAGGACTACAAGCAGAAAGACGGGGAATCGAAGGATGAGAGAGATCAGAGAGTAAAAGAACAAATGGATCGGCAAGACAAAGAAGAGGCACAGGACGAGAAGATGGAAAAAGACAGGAAGGATCAGGAATACAGGGAGAAAAAACGGGACGAACAGATGGAGAAAGACAAGGAAGATCAGGAAAAAAGAGACAGGGAATACAAGAACAAGGAACGGGAGCGGCAACAGGAAAGGGAATATGGAAAACATGCAAGGAATAAAGCTTGAAATAGGAACACCGCGCTGGAGAAATCCTGATAGGGCTTGACATTTCAGATGTTTTGAAGATATTATTATAAGAGTCGGTAACACATCCAGATGTTCCGTTGTGGCCTGGTTTCTGATCTCGGTCGGAGTAAAACGTGATTACCGATTCTTTTTTTATTATCGGAGCCAACCACCGATCTTAAATTGGGCTTGAATTTCCCTTCTTTCCCCATATAGTATCATCAGTTAAGGGCGGTTACCCTGTTTAACGCTTCCCTTACCTGCGACCGAGCCAGCAGGGGCTACGGTGAGCTTTTCTGTTTTGACTTTCTTAACGGGTAATATTATATTTTGTCCTAGGGCCGACTGGAGTTGATTTGTCCGGGCTTGTCTCTCCAGCATCACGGCGTATCCCCGAAGCTCCCGGTTTAGCATGAGGGGAATGTTTGCCATCGCTTCCACAAGTATATTCCACAGTCATTTCAGATAGTCAGAATCCAGTCATTCGAGATGGCTGCCCGCATAATCCACTTCATGTATTCTTCATAGATTGAAATATCATTGAGTATCTTTATCCCATGGTAGATGACAAGGTCGTTGGGACAGTGGCGATCCGGATCCAGCAGGCCTATGGCTTCCGATGGTGGCATTCTCGTGCAGGCTATCAGATATGCGACCGCGGAGCTCCTCGATATGCCTGCAGTGCAATGGACGGCGATATTTCTCCTGTTTCTCGCCCATGCAAGAATCAATTTTATCTGTTCCGGCTCGACAATTGCCAGGCCATCCTGCGGATATTCTATGTCGTCGAATACAGCCACATGGATAT
This sequence comes from uncultured Lentisphaerota bacterium, assembly GCA_903872565.1. Classification (GTDB taxonomy): domain Bacteria; phylum Verrucomicrobiota; class Lentisphaeria; order Victivallales; family GWF2-50-93; genus CAIQLG01. Next base: position 10,699 of record CAIQLG010000521.1, on the reverse strand, counting down.
TCCTGAAGTTCCGGCGGTATTTTCCGAATACGGCATAGCTGCTCTCCGTAAGATCACTGTTTCTGATGCTCACTATGCTGTAGTCTGTCCCTTGAGCGGTGACCAGACCTGATAGAGCAGCAAGACTGAAAATCTCGATGTTTGTTTTCTTGTTTTCCACATGAAATCCTTTATGTCGCTTTCGTTTTCAATGAATACCGTATGTCATTTTTTGCGTTTTTAAAATATGTTTTCATCAGCTTTTTATCCGCCACTTCCAACCAGTCCATGCATTCCCGATATACCGCTTCACGGCCAAGCATGCTCGCCCCCAGATATACGATATGCCTGTTCGGATAATGCATGCTGAAATCCAATATCTCAAGCGCCTTCCTCTCTGGCATTCTCGTGCAGGCGATGAGATATGCGATGGCCGAGCTCCGCGAAATTCCCATATGGCAGTGGACCGCTATTTTGTTCTTGCCCTCGGACCATTCTAGTATGCGTCTCACCTGTCCGGCATCCGCACGGCGCAGGACACTGGATTCGTCGATGATGTCGTCGAACGTCTCGATTATGATCTCCCCGTAGTTTCTCCTGCAGTCGTAGAAATCCTGATAGAGTATGGCGGCATGATCCGAATCCCTTATGCTAACGATGTTCCAGTCCGTTTTGTTGAAATATATTTCCTGGAGCATGTCGTCCAGGCTGAATATCGCTATCCCTGGATTCCTCTTGTTAACAGCCATATTTATAGTTCCTCTTGATTCAGCATTTCACTTTCTTCAGACTCGCGAGCCGCCTCAGCTTGAAGTCGGTGTCCATATATATCACCGGGTCTATGACAGAAATCTTGATTGGATTCTCCTGCACCACAAGGGCGTTTTTCTCATGCAGATCTTCAACCCTGAGTCCGATCCTGTAGTTGATGAAGTGCAGTTCCTCCGAATCCGGATCCTTGCATTCGTTGAATCCGAGCCTCCGCATAACTTCGGTTACTTCCGATATGGCCGTACCACGAATAGCCGTGATGTCCGGCTGTGTGATTACAATCGCCATTTCACCGTAGTTGTTTTCAGTTATCCCCTCGCATCTGAGCGCCGTATCGGGAAAGAGATAGTTGTGCAGCGACATCCTGTGGAGATATTCCAGATAGTCGAGATGCGCCATTGCCGAATTGCGTTTCCACCAGCGTCCAAGCCTGGGATCATAATAAACATCGTGCTCCATTCCCCCACGCATGCCGTCCCTGACCCAGCGGGAATTGAATGCTTCGGGATCGATGTAGAGACTGTTATCAATTGCCCATTTTACCAGAGCCTCGGTCTGGGCGTTACGCAGATGGTTCGCTATTCTGTTTTTCCCCCGTCTGCGTTCAAGTCCTTCTGGGAACTGTGCAAACTCTTTTCTTCGAGACGGTCGTACTGTTCGTAGGCTTCCTCTCGCGACCTCTTCGGCTGCTTCGAGATAATTGCCTTCAGCTCCATGGATGTTTTCCTGTGATACTCGTTCAGGTAGTCCGGGAAGCTGGTCAGGGTGGAATTCATGTTCGGGATCCTTTGTGTAATATTTTGTATTCTCTATTATGGCAAGATTGATCGCGGAGACTGAGAGCGGTCCGTCATGTGCGATGAGTGACTTGGTTTTTTTACGTTTAATCTCAGACGGACCTGTGTGCTGTTTCAAATCCTTTGGCATATTCTCTCCTCTTTCCTTTTTCAACCGTGCTAGCCGGTACTATAGCACTTCAAACTATAATTACAAGCCCGGGATCTTTCTAACTCTACTTAACCACCCGCTACGCTAGAGGCACAGAGACACCGAGAGAGGCAAAGAAGAAGTCGCCGGATCTGAATCCGGTCATCGCCCGGCTAACAGCTCCAGCAACGTTTCCCTTTATGGATACCACAGAGCTTGAACATCCTCCGGAAATCTCCAAGTCAAAGTTATGCGGCGAATAGGGCTGTCGCTTAGGCAGCGCATATACGCCACATCTCTGTATTCTTAATGCTCCGTGTCTCTGTGACTCCGTGGTAAAGTATTCTTCTGGAATATCTGGGAAAAGATTAAAGGGAAATCTTCCGGAATAGTGCGGACCGGCGAGTAGCATGGACACAAAATGTCCTAGTGTCGACAGTATAGTAATGGCAACAAAAGCTATATTCCTCCATTCACACCTTTGCCTGATCCTTCCGACATTACGAAAAAGCTCTGTTCCTGTTATGTATTTCATCATCTGATCCTGCAACTGAACGCTTGCTCCTATGGCATAGTGAGTATAGAGAAATTTCTTACCTGTTAAAAAAATGATTTCCTCTGGCATACTTGCCGCCTGTTGGGATGTTATGCAGCAAGTAGGATACTGGATGTCTTTGCTTGGCTCAACCTGGTCAGTCCACTTTGCCTTGATAAAATACTGACTGTCATCGTCTTTAAGGACACTGGCGATTTTTCCTGAATATGAAAGAATAAGTTCTATCTTTGCGCGGGTCATGGCAATATAGAATCGCGTTATATCTCTAAAGGATTCTTCTTGCGGCAAGTCCTTGTTTGGTAGCACGCCAAGGTTACAGTTAAGAATGATCACACTGTCAAATTCGTACCCCTTTGTAGATTCAAGATCTGACAAAAACACGCTAGCGCCACCTATGTTTGCAGAGGTATCTAACACTCCGACATTTCTCTTACCAAAAACATCCGAAGGCAATGAACTCCTAATTTTTTTAACATCTTGAGCTGTTAGTCCTGCAAATGCAAGGCATACCTTCTTGCCCGGGTCAGTATATTCCCTTATATAAGTGACTGCATATGATAGTTCTTCATGGAATGTATCTGCAGAAAGCAGCATGGGCTTAGCCATCGAAAGCTCTGCATAGTGGACGACAACGGAGATCCGTGCCAGTCATGCGGTGGAGAGGGTCGCGTCGAGAGCATTTAAGATGATTTATTAATATAAAGGAGGCCTGTAATGCATCTAAACGAACTTGAGTTTGAAGAAGCCTTATGCCGATGTTACACCATACTTCTCCCGGATCTCGCCATGCAGGGATTCTATATTTTCTCTCGACAAGCCGTCATGCATGGTAGACGGCTCGATCTGGTACTTCGTAATAATGATGGAAGGACAATTATAACCGAACTCAAAGTCGGGAATCCCAATATCGAGGACGTTATATCGCAGCTTTCCGACTACAAGAACTGCTTTGAAAAAACCTATCCGGATACCCCGCTTTCTCTGATGCTGATAAGCAACCGGATCAACGACAAGACCCGGCGGGAGTTTGAAAAGAGGGATATCCAGGCCCGTGAAATATGTGATGAAGAGGTCATGAATGCACTCAAGATGGTAAATCAGCCTTCGCAGGTAGCACAGGGGCTGCATATGGAGGGCGAGAACGTTATGGAAATCCGGAGAATGCTTTCCGACTTCAATATCGTGACAATTCCTCCCGATGTCCAGCTTGCTTCTCCATGGGATCAGACCAAGGTTTTTCTCGGACTGGTAAAAAGGGGTGAGAAACACAAGGACTTATGGATGAAGGATATATATGTTCAATTATATCCACAACTAGCTAACGCCGCTGTCCTGTATCGTATCGGGAGGCATTATGACAGAGCTCCTCTCCATTTGAATCCCCGTAGCAGGGGATGGTGCGAGGAAGTATATGAAAAAATGAAGCCTTTTATTCAGTTTGTGCAGAGAGACAACAAGGGGCCGGGACGCGAATCCATGAATTTCGACCACTACCGGGTTTTGGACTGGGATGGACTGGCCGGAGCCCTTGGCTTGTAAGATCTATTATCTGAGAATGCCGTTGAGAACGACGTACTCCGGTGGGCGACTATAAATGTGGTTATTGTATGGTTATGCGGTTGCAAAATTGAGTGAGGTTGTTATTTTAGTGTGGACAAAATACAATGAAGAAAGGAATCGTCAAATGGACCAGACCTCCCACAATAAGATAGTCTCCTTCATCTGGGGCATTGCAGACGACGTTCTCCGTGACTTATTCAAGCGGGGTAAATACCCCGATGTAATATTGCCGATGTTTGTTTTGCGCCGTCTTGACGCAGTGCTTGAACCTACGAAGAAAGCCGTGATGGATACCAGGGAAATGCTTGACAAGGCCGGGATAACCGAACAGCGCGAAGCTCTATGCCAGGCCGCCGGACAGGCATTCTACAACACATCGAAGTTTACACTCCGCGATCTGAAATCCCGTGCAAGTCAGCAGCAGTTGAAGGCTGATTTCGAAGCCTACCTCGATGGATTTTCGCCAAATGTCCAGGACATACTGGAGAACTTCAAGTTCCGCAACCAGATATCCACCCTTTCAAAGGCCGATGCTCTTGGAACCCTCATAAACAAATTCCTCGATTCAGAAATCAACCTGAGTCCGAATCCCGTTCTAAACAATGATGGTTCGGTCAAACATCCCGGGATGGACAACCACTCGATGGGGACGGTATTCGAGGAGCTTGTCCGCAAATTCAACGAGGAAAACAACGAGGAGGCCGGTGAACACTGGACTCCACGCGACGCCGTCAAGTTGATGGCCAATCTGATTTTCCTTCCCATAGCGAACACCATACAGTCAGGCTCCTATCTGCTCTACGACGGGGCGCTCGGCACCGGAGGCATGCTCACTGTTGCGGAAGAAACATTGCAGGAGCTTGCAGACATCCACCGCAAACAGGTTACGCCCCACCTTTATGGGCAGGAGATCAATCCGGAAACATATGCAATCTGCAAGGCCGACATGATATTGAAAGGAGAAGGTCAAAATGCTGATCGCATTGTTGGTGGCGCGGAGTGGTCAACACTTTCCCACGATGCCTTCCCTTCGCTTGAATTCGACTTCATGCTGTCCAATCCACCGTACGGCAAGAGTTGGAAAAAAGATCTCGAGACTATGGGCGGCAAGGACGGCATGCGCGATCCCCGCTTCAAAGTGATGCACGACGGAGCGGAACTGTCCCTGGTGCCTCGCTCCAGTGATGGCCAGATGCTTTTCCTGGCAAACATGGCTTCCAAGATGAATCACAATAGCCCTCTCGGTTCTCGCATAGCCGAAGTCCACAATGGGTCCCCTCTTCACCGGAGACGCAGGCCAGGGCGAAAGCAACATACGGCGCTGGCTCATAGAGAACGACTGGCTCGAAGCCATTGTCGCTCTTCCGCTGAATCTTTTCTACAACACCGGCATCGCCACATACATATGGGTGCTCAGCAACCGCAAACTGAAACACCGCAAGGGTAAGGTTCAGCTCATTGATGCGACACAGTGGTTCAAGCCTCTGCGCAAGAATCTCGGCAAGAAAAACTGCGAACTTTCCGATGATGACATCAAACGGATATGTGACAGCTATCTCGCGTTCAAAGAATCCGAACAATCCAAGATATTCCAGAACAAGGCTTTCGGCTACTGGAAGGTGACAGTGGAACGCCCGCTCCGTCTGCACAGCCAACTCACGATGAAAGCCATTGAATCTCTCCGGTTCAATTCGGGAGATGAAGAAATCCGTTCGCAGCTATATGACGAATTTGGCGATACACTTTTTGCGAATTTCGCGGATGTCAGCGCCAAGGTCGAAAAACGGCTTTCCGAATGGGGCGCGTCTGAAGAACCGGACCAGTCTGACGAGTCCGAACAATCAGAGGCTCCCAAGAAAGGGCTCTCTGAAAAGAAGAAGAGAAAATTGCTAGATACTAAGACCTGGGAACGCGACGTAAAACTCCTTGAAACAGCTACAGCCCTCCGTAAAGAACTTGGAGACAAGTTATTTGAGGATCACAACATCTTCATTCAAAAAATGGATGCCGCCCTCGAAAAACTAAAAATCAAACTTGGCGCATCCGAAAAAAAGATCATCCTCAGGACTGTCAGCTGGCGCGTCGAGACAGCCCCTCCTGTGATAGCGAAAATTCACAAGCCCGGGAAGGCCAAGCCCAATCCTATGCACGGCCTTTATGAAATGACAATAAGTGGCAAGAAAGCCATAGTGGAATACGAGCCGGACACCGATCTGCGCGACACCGAACAAGTTCCGCTCCTGGAAGAAGGCGGCATCGAGGCATTCATCAGCCGCGAAGTTCTGCCTTACACACCCGATGCCTGGATTGACGAAAGCAAAACACAGATCGGCTATGAAGTCAGCTTCACCCGCCACTTCTACAAGCCTCAGCCACTCCGCACGCTCGACGAGATCAGAGCAGACATTGAAGCTGTCCGGAAGGAAGCGGAGGGAGTGTTTGACGGTGTATTAGGAATCTCGACCGGAATTGCGAAAAGCACAAAAGGGAAAAAATTGTGAAGAAGAATACTTCCAAACAGTCAGAGGATCTCCCAATCAGGGGCAATACGCCAGCACAGCCGCTTGATTCATCGTTTGATGAAGTACTCAGTCTCATACGGAAATCCCGCCAGCGTGCCTATCAGGCGGTCAATACCGAACTTATAGACCTTTATTGGAAGGTGGGCAAGCACATCAGCCGGAAAATTGAGACCGACGGCTGGGGGAAAGGCACTGTTAAAGAGCTTTCCGCCTATATACAAAGCCGTCAGCCTGGCATCCGTGGATTTTCTCCTCAAAACCTCTGGCGCATGCGGCAATTTTTTGATGCATACCGTGAGGAGCCAAAACTCTCAACAATGTTGAGAGAACTGCCATGGTCCTCCAATCTTCACATTCTGACTCGCTCAAAACGGCCCGAAGAACGCGAATTTTATTTGCAGATGGCCGTGAAAAATCACTGGGATGTGCGGGAAGTCGCCCATCAGATGGATGGTGCACTCTTCGAACGGATGATACTCAATCCGCCAAAAGTCGCAACAGCGTTGAGAGAAATTCATCCGGGAGCAGAAACAGTATTCAAAGATTCGTATCTTTTCGACTTTCTCGGCCTGCCGCCAGAACACTCCGAGGGCGACCTGCACGGCAGTCTGCTCCGCAATCTTGGACGCTTCATCACTGAGCTCGGGCGGGACTTCTGCTTCATCGGCTCGGAATATCCTGTCCAGGTCGGAGGCCGCGATTTTGCACTTGACCTGCTTTTTTTCCATCGCGGGCTGAATTGTCTTGTGGCAATCGAGCTTAAGGTTGGACGCTTCGAGCCCGAGCATCTCGGCAAACTGGAGTTTTATCTGGAGGCGCTTGATCGTGATCTTCGAAAATCGCACGAGCGCCCATCTATCGGACTTCTCCTCTGCGCCAGCAGAGACAAAGAGGCCGTCGAATACGCCCTCAGCCGCTCGCTCTCACCAACTATGATCGCCGAGTACAAGACAATGCTCCCGGACAAGAAACTGCTTCGGTCGAAACTGCACGAATTCTACCAGTTGCTCGCCCCGCCGGACACTGAACCTGAAAAAATGAAATCCATGAAACATAAGAAGAGAAATTAAGGAGTCGTCTTAAAATTGTCAGAACAATTTTATATAATCTGATTGAAGGGAGATAAGCTATGAAGGAAATACTTGGCAAAGCCAAATCTGTTCGTGAACTCTTGGGTGGTGCCAAATACGCCATTGATTACTATCAGCGCGAATAGCGCTGGGAGACAAAACAAATCGTAGAACTCATAGACGATCTAACTGAAAAGTTTTTGGATAAGCACGAGACCGAAAACGAACGAAATGCGGTAGAAAATTACAGTCATTATTTCCTTGGTTCAATCATCATCAGCGACAAAGGAGGCCATAAGTTCATCATTGACGGCCAACAACGGCTGACATCATTGACCCTTCTTCTAATCCATATATATCGGAATCTTGATGATGAACAACAGAAGGGGCAAATCAGCGAACTTATTTTTTCACAGAAATTTGGAAAACGGTCATTCAATCTTGATGTAGAAGAACGTACTCCTTGTATGGATGCACTATTCACTGGGAAAACCTATGATGAGAACGGCGAGACCGAGTCAGTCTCCAATATCCTCCATCGCTATCAGGATATTGAGGAACACTTCCCCGAAGACCTGATGGGGGACAGTCTGCCTTATTTTGCCGACTGGCTGATCGAGAATGTCCACCTGGTTGAAATCACCGCCTATTCCGATGCAGACGCATATACCATATTTGAAACAATGAATGATCGTGGACTGTCATTGACTCCAACTGACATGCTCAAGGGGTATCTGCTGGCAAATATTACAGAGCCCAAACTTCGCAATGAAGCCAGCCAAGTATGGCGTAGGCACGTGGCCAAGCTTAAGGAAATCGGCAAGGAAGAAGATTCCGATGCCATAAAGTCATGGTTGCGCAGCCAGCACGCTCAGACGATACGTGAACGTAAAAGCGGAGCCAAGCCGAAGGACTTCGACTTGATTGGAACTGAATTCCATCGCTGGATCCGGGATCATGAGGAAGACTTAGGACTATCAAAAAATGTTGACTTTGCAAATTTCATTAAAGATAATTTTGCTTTCTACTCTAAATGGTATGAATCCGTTCGTAAGGCCTCCGAAACTCTTACAGATGGTCTTGAAGCAATCCACTTTAATGCCCAGAATAACTTCACTTTGCAATATCCAGTACTGCTTGCTCCTCTTCAAAGGACTGACAGCGAGGCACAAATTAATATAAAGCTGCGGATAGTGGCAACATTTTTGGACATATTGATTACCCGCCGGATCTGGAACTCGCGGTCCATTGACTACTCAACAATGCAGTATGCCATGTTTCTTGTTATGCGGGATATCCGGAATAAAACAGCAGAGGAACTTTCAGAAATACTCAAGGATCGCCTTGATGCTGAAGAAGAAACTTTTGCAAGCAATGACAGGTTTCAGCTTCATGGAATGAACGGCAGACAAATCCATCGCCTGCTCGCCCGTATAACCGAATATGTGGAGACTCAATCCGGCAGGCCATCCCACTACAAGGAATACATGCAACGTCGAGGGAAAAACGGATACGAAGTGGAACATATATGGGCCAATCATCCCGAAAGACACACCGACGAATTCAGTCACCCGGCAGATTTCGCCGAATATCGCAACCGCATTGGTGGCCTTCTCCTTTTGCCCAAAAGTTTCAATGCAAGTTACAATGATCTGCCATACGCCAAAAAACTGGATCACTATTATGGCCAAAACCTTCTTGCGCAGAGCCTCCATGAAAAGGCGTATAAGCATGATCCTGGCTTCCATAAATTTTTGGAAGCATCGAAACTCTCTTTCAAGCCACATTCCGAATTCAAGAAGGCCGACCTGGATGCAAGGCAAAAACTTTACCGCAAACTTGCAGAGCAAATCTGGAACCCAGAAAGACTTTTAGAGGATATATAATGTATGGTTGAAAACCTCAAGCCCTACCAAAAATACAAGGACTCGGGACTGCCGTGGCTCGGGCAAGTGCCGGAGCATTGGAACTTGATCCCCAATCGCGGATTGATCAAACGACGCAAAATACTTGTTGGGGAGCGGCATCGCAATTATCAGCTGCTTTCCCTCACAAAACAAGGCGTAATTGTGCGCGATGTTGCAAGTGGTAAAGGAAAATTCTCTGCTGACATGGGAACTTCACAGGAGGTACGAGATGGTGATCTAATCTTTTGCCTCTTTGATGTTCCTGAAACTCCACGAACGGTGGGTTTGTCATGTCACGATGGAATGATTACTGGAGCATATACAGTTTTGAATGCCGTTCTCGACAACTCACAGAATACTTCGAGTATTTTTATCTTGCGATGGATGATCGCAAACTACTAAGTCCATTGTATTCGGGATTGAGAAATACAATCCCTCCCGGACGATTTCTGGGAACGAAAACACCACAACCCCCACTAGATGAGCAAACGGCCATTGTGCGTTTTCTTGATCATGCGAACGGGCAGATAGATAAGGCGATCCGGGCTAAGAAAAAACTGATCTCACTTTTAAACGAGGAGAAGCAGGCAATAATCCACCGCGCTGTCACCCGTGGTCTCGATCCCAACGTAAAACTGAAACCCTCAGGCATCCCCTGGCTCGGAGATATTCCGAAACATTGGGAAATTGTTACGGTAGGCGCGGCTACAACAATGATACAGACAGGTCCTTTTGGAAGCCAACTTCATTCCCATGAATATGTGACTGGTGGCATACCAATCATAAATCCATCCCACTTGGCAAACGGTCGAATTACGCCATCACAGGAAATTACAATATCCGAGGCTAAGGTCTGCGAACTGGAACGTCATAAACTACGGACTGGGGATATTGTTGTTGCTCGGCGAGGCGAGCTTGGACGCTGTGCATTGGTGACATCTGCCGAAGATGGATGGATTTGTGGAACTGGTAGTCTTCTTATTCGGTTCAAGCATTCTATGTTCGTACCAGCATATTTTCAGAAAGTATTTTCCTCAAGATATGTCAGTGACTTACTGAGCCTTTCCTCAATCGGAGCAACAATGGCCAACCTTAATGCAGGAATGGTAGCCCGGCTACGAATGCCTTTGCCCTCAGAAGACGAACAAGAACGAATTGTTCGATTTATTGAAGAGAATAACCAGATTGCCGAACACGCTATTAACCGTACCGAGCGCGAGATTTCCCTTCTCCGCGAATTTCGCACGCGGCTGACTGCGGATGTTGTAACCTAAATTGATTTTTTTTTGCCGCTAGGTTTTTTGGAAAGAAAAATTTCTGCAGGAATTCCAAGAAGGTTTAGTGCATAACGTTGCCGTTTCGACACCTCGCTTATCATCTCCGCGCCGTCAGGAAGCGGAATAATTT
>CAIQLG010000520.1 GCA_903872565.1 uncultured Lentisphaerota bacterium | reverse complement strand
TAAGGAAAGGTACATCCCTTTTTTCCACTTGCAAAAAAGAGCTGACACGCCAGAACTGGAATTAACAGATTGAATTTAAGGTAGTTACACAGAATACAGAATTAGGGCGGATCAGGAAGTCTGACCTTAGACAGAAACCAGGTCCCAGATCTGATTCCCGGAGTTGATTACCGTGTTCTCAAGATGAAGTAGAGTAAAAGGCCGAATCAGAAGATTTTGCCGACCCCGAGGGGCGCGGCAGTAAATTTTGACTGTTCTCTATGATAAAATGAAGAACTCTACGGCAGGGCTGTAAGCCCGAAATTCCTAAGCCTGGGGTAAAGCCCCAGGGATAGAATAATCCCCCACGAAATCAAGCGCTGTAGGTGCGAAATAAAACTGGATTTGTCATGTTTGTATGTATTTTTATTACGGGCTTGCAGCCCTTAATTATTTTTTGTTTCCGTTTTCCCAGGGCGTTGGAATCTCGGGCTTTTCCGCCGTCGCAGACCAGCTGAGGCTGGCAGCCCTACAAGAAAAAAGAGAAAGAGAAAAGAAAAATTTTTCCGACCGCTTTCAGCGCACAGTCCTCAATGTCCTCTTTGTCTTCGTGCGCCGTTTTTACTAAATCCCAAGAAGCCTGAACGCATTCCTGTGGAGGATGAGTTCCTTTTCCTCGTCAGTCAGGGGTAAGCCTAGGATAAAGTCCAAACTTTCCTTCTGTCCCTGCCAGGGGGAATCGCTCCCGAAGAGCACATATTCCGGGTCGTGTTTCCTTATGATCTGGCACATGTGATCCTCGTCTATCAGACCGGACGTAAAAGATGTGTCGAAATATACTGGAAGACCCGCGAGAAGCCTGTCAGTCTCCTTCCACATTTTCCAGGATCCGAGATGGGCGAGGATCATTTTGAGCCTTGGGAACCTCCTGTGGAGTTCTGCAAATTTCGCAGGCTCCGACCTGTAAGGTGGTTTGTAGAATATGTCAGGCCCAGCATGAAAAAATATAAACAAGCCAAGCTTGATGCACTCTCCACAGATCACCTCTATTTCAGGATCGAGCGGATCAAAATTCTGGAATTCAGGATGCATCTTGATACCCTTGAAACCAAGCTTTGCAGCCTTGTAAAGAACTCGTGCAGGCTCTGGAGTAAGCGGATGCATGGCTGCCATCGTATAGATGGGTGGACAATTAAGCATTGCCGATACATCATTTATCCTCTCCACCTTATCCGGATTTGTCGCTACAGGAAGATTAAGGGAATAATCTATCCCTGCATCTTTCATGCTTTCCAGCAGGGAAGCCCTTGTGCCAGCAGTGAACGGCTTCAACTGAAATCCCGAGTCTTTCTCTAACGATTCCAAAGTGCCAGTGGCTATATTGTCTGGAAAGAAATGTGTATGAAAATCAAAGACCATTGGCTTCCTTTAAATATTCAATGAGTTGTTGACTCATTGAATATTTACCTATAATAATATGAGTTACTAATCATTTCATAATAATATTGACATTATTTAATTTTAATGTAGCCGCCCCCATGTTGGGGGCGTTCACGGCCAACATGGCCGTGGCTACAACGAATGTACTAACAACAACTGACAAATTACGGCAAAACAGCGATTTGCGAACTTGCACTTGTCTTATCATCGCTTCTGGTTTAACTTAACGTCCATTCCCAAATAGACAAATTCAAAGGTAAAATTTTTTTATGAGCAAAGGCAAAAAGATATTTCTGACTGTGCTGGCAGTTCTGCTACTGCTATGCGTGCTAATCATCACAACGGCCTGCATCCTGTCCTCCATGCTGCTCGACAAAAGACCTTTTGTCAAGAATCTTACACCGCCCAGCCCCGAACTCGTGGCCTCCGCGTTCTCCAAGATAAGCACCTCGATGGCTGAAGGCTCATCGTCTGAAAAGGATTCGTCGAACACTAGTGGAAACCCTCTAGGCAGTCTTATGAACCTTGCAATGGACGTTCCCGCCGAACTAATCCTGGACGCCAACGAGGTGAATGCCATCTTCTACGGCATGATTTCAAATGACGATGGTTTCGGGCAATCATCCGGGATTCCCGCCGCGGGCGACACTCCGATAAAGGAACTGACCAAGCTTGAACTCAAGGACGGAGAAATTTACATCGAATATCCATTAAAGCTGAAATTCAACACGCCATTCGGTTCATACATAAACCTCCAATGCAAGGTAATTCCCGAAATCAAGGACAAACAACTTTTCGTAAAGGTGGTCAATTTCAAGGCAGGCTCGTTCTCCATTTCCGGGAAACACCTGCAGCAAAAAGTCGACAGTGCCGTCATTGTTGCGGAGAAAGACAAGCAGCTCCAGCAGATTCTGGACATTGTCCAGGAACTAAAAATCACAAACAACAGCGCCATAATAAGATACAGCCGTGCGAAACTCGCAGTTCTCCTTCTTCAATATGCCGACCTCAACACAATGTTGAAATAGGTTCATATTTCCTGATTCTTCAGTTCATTTAGCATAATATCCGTAACAGAATCTAATGTTCACCATTTGGCTTTTCCCCAGGAAATCTGAATTAATTAAATAAAATTGTAATCCCCCCGAACAAATGGGGGATTACAATTTCACTTACCCAATTCCTTCATGTTGAGGGGGCGGAAGGATTTCTTCATCTTGTCCCTGAGCTTAGGATCAAGGGAGAGATATTTCCACTGCGAGTATGCGAAATCGTGCGGGATATAATTCTCAAGCCATTTATGGACAAGGCGATACGAAGTGGGATAGGCCTCGAAAATCCAGGGACAGTCTTCGGTGACAAACTCGGCCATCTTCCTGTATTTTTCTGTTCTTTCGGGGCAGTCCGGCATGGTGATTATCTCCGCGAACATCCTGTCGAATTCGGGATTCTTGTAGAATATCTTGTTGGATGAGCCGATGTTCGGACCGTAGAACAGCTGCAGGAAGTTTTCGGCATCCGGGTAATCCCCCACCCATGAAACCTTGAACAGCTGTGTCTGCCCCTCCTTGAGCTTCTGGTAGAATCTCGGCCTGTTGTTGAGGAAGGAATTTATTTTTATCCCAATCTTTTTCATATCATCAACCATCAGTTCGGCGAGCTGCCGGTACACCGGAATGGTGTCGCCGAGATCGAATGACAGTTCCAGCGGCTTGCCAGTCTGTGGATCAATTCCCCCTGGATAGCCTGCGTCCGCGAGATATTTTTTCGCCTTTTCAAGATCATATTCGCAGTATGGATTTTTAAAATCCGGATCATAGCCCCCAACCCCGGGCGGGATTGCCATCTGAGCCGGAATGAGACAATTGTTCGAATGGATTATCCGCTTTTTAGTGTCATAGGCCAGGCTGATGGCTTTTCTCAGGTTCAAGTTTTTCGAGATGACGGGATCTGCAAAACAGAATCCTACATAGTTGATTTGGAATTCTGGAATCCTTATCAACTGTATGCCTCTTTCCGCCAGCGCGGGGGAGGGACGCATTTCGTTCGTCATCACCGCGTCAATGTTGTCCTTGTCGAGCACGCTCATATCCATTTCGCCCTGCAGGAAGAGAAGCCATCCCGAGACCGGCTGTTTCACGAGATAACAGACAATCTTATCAAGGTAGGGAAGAGTTTTCCCCCTGTCTTCAGGGTTCGTGGCCTGCTTGAAAAATTCTTGCCGGTATTCCTGGTTCTTCACAAAAACTATCCTGTAATCGCGCATCCATTCGACCACCTTGAATGCGCCAGAGCCAATTACTCGTTCCGAGAAATCGTTGCCATAGAAGTTGGCGGCCTTGCGCGAGACAGTACCAAAAAATGGCATTGCAAGCCCGTAGAGAAGCCTGGGATCCGGCTTTTGCAGATGGATCGTGAAAGTCCTGTCATCAATTATTTCCAGTCCCTCGCATCCCTTGTCGTAGACGGAAAGTCCTTTCTTGTCCCTTTCCGCGCTTTCGGTGTAAAACTCGTCGAGCCCCCTGATTTTTCCTCTTATGAGCCAGTATCCGGGAGAATGGACTCTCGCATCTGCAAGTCTGAGGATCGAAAAAACCACATCACTGGAGGTGATTTTCCTGTCAGCCTTTCCTTTTGCCTTGTCAAAACAGGGATCTTCGGTGAAATACAAATCATCTCTCAGACGAAACTTATAGTGCAGAAGATCTTCGGTTACTTCAGGCATTTGCTCGAGCATCGAAGGGATAAGCTTGTAGGGTCTTGCAGTGTAGTCATACTCGAGCAGTGTGTCATAGATGGAACCGACCATATATGAACTCACGAGGTCGGCCGACAGAGCCGGATCGAGAGTCGTTATTCTGGCGCCTGCACTTGTGTAAAGGACTTTTCCATCAGTTGCGGAAGTTCCTTCCCCTTCCCCGCATCCGGAGAGAAAGAAAAGAAGGGGAAATATTCCGATTGAAAATATCGTTATTTTATTTATGCCTGCCACAAAAAGTTTATCCTTTTAAAAAAAAGCTATGGCAGATAAGCTAACATAGTTTTCGGAAAAATAAACCTGCTGTTTTACATCTGGGATCATAAGAAGCGACATAGGAAGTGTGTCATTTCCGCTTGGATGCTCAGCCTAAACACCGCTTGTACCAAGCATTAATGTAACCAGAATACCAAGTCCTATCGTTTTCATTTTTGCCATAGAATTAGCCGTGCCGAGTAGACCTGGGCGTTGCCGCCCAGACCCCTCACAGACCCGGACGTGCGCAATTGACGCATCCGGTTCTTCGGGCGGTGATTTCGCCAAACGGTCTCCCGTTTGTCCGATCGAATCAAGGCTTCTGTACATCAAG
>CAIQLG010000519.1 GCA_903872565.1 uncultured Lentisphaerota bacterium | reverse complement strand
TTTCATTATCATCGCTCCATGTTGTTAATGTTTTGTAATATATTGCATTATAACATGTTGCGATGATATTTCAAGTAATATTTCAAATTATTTTTTATTTTTTTTAGCCTAGCTCGACCTTTTCGAGCAGGCTCTAGCTACAAGATCATTTCAAATTATTGGAATCCAAGCCTCTTTAGAAGTGAAAATAAAACTGAGTGTTTCGTTAAGAGATTATTAAAACTATGACAAATGGCTTTAGGTAATCCTGCTTCACGGGATGCCTGAACCTTATAAAAGGAGAGAAACAATGAAAAAGGTTCTATGCTTGCTGCCGATGCTTCTGGTTCTGTCTGGATGCGTTACTACGGGACCAACATTCTCAAAGTCGGACATGGGGAATTTGGAGGTGAACATCTATACTCAGGACAAGGAAATCGATGGTCGTTTTGCCGAAGTTTATATCGACACGATATTTTTGGGCAACATCTCCCCGAATAAGCCGATATTGAATCTGAAAGAGGGAGAACATGATATCAGGATCGAGCTGAAAGGGTACAAGACATATGAGAAGAAGATGTTTATTTCAGGCGATCCCAACCATCAGGTGCTGAATGTGTTGCTCGAAAAACAATGACTATCATAAAAGTGCAATACCCGACCGACAGGAAGGTGACAGAAAATTATTAACGTTGGGCTAAAAATGAACATATCACAAATTTTTATATTGAGTGTCATATTTATATTGTACGGGCTCTTTTTATTCGCTGTATTTAAATTGACCAAGAAGTTTAATCCATTTCTGAAAAATGGAATAATTGGGAGTTTGGCAGGAAGTGGAGGATTCGCTTATTTTATTATCCTTTCTTATTATTTCCATGCGATACCATTATCAGGAAATATTGGAAGGTTTACTGAGATTTTTTCATTGCCAGCCATGTTGCTAGCGTGGTTGTTGGGTTTTGATGGAGAAAGAGGAGCACTGACATTATTGTTCTGCATACTATTTTATTACGCTATCATAGGCGCTTTAGTAGGGCTCATTTTTACTATGATTAAAGAAAAAAGAAAGCACAACAGGAAAAATGCTCTTGAGTCCACTACAACGGCGCAGGGGATTTGAGGACGTTATGGGGGAAATCATAAAACAAGTAATTATTCTTTTCTTAATACTTCAATCTTTCTTGGTTTCTGCAGGAGAAATAAAACTTAACGGAAGCGAAGAGAAAGATGGACTATTACTGGTTTTACAAGTACCAGACACAAAAATTGATGCTTCAAATGGGATTAAAATTAAAGCAGTAATTATTAATGTATCAAAAATTAAGATCAAAATCCCAAGTCGATTTAATGCCACTAATTATTCCATTTCCGATATTAGAGAGAAAGACATTATAGTTGATGATGGACAAAGTCTTGATGTTGGGAAAAATAAATCGAAGTCGCTTAAGGTCTATGGTGATAATCCTTCAATAAAAAGCGAAGAGGAGATAATTGTACTTTCACCAGGAGATTTTTACTCTCTGGATATATATTTCCCTAAGATAGAAAAGAATGGCTTTTTCAAGCTATCAGCAACGAAAATATCTTCTACTCCTATGAAAAATAAGTTTCCAGATTTATGGACGGGAATTCTTGAATCGAATGAGATCCTTATTGTTGTCGAAAACAAGGAAAAAGAACAATAACCATGAATATTTTGCCGATCCCGCAGGAGCAGTACGGCAAATTTTGAGGCGTTGGATCAAAAACAATGAAAACCATATCATGTCAGTCCATTGTCGCTTTGTTGCTTTTCATACTCGCCTCTCCTGCCTTCAGCTTCCGTTACGAACCTTATCCGAAAGTAAACGCTGAATATTTCCATAGCAATGCGGTTT
>CAIQLG010000518.1 GCA_903872565.1 uncultured Lentisphaerota bacterium | reverse complement strand
TTCCGAAAGAGTCCCGGCGAAGCCGGTTAAGTTCATCGTATAGGAAATTGTATTTTTCGAAGGAATGCCGTATGGCTTGAAACTTGTAGCCACGGCCATGTTGGCCGTGACGCCTCCAACATGGAGGCGGCTACATTAGTCTCCGCCGAGGCGGATTAAGTTCACGATTAAAAATTCCCAGACGGGACAAAATGGAACTAGAGTTTCAGATTTCCTGACTCGTAGCTTCAGTAGCTCTGGAGATGTGGAAAAAGGAGTTGTATCTAAAAAGGGTTACAGTCGGGAAATCTGAATGAAAATTCCCCCCGGCGGTGGAATTTTGAGACATTATTATTTTCAGCGGATCAGGAACTCTGAGTTTGCATATGTGGAAAGACACCATTAAAAACATTGATGCCTTGCAGGGGATCGAATCGCTGCCGGACCACAGCATGGATCTGGTCATAGCCGATCCGCCGTATGGTCTTGGAAAAGATTATGGAAACGACTCTGACAAGAAACCTGAAAAGGAGTTTCTCGAGTGGATGGAGAAGTGGCTTCTGCTTACGATTCCAAAACTTAAAGACTCCGGAAGTCTCTACATATTTGCAACTTGGCGATACAGCCCGGAAATATTCGTGTTTCTCAAGAAGCACATGATCATGCTCAATGAGATCATATGGGACCGCAAAGTCCCAAGCATGGGTGGAACAACCAGAAAATACTCTTCGGTTCATGACACTATCGGTTTTTTCGCAAAAACAGCAAAGTACTATTTTGACCTTGATCCGATTCGGATTCCGTATGATCCCAAGACGAAGAAGGCCAGGAGCCGCTCAATTTTCGTCGGCAGCAAGTGGCTGGAAACTGGGTGCAATCCAAAAGATCTGTGGTCTGTCTCGCGGCTTCATAGAATCCACTCCGAAAGAGAAGATCATCCAACGCAGAAGCCTCTCGAAATTGTTGAAAGGATGGTCAGGGCGAGCTGTCCCAGAGGTGGCGTTGTACTGGATCCCTTCGCCGGTTCTGGAACAACTGTTGAGGCATGCATAAAAAATGAGCGCCACTATGTTGCATTCGAGATCAACCCGCAATATTACGGCATTATCTGCAAACGGGTGGATCATGCAAATATTCAAAGAGAATTTGCTTTAGCTGCAAGATTGGTGTAGATTGTGCCCAAGGTATTAAGATGTTATTGCTTATCACTTACTACAATGGAGAGAATGCTATGAGAATAAAAAGATTTTGCATGTTCGCCATCCTAGTTTTGCTTGTCTCCTCGGTGCCAGGGCTATATGCCGAAGATTTTGTGACAAATGCTGGAAAGATCTATAAGAATGCAACAGTGGCCCAACATAATCCTGCTGGCATTGTAATAGAGAATCAGGATGGAGTATTTCAGATACCATTTACGGAGTTGCCGGAGGCTATCAGGAAAAAATACAACTATGATCCGAAGAAGGCCGAGGAATTCCTGAAGATGCGCCAGAAAAATGTGTCCAAATGGGACAAGGAACGTTTTGACGAGATGGAAAAAGAAAAGAAAGGGGAAGAAGAGGTTCTTGAAAAAGTTGATACGACCTTGAGGGAAGAGCAGGAGAAGCAGGAGGAGGAGCTCCAGGAGGAATCAGAACCGGCAGAAATGCCCGATCCGCCTCAGGTGACTGTGTATGACGACAGTGGCGATTATGGCTATGGCTATAACTATCCGTATGGTTACGGATACTGGCATAACCACCATTATTGTCCACTATACCATCAAGGAAACCAGGGAAGATATTCTGGCTATAAGTCAGGCGCATCGCCTCATGATTTTGGTGGAGGATTCCATAGTGGAGGAGGATCTCACGGCGGCGGTGGTGGCGGACATGCTGGCGGCGGTGGGCGAAGATAGGATTTGTGGTTTTGAATTTGCGGCGGGAACTTGATTTAAGGAAAAATAGAGATGAAGAATATTTTATGCATTGCAACGCTTTTATCATTTTGCCTCCTGGCACAGCAGGTATATGCCCAAGGGCCAACAACCAAGGAGCAAAGGGAGGTTATAAAAAAAGCGCAACAGGGCAAAACCCAGTATCTTGCGGGAAAATATGCGGATGCCATTGAATCGTGGGAGGCAGTTCTGCCAAAACTTGATGTCTCTTCGGTTGCCGCGATAGAATTCAATATTGGCTGTGCCTATGGACAATTGGAGAAAAATGAGAAGGCGTTTGAATATTTGAACAAGGCGGTGGATCATGGGCTTTCCGATTTTGGATATCTCAGTAGCGATCCCAAAATGGCAAAGCTCAGGGAAACATCCGAATATAAGGCTTTTCTGGAAAAGATGAAGCTAATGACTGAAAAGAAGAAAAAACAACTTGCTGAATTTCCGGAGGCGAAGGATGTGTTACTAGAGGCGAAAGGAGTAAAAGAAGGTGAAAAGCCTTCTCTGCTTGTCTTTCTCCAAAATGCAGGCGATTCCCCGGAAAACTATGTGGATTTGCTTAAACCCATTGCGGAAAACAGCGACATCTCAGTTTTCATCCCGGGACCTTCCGTAAAATTGATTGCAAAGTATGATGGAAGCTATGGATACAACTGGGATCCTGTCAAGGACAGAAATGCAATTATAAACAAGGTTGACGACCTGAAAAATAAGATAGGGGCAGAAAAGGTCTATCTTGCCGGAATTTCTGTGGGGGCCAACACAGCGTATATTTTAGCGGAATACAGGCCAGACATTTTTCCAAATATAATATCTTTCGGTGGCAGGGTTGAAACTCAGTTTTTCCCCGAGCCTATCACAATAACCAGATCATCTGGAAGTCTGAAGGTATTTATGGTCTCCGCAAAGCAGGACAATCTTGTGCTGGCAAAACACATGAAAAAGTTTTTCTCCGCAAATGGCGCGAAGGTGTTCTTGAAAGAGTTGGAAGATCCCCACCTTACCGACAAAACATGCATTGACTGCATAAACGAGGCCGTAAAATGGTTCGGCAATCCAAAAGCCGTGAACTTGGACAGCCAGGCAAGAAAAGAAGGAACTCCAGTCCAAGTCCCCAATCAGGCCGAAAAGAAAGAAAACCTGCCTCAGGCCAGCCCGGCTGAGGAGGGAAAAAGTCCGGATCACATCGTTCCTGTAGAAAAGTAAGAAAGCACTTGCCACTGTGTTTCACATTTTTTTACCGACATAATACTCAAGAGATTTTTTTTCATCGGTTTTCAGAGGCTCCAGTCGCTTGAGGAAAAATGATTTGCTGAAAGACGACAGGATAGTTTCGATTGGCACAAGCTTATTTGATATCTTAGGAGTGTACATGGCGAGGCAGGCTGTCGAGCCTTGAGCCATCAGGCGATTGGCGGACACTGCGTAGTTGGCGATGATTTCCGGGGACATCTCCTGGAAGGAGCAACTGTTCCAGAACAGGTCACCCTGCGTTTTGACATTTGCTATCTGCCACGGGCAGATGCATAATATCTCCAAGCTGTCATCATCCTTGAATCGAATAGTGTCGGTATCTTTCGTGGCAAGATAATCCACAACGGCATCCGGATAGAAATGCTTGAGATATTGAGTTGCCACATACAGGACTGGAACGATGTCGAGGTAGAGGTACTTCCTGATGTTCGGGAACATGCTGAGCATGAGGTGTGCGTTCACTCCGAAGCCTCCACCTATCTCGAAGACTGTTCTGACTTTGCTGAAATCGCATGACTGCGAAGTGTTGTGAATTCGGAGAAGCTGCCGGATATAGGCTATGGATACATCGGAGCCTCCGAGAGAGACAAACTCGTTTGGACGGCCAACCATTGTGTCCGGAATCAAGTATTTGCGTCCCATCTCGCGATACCACTCGCCGAATTCCCTGTCGAAATAATATTGGCGGTAGAGGCGCATCTCATTGTAGTAATTGTTAATCAAGTCCTGATATAGGACAATGATCCGGCGTTTGACGATGGGGATTCTGATGAACCGTTTGACGATGTCAAGTTTCCATGAGATGCCATCCCATAGCGCGGCGGGGTCAAGGGGCGCGCTGTCGGCGTAGCCTTTCGAGATCGCCTCGTTTGAGCGGAATTCATCGAGCCCGTATTTCTTGATGGCGTCAAAAACCCGCATGCAGTACCCCTTCCAATAAAACCCGGGTCGGTAGAGCGGATTGGACTGCTTTTCCTGATCGTCCGCCATGGCATTCAAAAGTTTCAGATCATTGTTCATGTATTTTTCTTTCATCCATTGATAGAAATCTTGATTTTCATATTGGTGGCAAAATAGCCGAAGGAGGAACATAAATCAAGTGATCATGGGAAAAAACATCTTGCCTTTCAGTGTCCGTTTTAGGGGTTGTTAAAAAATAAGTTTTACAATTTCAGAGATCCGAACCTCTGTGATTTTTTAGTGGCACAATTTTTCTATTTTTTATTTGGGTGGTGACCGTGCTGCGGCCTCGAATATCATGCGTAGGTTTGTTCCGGGATACTCCGTTTCCGTCTGATTAAGATGCT
>CAIQLG010000517.1 GCA_903872565.1 uncultured Lentisphaerota bacterium | reverse complement strand
TGTAACGCATTGTGGACAGCGCCGCTATGGAAGAATAGTGCTGACCGTACGGCACTTCCCATTCCGATGAAATCCCAGCTGTGGAAAAAAGATCAATGCCACCCTGAAGACTCACTCCTGTCCCCAGACGATCAGCATGAACAAATAAAATAGTCGAGGCCGAGCCACTGTTGATCAGGCTCGCCGCTATATCCGTCGCGCAGGTACTGCTCGAACCACCCGCAAATATCTGGCAGTTCTTCTTCACATTCTTCAGCCCCAGCTCTTCCACAATCCGGCAGGTCACCAGCTCCGTATTGAACTGCGGACTGAACAACGCCGCACAAGGCAGCACATAATCAATCTCATCCTTGTTTATCCCCGCATCACGTATCGCCAGCTTAGCGGATTCTATCGCATGATAGATCGCCGCTGTCTCCGGGAAGCGTCCCGTAGGCACTTCGCCAATGCCGATAAACGCCACCTTACCTTTCAGTTTACTCATGGTTGACCTCCTTACATGATCACAATTCGTCTGACACCAACGTGCCCGGCAGCCGCCGGCACGTTTCGCAATATTCAGCTACCATTTCGGCGACAATCTGTGCCGCCGGTTTAATGTCTTGCACCTGGGCGACACTCTGCCCGGCACTCCAAAAATCAAGCCACTTTTTCGACGTCAGCGGCGGCCTCTCTTCCATATCCGCGATACTTGCAGCGATCCAGTTTGCCGGATTTCCCGTTACCCGGTTCGTGCAGATGATCCCATCGGGATCAGTATCGATAAGCGCCTGTTTATAAGGCTCAGAAGCACGGGATTCTGGTGTGGCGACAAACCGCGTCCCCACTATCACCGCACAGGCGCCGCAGGCAATAGCTGCGGCCATTTGCGCGCCGGTACTGATTCCACCGGCCGCAATAACAGGCAGTCCGATATTCTCCCGAAGATAGGGCACGAGGATCAGTGTTGACACCCGACCGCCATGCCCCCCTGCCCCTGCCCCTACAGCAACCAAACCATCTAAGCCGCCCTCGCGGGCTTTGAGCCCCTGGGCCAGGGAAACTACATCAGCAAAAACCAATCCCCCGCGGGCATGCACGGCATCCAGAATCAGGCGGGGATCTCCCAGAGATGTAATGAAAAATTTAACACCGTAATCGAGGCAGATGGAGAGTTGTTCCTGCCAGGGAAACTTCCCGGAGAGATGAATATTAACACCCACCGGCGCCTCCGTTTGGGAACGGATGATTTCCATGGCCTGCCGCAACTGTTCCGTCGTGCGGTAATTCGGCAGGGGAAGCATCCCCAATCCTCCGGCATTGCAGACGCCGACCACTAGTTCTTCATATGATACCAAAAACATTGGCGCCCCGATGATTGGATAACGAATTCCCATCATAGCCGTGAATTCTGTTGAAATTCGGGACACCATAATTTGTCCTTTATTGCTGTCACTTTTAAAAGTGACGAGAAAAATTTTTGACACGGGCCATTCTTGTTTTCTAATGCTCCTTCAAATCAGCC
>CAIQLG010000516.1 GCA_903872565.1 uncultured Lentisphaerota bacterium | reverse complement strand
ACGGAGTTGCGAATGGTCTACAAGATGCTCGCACCGGCATCGTCCGGTGACTGAAAACCATACAACCTCTTTTTCCACGAATCAAGAAGTCTGATGTTAAGGCAAGGGTTATTGCCGTCATAAGTATATCTGATATCTCCGAGCGCCTCTGAGCCTATGACAGGACAAGCCAGTGGGTGCCGCTTTGTCGCGGTTATCTGTGATATTATCAAAGTGCCGTTGTATGATAAATATGGAGGCAATACTTCATACCACCATAATCCTGGTCTAACCATTGCCCCCGGTACAAAATAGTCATTATTGTCGGCGATGTACATCATGGAGGCGGTACCGAGTTGCTTGAAGTTGTTGATACAACCGATCTGTTTTGTCACATCCCTTGCTTTTTTGAGTGCAGGCAGCAACATCGCCATGAGGATGGAGATGATTGCAATCACCACGAGCAATTCGATCAAGGTGAATTTGATCGAATGTGCCCTCGTCTTCGTTTGAATCGCAATGCGGTTCAGAACTACGCCGGGCGCAGCCAAAAGCGTGAACCCATCGGCAAAGGGAAACTTGCGGTTATGATTATCTCCCGCTTTCAGTTGATTCCTTGTTTTTTTTTGGGCTCATCTCAGTATCCCCTTTTCTTGAATTGCTATTTAAAAATCCTTTTCTTTTAATGACAAAGAATAGAAATTTATTCGTCATGCATTCCTCCGATGTACATCATTGTTCGCCTCATCAAAAAGAATATAATGGTCCACGGGCATAGCATCGTCTTCGGATTCCGCACATCCGCAACTGCCGCCCGGCTGAAAAACAGGGGGCAACTTGATATTGCTGAATTTCTCCGGGGACTTCCGGGCATCTATGCGTTTGAGAAGAAGTTCAACAGCGCATTGTGCCTGTCTACTTATCGGCTGAACCACGGTTGCGAGGGTGACTGGAGTGTATTTACAGAAAGAATAACCGTCAAATCCGGTTATCGCCAAATCGTCCGGAACATTAATCCCATTCCGCAGTAAAACCTTGAGCATTTCAGCAGCCGCAAAATCATTACAGCAAACCAAGGCGTCGGCACGACGTTTTCTCAATTGGGAAAGGATCTCTTTTGAGTTTCCGCTTTCGTCAATCAGCAGGTTGTCTTTGCTGGGTTTCATACCGGTTTCTTTAAGGGCGTTGCATACGCCAGCATATTTCAGACGGTTGGAATTTGAAACCTCGAAGCCTATATAAACCAGTTTCTTGCGCCCGTGCCCCAGCAGATGTTTTGCCGCCAGATATCCACCCAATGCAATATCACAGCCGACATCAAAACCGGAGCGGCTGACATGGGAACAATAGACCATCGGTATCGTATCATTCTCAGATTGAATCATCCTGTCTGCCATGTTAACACCAATGATTCCATTGACACACCGAGCCCTGAGATCATTGATAACTCTTTTCTGATTCGCATCTGGAGTCAAATGCGCGGTGATCACCTCCAGCCCCCTCGACTGTAGGGTGGTTATGACTTCAGCCTGAAGAACCGCCACCAGCCCCAGATGGCTCGGTACCGATATCAATCCTATCAAATTGCTGGAGACGCCTTTTAGCTGCCTTGCGGCCAGATTTGGCACAAAGTCATATTTTTCAGCCAGACGAAGTATCTTTTTCCTGGTTTTAGCTGACACGCGGGTAGATTTTGAATTGCCTAGCACGGCTGAAACAGAGAACCGTGTAACACCGGCCAATTCAGCTATTTCCTTCATCGTCATTCCCATAGCCCGGTTCCTTGTGAAATAATGAACACACGAGTGTTTTATATCATTATTATAAACATGGTATTTGAATATGTCAATAGCTACAATTGATAAATATTATGTTTTTATTTCCTGCGACGTAATAGCCCGGTCTTGTTTCAGATTTCCTAACTCGTAGCTTCAATAGTGCTGGAGATGCTGAAAAAGGGGTTGTGGCTAAAAAAGAGTTGCAGCCGGGAAATCTGAATGAAAATTCCCCCCAGGGGTGGAATTTTAGGACATTATTATTTTAAGCGGATCAGGAACTCTGTGTTTGGGGCGGGATCAGGACTTCTTCCTGCGAGGCGAAATAAAATGGGACACAGACAGATGATTCGATTTCTGCAAAGCTGGAGGAAGCAGGAGTTTCCTATGCTGGGATCAGCTTCTCCCTGAGCTTTTCAAAGATATATGCAAAGATGCGAACTTCATGAATGCCTCCAGGAAAGCATCTATCTCCTTCTCCTCATGTGCGGTTGAAACGAAGTCAAGCTCGAACTGTGACGGAGAAAGATAAATCCCGGAGTTCAGCATGCAATGGAAGAATTCCGCGAATTTCGCAGTGTCGCAGCTTTTTATTTCGTCAAGATTGTCAAGGGGCTTCCTGTCCGTGAAAAAAACTGTGAACATTCCGCCTTCGCTTACGCAACTGATTTTCAAGCCTCTCTTCTTGGATATGGAGTTTATTCCGGAGGATATTTGTTCTGCCAATTTCGCAAGTCTTGGATATGGATTCTCCTTTTCAAGGATTTTCAGTGTTTCAATTCCGGCCGCCAGAGCTACCGGGTTGCCACTCAAAGTTCCAGCCTGGTACACAGGTCCGACAGGCGCAAGGTTCTTCATGATTTCAGATTTGCCACCGACCGCGCCAATCGGCATTCCGCCCCCGATTATTTTTCCTAGACATGTGAGATCCGGAGTGATCCCGCATATTTTCCCGTAGGTTGTGGGGCCAAGGCGGAACCCGTTTATGACTTCATCAAAAATGAGAAGTGCTCCAGCCTTTTCCGTAATTGTCCTTAATCTTCCGAGAAATCCCGGCAATGGTTTGACGAGTCCCATATTTCCGGCGACCGGCTCGACAATCACTGCGGCAATCTCTTTCGCTGACAGATCAAATATTTTCTGGACGGCCTCGGCGTTGTTGTAAGGTGCGACGATCACATCAGAAGCCACTTGCCTGGAAACTCCCGCCGAACTTGGATTCCCAGATGTCAACAGACCGCTTCCCGCGGAAACAAGGAGGCAGTCGGTATGGCCATGATAACATCCGTCAAACTTGATGATCTTCTGTTTCCCGGTAAAACCTCTTGCCAGTCGGATTGCGGTCATCACGGCCTCCGTCCCCGAGCTGAGCATCCTTAGCATTTCAAGATATGGAACAAGTCTGTTCAAGAGTTCGGCCATTTCAACTTCGCGTCTGCTGCATGTTCCGAAACTTGTACCCTGCTCTGCGGCTTTTTTTATGGCTTCGACGACTTCGGGCCGGGAATGCCCCAGGATCAGCGGACCCCACGATCCGCAGAAGTCAATGTATTTATTTCCATCCGCATCGAAGATGTATGCACCTTCGCCGCGTTCGATATAAACCGGTGTTCCACCAACCGAGTTGAAAGCTCTAACCGGGCTGTTCACTCCGCCGGGAATTAATTTCACCGCCCGCTCAAATAATTTTGAGGAATTATTCATTTCCGATTTTCTATTTGAATTATTTCAGGCGGCTTGCAAAACATAAATATTTTCTCATTAACCCATTATGAAAATTTACAGCAAATGTTTTATAGAATTAGGTCAAGTCTCAATGAGGCTGTCAGAAGGCATGTTCAATCCAGAATTTCCACAGATACTTTTGTGTGTTTCTTAAGTTTTTTGAAATCGTCCCTGTTGAATGTGACAATTCTGTCGGCATATTTTTCCGCACAAGCAAGGTGCAGTGCGTCGTTAATATTGACAAATGAAATTTTTTCTGCCAAATCGAATGCTCTCTTGAATGTTTCTTTGTCTAATCCGTATACGGCAAGTACACTATAGAAGTCGAATGTTTTTCTGATCACTTCGGAGTCTAATTTCAATTTTCCTAAAACGAATATGAGCTCTTGGATGGAGACAGAGGAAATTATAAACGAGTTCTCGCTCATAGAGTCTTCGATTTTTCTGACTGCGTGGTCATGTTTGTCCGCATTCTGAATCACGATGGAATTTATCAGGACATCAGTGTCGAAATAAGTCATTGGGCATTCACCTCTCTGATTATTTCGTAAATATCTACGCTTTGGCATATTTTCAGGGAATTTCTCTTTTTCGCCAGGAAATCGTTTAACTCGTGGTATTTTTTCACCGTTTCAGTCGTCTTTTTCTCGATTTGTTTTTCACAGAATATTTCGAGATTTTTTTTCGCTTCATCAGGAGAGTAATTGAGAAACTTCTCGATCTTTGGGTTGTCAATAACAATGTTAAGCATTTTTCTTTCCTCCTGCTTTCCCTCTGTTTATATAAACTGCCACTTGCATTTACGCTAAACAAAACATAGCACGGCTTTTAAAATATTCAAGAGGATTGGAAATTCATACAATAGATTTAAGCATTGAAAAATGTATCATATGGTATATATTACTCAGTAAATTAGAAAAGGAGACTATTGTGGACGAACTCATTACGATTGATTCTGAAGTCTGCTCTGGGAAGCCGGTTATACGTGGTACTAGAATCATGGTGAAAAATATTCTCGGGATGATGGCGGGTGGTTATACGGTTGCGAGGATCATTGCCGAATCTCCGGAACTTGACTTCAAGCAGGTTTCAGCAGCACTCGAATATGCCGCGAACGTCATAGACGAAGAGCAAGTGCTCGTAAATATTCACCAAACCACGCCTGCTTGTGCGTTGCACGCAGGTACTTTTGGTGAATCTTTACCATGGATCTCATCAGAATGTTCAATCCATGTTCATGCTGGTTAAGCCTCACCCCGCCTTTTTTTCAGTTAAATTGAGAAGTTTTACATGAAAGCTGTCCATAATCGAATCCCTGATGAATGAGCTTGCATTAAGGATTTCTATTCCTATAAGCTCACCTTTTTCATTCAATTCGGCTGTTATATCGGGGGCAAGCTCGACACTGTTTGATTCTTTTTCGTCAGAAATAAGGAAATGGATGACATCGTCCTGCTTAAAGTAGTTCATTTGTGTTTTACGCATTGCCGAACCTCCCTGTTTTAATTCTAACATATTGTATATGAGATGTGGATAAAATCAAACACTTCAATCCGCAGCGGAAAAGAATCAGTAAATAAAAAATGCATTTTAAATTTCACCGGGGGTAGATTGAAAAATAAGGAGACGCAAAAGCACCGGCGCATAGTGCCTTGAATATTTTGGATTTATTTACTGCGGGGGATATTGCTGGCCAGCCTTGGGACAGTCGGATCAGGATGAATTCAACCTGATCTGGATTTTTCCGAGGAATTCCGGATTTGTCGCCAGCTCGGAAAAGTCCTGGCTCCTGAACGATTCGGCGAGACGTTTGACAAAATTTTTGATTGTGCGGAAATTTTCCAATGTGGTTTCCGCCACGGATGCCAGAAGAACTTTGACTTGTCCCGGCAGCTTGCCGAAGTTCCGGAGGATGAATTTCCTCTGGAGCTTTGGAAACAGGTCACTCCTCACCATCAGCTGGTTGAGCATGTGCGCCACCTGCAGCAGATAGTAGTAGTTTTTCATGGCGAACCCGACTGTCCCGAAGTTGTGTTCCAGCTCATATCCCCCGTTTTTCTGGATATTGAACATTTCCTCAACCACCCATCGGCATCGTGCCTCCTTCACTAGATAATCTCGGCGGAAGTCTTTCCGCACGAGATT
>CAIQLG010000515.1 GCA_903872565.1 uncultured Lentisphaerota bacterium | reverse complement strand
AGTAGCCCCAACTGGGTTCTCCTGTTTCGAGGGTGGCTCCCGCATTGCTTCCCGTTGTCGAACCAGATGTGCCAGAAATGGCTATTCGGTCGGCGAAGTTGTCGTTGGCCGGAGGCGCGGCGAAGCTCCAGTTCAGTGTGATGTTGCCAAAATCATAACTGTAAGATGAAGTCACAGCGATTTGATATTCCGAACCCGCCACCACCGGAATGGAGATTGTACTGTAGTCTTGGGCGACAGTAGTCAGTGATCCGACCGACGAGCCGGTGTAAACTCCGAGATTGCGGTCGAAATCGCTCCCGATAGTGTCCAATACCAATGTGCCGTTGGCGGACGGCGTATATGTCCACCATACCGAAGAGTAGCCCCAACTGGGCTCTCCCGTCTCGAGGGTGGCTCCCGCATTGCTTCCCGTTGTCGAACCAGATGTGCCAGAAATGGCTATTCGGTCGGCGAAGTTGTCGTTGGCGGGTGGTTGCACGATGCTCCAGTTCAGGTTGATGCTCCCCGTCTCGGAGCTACTATATGAAGTCACTGCGATTTGATATTCCGTACCTATCATCACCGGAATGGAGATTCCGCCGTCGTCATCTTGGCCGACTATGGCAAGCGAAGCAACATCTGATCCGGTATAAATTCCTAGCATGGTGTAAACCGAACTTCCTGTGGTGTCCAACACCAATGTACCGTTGGCGGACGGCATATATGTCCACCATACCGAAGAGTAGCCCCAACTGGGCTCTCCCGTCTCGAGGGTGGCTCCTATATTGCTTCCCGTTGTCGAGCCGGACTCCCCTGAAATTGTTATTCGGTCGGCGAAGTTGTCGTTGGCCGGAGGCGCGGCGAAACTCCAGTTCAGTATGATGTTGCCCGTCCCGGAGCTATAAAATGAATTCACGGCGATTTGATATTCAGTGCCCGCAGTCACAGAAATGGTTACTTTTGACGTTCGACTCCCGCCGCTGTCATCATCTTGAGCAACTGTGTCAAGCGCATCGACAGTTGATCCGGTATAAACGCCGAGCATGGTGTCGAAATCGCTCCCGATAGTGTCCACAACCAATGTGCCGTTGGCAGACGGCGTATATTTCCACCATACCGATGAGTCGCCATAGCTTGGTTCTCCCGTTTCGAGGGTGGCCTCCACGTTGGTTCCGGTTGTGGAGCCGGAGTTGCCAGAAATGGCTATTCGATCGGCGAAGTTGTCGTTGGCGGGTGGGGATGCGAGTGCATACCACGGGAGAGTTACGGCTATTGTTACGAGTAGATGCTTGAACCATTGTTTATTGTGCATTTAACTTCCTCCTTTTTTTATTTATCTTATGCTAACGGGTAGTTTGCGGGTGATTGACTTGTCCGGGTATTGAAATTTTAGGAACATCTGGGCATTCGCCTTCTCCCCAGTCGGGATTTTTGGTGTCACAGTTATCGTGTATTGCTCGGGTGCCGTTTGTTTAAGTTCACAATCGAAACGGTTGTCCGGAATGGATGCCGATATCAATGTAATGGGTGCTCCGTTTAGCACCTCGACCTCCATTGTCTTCGCCACGCGGTCATTCGGCATCGGCCAAATAAGATATTTTGGCTCAAGCTTGAGCGAGACGGGAATGTTCACCTTGATATACAATTCCTCGATCTCCTTCACCGGTTCTGTTATGACCACGTAGATTTTCTTCTCGATCACGCCCTGCCGCATACCCACATCGAACACGGCGTTCAGTTCGCCCTCCTCCCCCGGCTCATACGCGGTCTTGGACAAAGTGGCCTCCACGCAGCACGTGCCCTTTGCGCTTTTGATTACAACCTTTTGAGTGCCGGAGTTTTTGAATTTGTAAACACCTTTAGCCTTTTCCTGCCCAATCCCGGCCGACAACTCCATCTTTTTGTTTTCCCACACAAGCTCCGCCCGGAGAGGCGTGATCCATGTCAAAAAAAGCAGGAAAACCAGCATCTTACTGCAAAGCATAAACCACTCATCCTTTCTGGCGCCAGCAGAGGCGCTATTATTTCCAAATATTACAGCCTAAGATAATACCAGTCAACAACATAAATAGCACTGACAACATCAGTTTCGAGGCCGCAACATGGGCATTGAACCAGCCTGTGATCCTTTTCGAACTCACCCCGGTATATGCAAGACCGAAAACGACCAGCAATGGAACAATGAACATCAAGTTATATATGAAAAGATACCCGACCGCCTGGCTCAGAAACGGGCGATCACCTTCTATGATACAAAAAATCGTCGGCAAATAAACTTGCCCCGTACAGACCGATTCCAACAACGATATCGCCACTCCCAGAATAATAGACCAGAAAATAATATTCTTGCGTTTCATCTGGGTATGGATCAGACGATTGATCAGAAATCGAAACTTGGCCGGCAGTTTTAATGTGATAGTGCTCGCGTCATGTCTGCACTTAAGATAATCACGAAGACTCAAAATTGAGCAAACCAGGGTGAAGCCGGCCACTGCATAGTTCAACTTCAGAGAGAGTCCGGACTCAACCGAAAACGACTTTATCCCTTTGACTATCCCGAACCCCAGCAACAGATAGGTAAGAAACACCGACAGGGAGAAAAAGAGGCCAACCAGAAGAATATCCTGCCTGCTCTTTTTTAAGTTTGTGAGAACCGAGATGAAGAAAACCAAAGTTACAAAGGCGCAAGGATTAATGCCGTCCACTAAACCCGCCATCGCAATGACTGCCATCTTTATTTTCAGGAATTTTTCCCTGACCATGATTGAAGGGGGAGTCTGAGCATGAGATCCTTTTGCTTTTTCCTGTTCAAACATGATTTCCCCCGGCGACAAGGTTTTTTCGCCTTTTGCCAACGCGTCGTCAATCGCCGATTTCAAATTTTCCTTGACAGCCTTCATCCCGGTCAAGCAGTGGGAACCGACAAAAATCCGCACCGACTCGTCACTTTCACAGTTATATTTTTTCTCATAGAGCAGTAAAAGTTTAAAGACTTCAAGATCATCTGTGTGCTGATGCGAATAAGTGACCCGATCCCCATAGTCCTTGAGAGCCACAGGCAGAAACACCTCTTTCAATTCCCAGCAATCCTCGCAATCCGATGCTGCAAAAAGGTAAAGCGTCAAATCCGGCGCCGTAGCGGCGTAGCCAGTCAATGAAGTTGCCAACAAGAGAAAAAACAACGATAATTTCATTTTCATATTTTCAAATTCT
Source organism: uncultured Lentisphaerota bacterium (assembly GCA_903872565.1). Classification (GTDB taxonomy): domain Bacteria; phylum Verrucomicrobiota; class Lentisphaeria; order Victivallales; family GWF2-50-93; genus CAIQLG01. The sequence goes on along the minus strand of CAIQLG010000515.1, from coordinate 316 downwards.
CATCTCGCATGCTGCTCTTAGAAATTATTTTTGTGACAGCCACTTAGATTTTAACGTCGCACCAAGATCTCTCCGTGCTGCTTTTAGCTTACAACCTTGATTTGCCCAGTACCTGAATAGCTGATTGCTGTAGTATATAAGGCAAATTTAACATATCAAGAATCCTAATAAATCTTCTGGGGTATCTCCTTGACTAAAGTACCCCCTACGGCTTGTGTTTTTCATGCTTGTTACGCAGGCCTTTTGAGATGGAACGGTACGTTGCCGGTGGGGTTCGCACAGAGTTCTCGATAAGACGCTGGAACAAGAGTCCCCT
>CAIQLG010000514.1 GCA_903872565.1 uncultured Lentisphaerota bacterium | reverse complement strand
GGGCTGGTCTCTCGAAATCGCCATACCATGGACATCCATTGCTCCGTTCACCAAGGGCGCGTGCCCGCCAGTGTCCGACGATATCTGGGGAGTACATCTGGGAAGAGTCTTCAGGGATCGTATCGGTGGCCCGAACGAGTACTGGGTGTGGCCTTTTCTTGGCGTGACTAATTGCCATCTGCCTGACCGCTACGGAAAACTTGTCTTCAAGGACGAAACACGGCATTTCGAAAGACTTTTCGCGGCAGGCATGCCCAGAGTGGTGAATGGGCTCACAATTCAACGCATGGCGCAAATGGGTGTCACGGATGTTTGGGCATCACCCGATGATGTCAAACAATACGCCGCCGTCGGCATCAACGTCTATCCGACCGTGACGCTCTCTCCCGAAGGATGGGAGAAAGTCCATCCGGGTGTCCCTCCACCGCTGCAGAAGATGACGGATGCCGAGATCGCAGTCAAAGCAATTCTTAGTGGGACAAGCACCACCCACAGGTCGTCGGCCCGCAAGGAAGGTGAAGCCGACGAACCGCAGGACTGGGATGTTTCCGACAAACAGAAAAATGCGCTCGCGACCATGGGCCGGGCCAATGCCATGGTTCAGACACACTATCAATGGGGCGGCGAACCCGAGTTGAAACATTTCGGAAAAGGGATGAACACCGAGGTGCTGCTATACGACATCCTATGCCCAAACACGCCCGGCGTGAAAGAACTCATGGAGAGCCGGATCAAGGAGGCGCTCGCCATCCCTGGCGTGAAAGGCGTGGCTTTCGACGGCATCGGCTATCAGAATTACCACGCATGCTTCTGCCCGGTCTGCGAAAAAATGTTCAATGAGTTTTGCGAAAGGGAGAAGAAGGATCCGAAGAAAGCCGGAGTCCGTGACGAATTTTCGCTGAAATGCCTTGTGGACTTAAACAACAAGATGGTCGACTATGTCCATGCCCTGAAGGCCGATGCCATCACAGTCAACCACATCTGGCCGGTCTTCATGCCCGAGCCACTGTACGGCAACCGGCTCAAGATGGATTTCTGCGGACAGACGGCTGCGTGGTATTTTTATTGGGATCCGTGGCGCATAGAGAAATACTCCAGGACGATCTCCTGCGAACAGGAGAAATACTGGAAGGGTGTCAAAGGCGTGACCCTCATTGGCTATTATGACAACCCTGCGTTTCCGGTCAAGACCCCCGCCAAAGTCGAGTCGGAATTGCGGGCGATACTCCGCGGAGGATCGAAATATCTCATGGTGTGCGGGCTTGACGACCTCTTGAGGAATGAGGACGTATGCGAGGTCTTCAAGAAATTCTGCTCGCCACAGAAAACCGCTTTGAAAACAGCAAGGTAATGCATCATTTTATAATGTATGCCTGGGAAATTCACGTAAGGATTAAAAATTAATTGAAGGAGATGAATGCTGATGAAAAGAACCATTGCTGTATTGATTTTAGCAATGACGGCGCCGTTGATCTTCTCTGCCGATATAAAGAAGCTTCCCGATGCAGAAAAAGCCATTATGGATTCTGGCGATCACTGGCGTCTCGGGTTTTACGACCAGGTGCGCAGGTTCGAAGCCGCGGAAAAGAAGTTCAAGGAAACTCTTGGTCCTAGGGCACCAGAAAAATTCATGATCGGAATTCAGAATTCCCTCGACAAGACACCCGCAAACAAATATGCATTTAAGGGAAATTATACAGACCGCGTAAAAATCACCGCCGCGAGGAATGAATATGAATCATTTCAGGTAGCCGTAATCCCCTATATGGGAAAAGAATTGAATGAAGTGACTATCAAAGCGGGGCAATTGAAGCAGTCTGGTGGAACGGGTGTCATAGGGGATTCCAATATGAATATCTACTGCGTCGGACGTGTGAAAATCATAAATTCAATCCGCCCCGCCGCAATGTCAGATCAATTATGGCCCGATCCATTACTGCCAAATAAAGCGATAAGCGCAAAAAAAATGGATCTCGCATTGTTCTGGATCGAAATAAAAGTCCCCGCGGATGCGGTGCCAGGCGACTACACCGGAGAATTGAAATTGTCTGCAGACGGCGAGATGGTGCCTGTCAAAATAGACCTGCATGTGTTCAATTTCACATTGCCTGACCGGGTTCCTTTTCCTGTCGCTGTATGGACAAACAATCCGGTAAAAGGCGATATGGACTTATACAGGAAAATGTTTTTAGAATTCCTGAAACACGGCATTGACCCTCTTAATGCAGGGAAAGACACTTGGAAAATTGACAGCAATGATTTCACGGAATTTGACAAGACTGTTTCTTTTTGCCTTGAGCAGGGACTACAGGTGTTTGAAATTCCTGGAGTTTCTGAAAAAAACAGTGAAAAACTCAAACCTCTTTACGGACATCTGGCAGAAAAGAAATGGCTTGACAAGGCAATCGTCTATACCAATGCGGATGAAACAGATGAAACAACTTATGAGACAAAAAATATCCCCTTTTATCAGGAGATGAAAAAGCTTTACCCTGAACTGCGGATTTTTGCCGCCACCGAACACCACAATAACATAGACAAAGGCTGCGATATCTGGCTCAACGACCTTTCAACCGGGCGCGGAATGGATTTTGCCTCTAAAAACAAAGGCAATGCGACTCTGTGGAATTATTATTGCGGTCTTCCTATAAATTGCGATTTATCCGCCCCATTGGAAGATGCGCCGCAGATGATGGTTGAACGCATAGGAGTTGAACACCGCCTGCCCTTCTGGATTGCTTGGAAATACGGAGTCAAGGGCATTTTTATTTATGCCGGCAACGATGCTGTGCCCAAGAAAATTGCGGACGACGGTAGCCTATGGGAAGAGAACCGGCCAACACATTGGCCTTATTCCGGATATTTAAACGGGGACGGCTTTCTCATGTATCCTCCATATGTTCCAAGCATACGGATGAAAATAATACGTGACGGCCTTGAAGATTATGGCTACCTGATGGAGTTGCAAAAAAGACTTCCTCAAATTACCGACAGGAAAATTCAAGAAAAAGCGGAGAAAATTCTGGAGGTGCCAGACCAGGTTATGATAGACACACATTATTTCAACCATAACCCGGAGGGCATCCTCGGTACGCGTGAGGAAATTGGCGGAATTCTCGATGCTGTTACAAAAAAATGAAGCTGGATTAATGCAGCAGCAATTCCACTTTTGTTAAATGTGACGGGAATGCCGGGGTCGCCTGCACATCAGATAAAATTATGCAAAGGATTACATTATGAAAAATAATACAGACAACTGTAACGGCAAGATGCCGTCCCTTAGGACGTTCGACTTTGAGAAAAACGTGGGGGGGGGCACTGCAGTAAAATGTTCACGCCCCATGGAAAAACAACTCGGGCGTGTATCATGCCTGGACACACCATGCCTCGTCCTTGACCTGGACATGCTTGAAGGAAACCTCCAAAAGATGCAGGCTGTCGCAAAGCATGCGGGAAAGAATCTGCGGCCCCACGCCAAAACGCACAAGTGCTCGGCCTTGGCAAGGCTGCAGATAGAGGCTGGCGCCATTGGAGTGTGTGTCGCAAAAGTGTCGGAGGCGGAGCGGCTGGCAAAGGCCGGACTCGCAAACATCCTGATTACAGGGCCGGTGGTGACACAGCAGAAACTTGGCCGACTGCTTGCCGTCCGCCAGACGATGCCTTCTCTCATGCTCGTGGTCGACCACGGCGACAGTGTTGACTGGCTCTCCGCATCCATGCAGGCGGCCGGATTGACAATGGACGTACTCCTCGATGTGGACGTTGGCCTAAAAAGGAGCGGAGTTTTGCCGTCAGACATCCCAGCTCTTGCGGAGCGTGTTCGCTCCCGCCCGAACCTGCGCCTCCGGGGCATCCAGGCCTATGCCGGCCACGTCCAACATCTGCGTCCCTATCATGAAAGAAGAACGGATTCGCTCCAATGCCTGCAACAGGCCGTGCCGATATTCCGTGAATTGAAAGCTACCATACCAACCTGCGACATCTTCAGCGCTTCCGGCACAGGGACATTCGATATTGATATTGCCGTCCCCGAGGTGACAGAACTTCAGGTCGGTTCCTATGTCTGCATGGATACGGAATACCGCGGCATCGGATCAGCCGTGGATGCCGCGCAGTTCACGGCATTCGCCCCTGCCCTGCGGGTGCTCACCACGGTCGTCAGCGCCAACCATCGGGGCTTTGTCACCGTGGATGCCGGATTGAAGTCGCTTTACAGGGATGGTGGCGTGCCGCAGGTGTTCGCACCTCCAGATGCGGGCCTGACATACGACTGGTTCGGCGACGAGTACGGCAGGATCACGTATTCCGACCCGGGTGCCGCCCCGGCGCTCGGAACTGTCCTGGAATTGATCCCTTCACATTGCGACCCCACCATCAACCTGTTCGACCGGTTCCATCTCGTCAGGGAAGATAGCATGATTGGCGAATGGCCGATAGATCTGAGAGGATGCAGTCAATGAACGTCAGACAACCCATTCCACCCCTAAACCTCTTTTCGCGAATGCTGCAGGAAGCCAGACTTCATCGGAGAATTCACCAATAAAGAAAATTCTTCCGATTAATTTATTATGAAAATAATATTCAACTTCAGTAATTGTATACTTTTGATATCGATTGTTCTTCTATCAATGACTGGATGCTTTCAGTATTTTCATTGTGAAGTTTTTTCGTCGCATCATTCCTCTTTGTTCATTTCCTTCTCCGGTGTCAGGGCTCTCTTTTTCAGAAGATCAGCCATTTCCTCCGGCGTTATCTCCTCGACTCTGACATTGTCGAAATAATATATTCCCGGGGGCCAGTAGGCATATATCCTGACCTTCATTTTCTCGACCTTGGGAGTTCTTCCGGTCGGATTGAAACCGATTGAAAATGTCTTCCATTTCTCCTTGTCTGGATTTTCCGGTACCAGCCTAGTCTGATAAGCATCAACGTAATCCTTCCTCACCGGATGGAACATGAAGCCCTTGATCCAGACAATCGGGGACGCAGGCCCCTTGAAATCCACTGAGAGCCTGTAGTTTTGTCCCGGTTTCACATTTATAAATCCGGAATCCAGCCAGGCACCCTCGTTGGACGCGATGCTGTCAAAATCGTTTTTCGGAATCACTGGCTCGGGCGGAGTCGCATTCGGGTCTGACTTGAACTGTTTCATCCAGTCCAAGGCCTCCTTGCGGCTTATCCTGGAGTCCATTTTCACAATCCGTCCCCTGCCCTCCTCTTTGACATAGAAGGAAGTGAGTCCGTTGGCAGTCTCCCAGTTGTCAGGAGTTTTTCCTCCTTTGTCGAACGATCCGTTCTCCAGGAGATTCTCGTGCTCGGCGGCAACGGCGGAAAGAAACAAAAACAGAATTGACGCACCAAGCAAAAGACTTTTTATTTTCACTATCGTCCCCCTGGATGATTAGATTGTTAGATTGTTGTAAATCAGAATTGATGTCATACAATAAAATGACATATTCTTAACTTATTATCACTTGACAAGTAGTATTTCCAGTTACATTATTGAAAAAATATGAAAAGGGAATGAGGAATCGCAATGCATCCAATTAATGACAAGAAAAATGTTTCTGTATACCATTCAATTGTATGCCATTCAATGAAGGGTGAAAATGTCGCACACAGTCAGCCAGCCAGTAGCACTTCGTGCTCTTGATTCATATCCAAGAAATTTCCTTAAATCCGTATTTTTCTGTCTGATTACATTCATCCTCTTTGTGCCTCCGTGCCTCTGTGAGAGTAATTCTTCTTCCAAGTCAGATTCCGATTCGTCCAAACTTTTCGATTTCCAGGAAAAACTCGAGTCACGCATCCTAAATTGATTTTTTTTTGCCGCTAGGTTAGATTTTTCACTTGTTTTTTATTGAAATGCCCTCTATAGTGTTCATAGCGGTAAATACCGCTATGAAAG
>CAIQLG010000513.1 GCA_903872565.1 uncultured Lentisphaerota bacterium | reverse complement strand
CCGTCGGGCAGTTCTATTTCCACGCTGGCATGAAAGCTCTTGGAACTGAACTGCACATCGCCTGGTATTTTCTTCGAGAAACTTGTGTTGAGTTTCAGCATCTTGTGTTCTCCTATATTTTGATGGGTTGAAATGAAACGCCCGCACCAACCTGTTACGGATGATGCGGGCATTGTTTATGGGACGAAAAGTAACGGGACGAAGTCCCTAGAAGCCGGATGCGTTCTTGAGCTTGTCCAGGATCTCGCGTGTGCTCCTGAAGTCCTTCTCTCGCTGTTTGACCGCACGCTGGGAATCGGATATCTTCCTCTGCACCACGTTGATTCCGTCGGTGAGCGCCTTCGCCTGGTTCCTGAGTTCCGTTACAGCCTTCTGCAGATCCTCGAATGGATCCGCCGTGCCGTTGGTTCCGTTGCCGTTGCCATTGCCGTTTCCCTGTCCATGGACGACCTTGAAGCTCTCCTTGGTGCCCGTGGGACTTGCGGGAGTCGTGGGTGCCACTGCTGGTTTCTTTTCGGTGTCCGCCTTCTTCTCAGCTTCCGGCTTCACTGCAGCGTTGTTCTGTGGTGTAACCGGTGTTTCTGTTTTAGTTGTCATAACTTTCTTCTCCTGTTCTGGTTTGATTTCTATTCCGAGCCGTTTGTAATATTCGTCCGGGATCATCCCTCTTATAGGCATCCAGACCATCAGACCTCTCTCTCCTGTGGCTATCAGCGGCGAGTGTCCCAGGTCGAAGCATATCCTGGCGAGTCCAAGACCGAACGCCCTGATGATGTACTGCCTGTCGAACACCGCGATGGCGTGATCGTTCTTTCCAGTGCTTGCGGCCGACGAGTCCAGCATTGCGGAACTCTTCGGCTTCGTGGACAGGAACTTGACTCCGCCGCCGCCCGCGTACAGTGCGATGCTTTCGTACATGTCGCATTTCTCGAACACCGGCAGCGACTTCAGGAGGGCCTGGGCCTCCTCCTTTGGAAACTCGGCACAGGACTTCAGAAGTTGGGCGTCCGGAATCACCTGCCTGTAGTTCGGATATGCGCCCTCCACGCACTTGAAGCTGTAGAGCCAGTTGCCGGAAGCGAAGTGCAGCATTTTGTAGCCGCTCCTGCTTTCGGACACAGCCATTCCACCGTCGAGCTTCAGGAGGCCGTCATTGAGCACCTTTGTCTTCGGAACTATTGCGGTCTCGTCCATGGGAATCTCGCAGTCGGACTTTACAAGCTGCTTGCCGTCCGTGGCTATGACGGCGTTGTCCTCTAGGAATACGCCGCTCAATATTCTTCTCGACGCGTCCTTCGCCGAAGACGGATATGCGAGGCGGATGTTTTCGAACAGCTTGGAACTGACAGGTTTCATATCCTTGGGCTGTTCCGGGATCTGAGGCCAGTCGTCCAGCGGCATGGTCTCGAATATGCGCTCGACCAGATGGCCGCCGGCATCGAAGGCTATCTTCACGGCCCTGTCTCCTGCGGCTTCGATCCCGACAAATACCTTGCTGTCGCCCTTCAGGAAGTCCTTCAGTTTCGCAAACTCCAGGAGCCAGTCCGCGTTGTTTTCTGTTTCGGCGTCCATTTCGCAGGTCAGCCATTCCTCCAGATTTGTGCCGGCGATGGAGACATTCCCGTTCGCGGCCGTCAGTCTCACATGGCCGAGCACGGGGATGGATGCCTTCGGCGGCACGACCTTCGAGAGTCCTTTCAGGGCGTCCTGCAGTTTTGATTTCAGAATCTTCATACTTTATTTTTCCTTTCGTTGTTTGTTTGCTGTCTCATGCGGCCTCGGGCTCATTGTCGTCAACCGCATAATAATAGGCCTCGCTCTCACGGATCATCCTGACATCGCGCTGCCATACGGACTCCGCCGATATCTCATTCAGGATATCAGCGCCCATGAACTCCTTTATCCTGTCTGCTATCTCGCGTTTTAACTGCGTGATTCGTGCGGGTGTCACCTTGAACCGTTTCGCGATGTCCATATTCCGCCAGCCGTCTGCGATACATGAGAGAATTTGTTTTTCCCTTGTTGCCAGAGTGCCGAGAAAACTTTCCCAGTCTATCCGGCGCAGGGCTGTCTCCGAGGGATCTTCTGTGGGAGCGCCTATGAAATCGCCCATTGTCCGATATGCCCCCTCCCCTTCCGAGGAGATAGGCGCATCTATCGGAATGATTGCCGATGTGTTGCGAGTCCTGAATACCGGCGATAGCGGATCTGCTGCACCGCTCTGATATGCGCGTCTGCCCGACTTGGCGCGTTGAATACTGTAAAACGCAACCGATCTTGCGGGAATCTTTCTTCCGGCCTTCTCCAGCGATTGCAGCATTTCCGCCGCGGTGGCAAGGGTGTCTGCTATCAGCTCTTCAGAGTCTTCGCAGTCTGTCGGGTTCACTACGCGTGGAACTGTTCTGCTGAGGATCGGGAGGATTTCTTTCACGAGAATTTCTGCCGTTGCCGTTGTCATCGGGGGTCTCCTTTTTTGTTTATTCAGGCGACCGCAATGGAGCTAATATGCCCCCGGCGGCCACCTTGTTGTTTAAGGCAGTCCGCCATGGGCGAGACCGGAGAGTGCTAAAAGCCTCTCAGGTATTATACCAAGAAAAAGGGGGGAATTAACCTTGCCGTGCAGGCATGGGAGATACCTAAGTGAATGAATATTCACTCACAATAATATACCAAAGATTAAGCGGTTTTTTACGGGAAGGGAGTTGTTGTAATTAGACTATTAGACTGGCCGGGGGCGGAGTGGAAATGCTGGATGTCCTAACAAGATTCCGAAAGAATTCGAGCTACTTCGGTCGTTTTCATCAAGCTAATGTAAAATCCCAGCTTATTTTATGAAGCCTTTATTTTTGTTTTCGGCCTTCCAGTATCTTCAATATTTTCGCAATCTGCTTTTCTGTTGCGGTTTCGACGAGTTGTTTGATCCGTTCTTTTTCGTTGGAGAGAATAGGAGCCCCTCCCCCACGCATAAAGTCCGGCATCTGTTCGAGAGCTTTTCTCTTGTCCTCCATATTGGCATGCTTCTGATAAAGGTTTGTCATTTCCGGAGTCATGTGCCCGAGAATGGACTGGACAGTAAGGAGTGGCATTTTCTGAAGCCCTGCGATATAACAAAAGGTATGTCTCAAGCTGTGGAAGTCTTTTACAGATATTAGACGGTCACGTCCTTCCACTTTCATCGTCGTTTCAATACCCAATGAAGTTAAAAAAGTCTTCACCCTTCCGCTAATGCCTCCCTTTTTATAGACATCGGCCTGATCGGGAAGAACATATTTAGATCCCTTGCTTTTGCCTTTGAGCGTTAACATGTAGTCATATAGCCATGTAAGCATGGGAATTTCAATTTTATTTCCAGTCTTCTGTGTTTTTTTGCAAATCAGCTTATTGTCAAAGTCCACGTCCGACCATTTTAGAAGACAGATATCTCCCTCCCTCATTGCGGTTGCAAGTCCAATCATGAACAATGGGTAAAGAAATTCATCTGCCTTTTCAAATATCGTTCTGATTTCCTTTTCTGTGAAAACATCTCGTGAAACGCTCTCGTTGTCGGCCAGTGCTATTCCGTCGAACGGGTTCTTGTCTAATCCCGCATCGTCTTTTAGATACTTGAACACCTCACGCAATATCTTCAGTACCATATTTGTGCTGGCTGAAGACAGGTTGCACTTCAGTTTATAAGACTCCGTGGCACCCCCGTTTTTCACTTCCTTGTTATATCTTCCGTGGGTTCTTATGTATTCTATATATTTATCGGCATGGAGTGACTTCTCGACATCTGAAAGATATTTCACGGTCGGGAATTCTGATTTCATGAATAAAACGAAGTCTTTCCAGTAGCTCTTTTTTACGGCCAGATATTTTTCCCCGGGCTTTTTTCTCTTAGGTTTTGCGTGTGCGAGATCGAATGCCTCTGCAATGGCAATCTTATTTGCAACATAATCACCCAGGATGGAAGTGTTCACCCTTTCTGCTATTTTTCGGGCTTTCTTTACCCTCTTGCCATATTTGAGCCCGTCGGACACATTCTCTCTTTCATCTTTCTCGAATGCAACCGCCCCTCTTTTCGTGGTGCACTCATCACATACACCGGAATATATTTTTCCTGAGGCATAAAATCGGTAGTGCCACTTGCCCCCCCGCATTTTCACTGACATGTTTATTCCCTTTAATAGTCTGATTCAAGCTTTAGGTTCTATAAACCTTAGTATATGCCAATATGCGCTACAAGCAAGCAAAAATTTACACATTTTTTACACATTTGCAAAAAAGCAGTATTACTTGAAGATGCTTCCCCTATTTATTTCATAGGGAGAAAAGATGGTCGGGATGACAAGATTCGAACTTGCGACCTTTTGACCCCCAGTCAATAAAAGGGTGTTGCTTATTAAGCACTTATAGGGAGGTTAGACATCATAACACTTAAACATTCATCATTCCACGGTAGCAGTTCTGGTAGCAACTTTTAACCATTGTCTACCGGTATCTACAGGCTGTTTCAAGCCTATTGACATCCCCTAATTTAGCCGCCTTTCCTCTAATAGCAAGAAAAATGTCACATTCTTGGTATTTACCGCCCACTGAGACTAATTCTCCCTACATTCAAGATTTTCTATTTGCGTGAGTAGAAATTCTCGTAACAGGGAGACACACCCCTCCCCTGCCCTCTTCTCCCCTATCACCTAAAAAAAGGCGGGAGCCGGGCGTCGCCCGAATCCGCCACAGATTACCTGCTGCGGACAACCCCGCGCCAGGCCACCTTTCCCAGCTTCACCCTTCAAAGACTATCGCGCAGTACCTGTCCCAGCGATCTTTGAATT
>CAIQLG010000512.1 GCA_903872565.1 uncultured Lentisphaerota bacterium | reverse complement strand
CAGGAAAAGGAGAAAGGGAAAATGAACACCCAATATCCAACTCTCAATCTCCAACCGATGAAGGACAGAAATAAACTTGGGAATTGGATATTCCGTGTTCGTTATTGGATATTCAAAAATCCTTAGCTTGATAGGTATGCCTTCTGGGGGGGGTACCCGGTAGGCGGTGTCGCGCCGATATCCCAATACCTGTAAAAATGAAAAAATTTCAGTTTGTCGCAAAGAAAATTAAAATGGAAAATACAGCAAAAAGGAAGAAAAACAGTCAAAAGCATGGCTTTATGGTTGTCTGAGCTTCCAGACTTGACACACCGGCTGGTTACTGAAAGACGTTTGGAATTTTTAAATAGAAACATCTGCAAGACAAAGCAAAAGAAAAAAATATGACAATAAAATATAAAATTAAGGCGGGTGGAAGGCGTTTGGAGTTTTGGGTTTACTCCAACAGTATACCTCTACTGTCGTTCGATGCCTTTCACTTTGCCTTTTTTTGCAAACCGCCAGGCCACCAGGAACTATTCAAAATATCAAATAAAGGAGGGTGCCAAGAATAAGTAATCATATCTGGAGATTTTGTTTTTAAATGTTTAATGAAAAATATAAAGGAAAATTAATTATGAAAAGCATACGAAAAATAAGCATTCCCTCTTTTATGGAAGGGAGACCCGTAGTTGAAAAAATTGAAGCTCTAAATACAGAAATTGCCGCATATAATGCAATAATGCAGAAGCTTGCGGAGTTTATCATTGTAATTGATTCTGTTGAAATTCTTAATATTTCTTCGAAAGAATTAGTGAAAATGACTAATTTTTTTGAAAAAACAGCTTTGGAGCACTTGCATATCGGCCTTGATCTACGAGCAAAAATACTGGAACTGATTCCGGACATGGATGAGGAAAAGCGGCACTCTATTATCGAGTGCAATTCTAGAATCTCTTTGCTGCAGGCTGATCTGTTCGAAAAAATAATACAGTCCGGATTGAAGATTCCAAAAGTAACCATTGATAAAATGATTAACGAAGATGAGGGAATGCAGGTCCTTACCAAGGAACGTAATTCTGTTTCAAGTTGGAGCTTTTCCGCTACAGAAAAATACTTTTGTCAAGAAGAGAGTATGCGTATTCATCAAAAAATAAAGTGGATTATTTGCGGGAAACTCTGGACTGAGTTGCCCAAAAAAGACGGCGAAACATCAAGTTTAAGCTCCCCTGTCCCCGTTAAACCGATAGAAAAGTCCGGGGGGGGGGGACGACTCGACCCAATAGATAGAGTTTAGGTAAGATTGCTTCCTTTGCATGAGAAAAAGCCCCTGTAGTTAATCTGCAGGGGCTTTTTTATGTCTGGTTTTAATCTCTCGCCTAATCATAAAGCGGCAAACTCCTGGTCATTATAGAGGTTTTGAGGCTGGGGCTGGTCCCTGAAAGTTAGACATAGGTTGGACAAAAAATATTTTAAAAACCAAAATATGTATTTTATTTAATGCGTAATAGCCTTAAAATCAATAGGTTAGAATTGGTATGCCCAGATGGACTTGAACCATCGACCTTGTGATTAAGAGTCACCTGCTCTACCAACTGAGCTATGGGCACACACTTTTTTAAAATCTATATTGCTTTATCGAAATCGCAAATGTAAATTACGATTTTGTGAAGATTAATTTGTCGACACATCAATCCCGCAATCAAATAATCCATGGGATCATAGGGAAAATGGAAGATATCAATTGTGTTTATATGGTCAGCCTTGGCTGCCCGAAGAATCTTGTTGACTCCGAGATAATTGCGGGGAATCTGCTCCGCAACGGCATCGGCATATCCGACGATCCCGCCCGTGCCGATGTTTTTTTAATCAACACATGCGCATTCATAAAACCTGCCAGGAACGAGGCCGAAGAGTGGATCAAAAAGGCTGTCAAGTGGAAAAAAAAGCGTCCACACGGCAAAATCCTGGTCTGCGGATGCCTCAATCAGCACCAGGCCGCAGAGGAATTCAGAAAAAAATATGCTGATGTGGATGTGTGGGCGGGTATTGATGAAATCGAAAAAATGGTGGAACTGATTAATTCAGAAGAAGCCAGAGAAAATCAGCCGCAGAAAAAAAATGTTCCGAGATACCTCTACAATCACAAGACTGACCGCATACAGACAACTCCGTCGCATTATGCATATCTCAAGATTTCGGATGGCTGTGATAACCGCTGTTCATACTGCACAATCCCGGGGATAAGAGGAACCCTCAGAAGCAGATCACAGGACTCAATACTGAAGGAAGCCGAGAATTTCGTCAGGAACGGATGCCGGGAGCTCATTCTAATAGCGCAGGACAGCACCGCGTACGGCTATGACCTTGACGGCTCATACGGCCATCTGCCGAGGCTCATAAAAGAAATGGATGATCTCGGGGGAGATTTCAATGTCCGGCTGATGTACACTCATCCCGCACATTTTTCAGACGAACTTGTCAGTACCTATGCCCGATCACAGCGTCTTCTTCATTATGTTGACCTCCCGATTCAGCATATCTCAGACAAGATATTGAAGGATATGGGGCGCAAGACGGATTCGGAAAAGATAAAAAAGATTATTTCTGAGTTGCGGAATAAAATTCCGGACATCTGCATCCGGACGAGCCTGATAGTGGGATTTCCCGGGGAAAAAGACGAGGACTTTGCCGAACTGCTCGGATTCGTGAGAGAGATCCGCTTCGACCGCCTCGGGGTTTTCTGCTACAGTTTGGAAAAAGAAACCCCAGCGTCGAAATTCCTAAATCCTGTATCTGAAGAGGTTTCCGATGATCGCCGCCATGAGATAATGAAAGTTCAAGCCGAAATCTCCCTATCGAAAAACTTGCTTCTCAAAGGCGCTGTGATTGATGTTGGCATAGATTCTATACGCGGAAATATCGCCACAGGAAGAACTTACAGAGACGCACCCGATATAGACAACACCGTCATTTTGCGAATCCCGCAAAAAAAGAATGTTTCCCCTGGAGACAGAGTCCGCGCCAAAATAGAATCTGTTTCGGTCTACGAGCTCAAGGGTGAGATTTTGTAGCCGTCAAGCCGGGGTTGACTTGATGGATTATTAGGGCTGCCCTCGCCGAGACCGGAGGACCTAGTACAATAAAAACAAACTGGATGAAGCAATCTTCTCATGAATATATCTTGCATGCTTATTTCCCGAATTTCTGGATGAGCTCCTTGGCTTCTTTTCTGTCGAGAAACTCAGGAAATTTCTTCTTCAGCTCGTCGAGCGTCGCCTTGGCTTCCTCTTTTTTCCCGAGCTTGAGAAGGGTGTCAATCTGGAGAATCATCGCCTCATATGTTGTTTCGGGATCTTCGGACAGGACAATGACCTGCATCGCGTATGAGGCGGCTCTCTCGAGGTGCTCGGGAGATAAGGAAAGAAGTTTTGCAAGTCCGAGTCTGGCACGTGTGGCGGCAGTCCTGTTTTTCGGCAGTTCCAGGCATTTCTCGTAGAATGCAGAGGCTTCGTTGCCTTGGCCTGAGTCGCGAAGGATGTCACCCAGGCTGACACATACCCTCGAATAGAGATCAGGATCTATCGGATCAGTTTTCTCGAGTTGCTTAAGGTTATCGATGGCTTCCTTTGTCTTTCCAAGTTTTTTATTCACAAGTGCCAAATGGAAAATCCCTTCATTTCGCATATTGAGATCGGAGGAAAGAGAGAGAGCCGAGAAACATTTCCCTGCGAAATATGGATTGCCATTTCCGAGGAAATTTTTCCCGAGCAGGAGCAAAAATGCGGGATCTGCATTCCTCATTTTCACCTCATCGGAGACAAATGCCGAAGCCGTTTTTTCGGCTTCTGCCCATTTTTTCTGTAGAAGATATGTCCAGCAGAGATATATTTTGGAGGCGGATGCCATTTCCGGATTTTCCTTTGCAGATTCGGAAGCCTCTAGGAAATATTTTTTCGCCTCTTCGAATTTTTCCTTTCTGATATTTATAAATCCCAGGTAGAAAAGGACTTCCGGCCTGACTTCAGGAGACTTGGTAGCTCCAAGGAGTTTCGAGAGTATCTGTTCGGCAATGTCGTTCTGTCCAGCTTCAATCCTGATTATTGCCGATTTCAGAGCAACGGAACCAGCAATTTTAGATGAGGGAAATCCCGAAATGATGCTGTCATAGGTTGCCGCCGCCTCGTCGGCTTTTCCAAGCTTTTCAAGGCATTTCCCCTTTTCGAAAAGAGAATATGGCCTCATTTCCGGATGGCTGACTCCATTCAGGAATTTCACGGCCTCGTCAAATTTGCCTGAACGCGCAGACAGCAGGCCACGTTCGTAGGTGAAAATACTTTTTTCGTATTCATCCGAAGCCGATTTGAGGGCGGTCTCGAGAAGCGTGGAAAGTTTCGGGGCATATTCCGGCTCATCAATCTTCAGAATTTCTTTCACGAGCTCCACCTTGGCTGCAGAAGACGTTTTACCTGCTCCAATACCCTTAGAAGTCTCCTTTATCGCCTTGTCAAATTTTTCCTGCTTCATGAGCACTTTGACAAGAAGAAAACGACTTTTTTCCATCAGATCAGAAGGTGTCGAGTCGGAACTCACAATCTTCAGCAGATTTACCTCGGCCCTGGCATTGTCATTCTCTTTTTCGCATGCAAGCGAGATATAATACAGCAGTCGAGTCCGGTTTTCTTCCGACTTGGTGTCATTGAGATATCCTTCCGACTCCTTGATTATATCTAGACAGTTTCCGAAAAGATATAAGTTTTCAACCATTTTAATGAGGGCCTCCTCTCCCTCCGCAGTGCCGTGGCGGCTGAGATAGAGTTCCTTGTACTTTTCCGCAGCGGCTGAGAAATCCTTGTTTTCCGACAGGATGCCAGCTATAACTTCCGTAACTGCGAGTTTCTGTGCAGGTTCGAGCGTATTGAAGGCTGCGAGGTTTTCAAGAATGGCCAGCGCCCTCTTGATATCTGTTTTCCTTATGAGGAGCGCAAGTTCTATTCTGCCGTGTATCTTGTAGATGTCTTCCTGGGATTTTATGGCTCCACCCGCAAGTTTCTGGAACTCCTTTTCGGCATCGCTTGCATTGCCGCTCTCCGCATAGACTTTTCCCATCGAGTATACCGCGAAATCCTTCAGCTTCTCTTCAATCGCATTTTTCTCTATCTCGGATATGATTGAAATGGCCTTGTCCTTCTGCGATGCGTCGCCGGAACGGATGATGGCCTGTGCATAGGCGATTCTGACATAGTCCGCCGTTTTTATGTCGGGATATTTTTTCAGAAATGTCTCGTACACGAGTATTCCCTGCTGATAATTTTCCATAAGGCAGTACGTTTCTGCGAGGCCTACCCAGGCGTCTGCGGCAAGAAGATCGTCCTGGAACCGTCTTATGATGTTCTGATATTCGTCGAGGGCAATCTTGTAGTTGCCCCGATTCTTGAGGCCTTCGGCGAGCCGGAGCTGCTCGTCTATGTAGATTTTCTTCTGATCATCATTGACAGGTGCGGCCTGGCAAAAAAATGTAATAAGCATCAGAGCCGCAATGGCAGATTGCGAAATTCGCACGTTATGGAGCCATTTGCAACTGGCTCTAAGCTTTGTCACTTTTTTCCCCGTCCGTTTTCTTTTTCGCCCAACAATGTTGCAAATGAGATGTTTGAGATGTCAACGTTCCTGCAAATGTCGAGAACTTTTATTACGAACTCGTATGGAGTCTTGCTGTCGGCCCTTATGATGACGGGCTGGTCGGCATAGGTTTTTGCCAGCTCCGCAAGAACAACCTCAAGCCGTTCGGGGCTGTATGACACGAAATTCATGGTGATACTGCCCTGAGTGTCTATGTTTATTATCACTTCGCCGGGGAAGCGAGAGGCATATTCGCCAGTCTTTGCGGTGGGAACCTTTATCTCTATTTTGGTTTCCCACTGGGCATAGATCGAGGCGGCTATGAAGAATATAAGAAGCAGGAACATGATGTCAATCATGGGGACAATCTGGAATCCGACTCCGGTCTCTCTCATGTGCTTCTTGAAGTTCATTTCTACCTATTCTCCGCTTTTCTCCGGCGTGGCCGCGAGTTTGCTCATCTCCCTGGAAATCTTGTTGGAGGCGCCTTCGAGGTCGGAAACGAGACCGTTCACACGGCCTCTGAAATAGGCATACACTATCATCGAAAGGATGCCTATGATAAGGCCGCCGGCCGTAGTAATAAGTGCCATCGAGATGCCTTGTGCGATGATCGTTGGCTTGGGTGTGATGTTTTCCGCAGATAGCGCTCCGAAAGATCTGATCATGCCTACAACGGTGCCGAGGAGTCCCACCATCGGGGAAATCACGGCGACATCCTGCAGATACTGAATCCGGTGCCACAGTCTGCCTGCCTGCCGCGAACCTTCGTCCTCTATTGCATCGTGGAGCATATCGTAGCTGCAGTTCGGCTTTCTCAGCATCTCTATTCCGGAGGAGATCACTTCTGCGAGCGGGCTGTCGTCGTCCTTGCATATCTGAGCCATCACATCGAGATCCTTTTTTTTCTCCTCGAACTGGGTCAGAAGCGAAGGTGGCGCTATGATGTCAAGCCTAAGTGAAAATATATAGTAGAAGACAAGGCATACTGCGACGAACGAGAGGAAGAGGAGCACATACATTACAGGACCACCCTTCTCCATCAAGTCCCCGAGCGTCGCTGCCGGAGCGGAATCCTGTGCGGCCAAGGGTAGACACATGAGGAAGGGCATCAGTAGAAAAAACTTCTTAAACATATACTACGACCCTTTCATTTATTTATTTTATTGACTCTATCATTTCCACAGATCAATCATATAGTATAGGTCAAACTCGGGAAAAAACCAGAAATTTATAAAAATATGCGACACATAAGACTTCTCAGGGAATTTGCGAAGAACCCATTGGAATTGGGAGTCATCTTCCCGAGCTCCAATCGACTGGCGAAAGCAATAACAGCCGATATAGGGTTGGAGACAGCGGTCGCAGTTGCGGAAATCGGCCCTGGCACCGCAGTCTTCACATCGCATATACTGAAAATGATTCCTTCGAAGACTAAATATTTTGCAGTAGAGATAAATCCCTCCATGTATGAGCTTTTCATTGAAAAATTCCCAGGGGTCAGGATTTACAATGCCGATGCCGTACATATGAAAAAAATGCTCACCCGCGAAAAAATTAAAAATGTTGATGTTGTTATATCTGGGCTCCCATGGTCTCTTTTTACACTGAAACTGCAATGCAAAATAATGAAGGCCATATCCGATGCCCTTCCCGTGGGTGGACATTTCGCCACATATGCCTATCTGCAGGGGACAATGATGCCAGGTGGAACCAGGTTTAAAAAACTTCTGGACCGATATTTCTCCTCGGTCACCAAGTCTAAAACAATATGGAACAACATTCCTCCAGCATTTGTTTATCGCTGTGTAAAATGATGCAGTCATCCCACAGGATGACGGTTTGATGGATTATTGGTCGACAGTGATTTTAAAACCAGAAACTTTCCGCGCTTTTCGCAATTTCATCCAAAATGCAGGCTACAGTGTTTTTCCTGATTTCCGAAGCGTACCGGTATAAATCCTCGATTTTTTCCTCGGAATCGTCAGTCTCAAGAAAAACAGATTCCATAGGCATTTTCTGGAATATTCCCGCAAGTTTTTGCGAATTCCGCAGCTCCGGTCCGAAAGAAAGCAAGAACCGGTGTTTGACAAGTTGTTTCGCCGTCTCCTCGCTTCCCCTGAATCCGTGGACCACCCATTTCTGTTTTGGAGCTAAAAGGTTTTTTACCGCTATAAGCTCGGGATATGCTCTGACACAGTGTATCATTAGGGGTTTTCCAATCTTTTCCGCCATTTTGGCCTGCTTCACGAAAACATCCTTCTGGATGTCTAAATCGGTCTCCGAAAGCCTGTCAAGGCCACATTCACCTATGGCGGCGACAAGACGGCTTCCGGAGACATTTTCAATCAAGGCAAATTTCTCCGGCAACTCTTCCAGCTTGCCTAAAAAATTCGGATGGATGCCCACCGAGAATAGATTTCCCGGTGGTATTTCGCCGGGATTATCGAGGATATTAAGTTCCTCCGGCATAAGGCTTCTCAGAGTCCTCTTGTTTTCTCCGAGTCCATAGGAATGCGAATGAATATTGTAGAAAAATTTCATATCGGAAAATAACACGAAACGATTCGAGTTTCAATAGGCAACTGGGATCGAAAACATTTTCCCGTCCTTGACGACAACAGTATCATATCTTTAAATACCTTCCTCATTCTCTTCGTGAATCGGCGAATATTTTAATTTTGGGATGGATTTTTCCGTAACACGGCGGTAGATTTCCGGGTTTACAGAAATGGAGTTGCAGTACTATGAAAGAATTCAAAGTCACCATACCGGAATATGGCAGGTATGTTTACGCTCTTCACGATACAACGATTTTCGAATGTCTGGCCAGGGCGGGTGTTCTGGTGCGGACTCCCTGCGGAGGGCAGGGGGTATGCGGCAAGTGCAAGATAAAGGTTGTCGCAGGCAATCTGGCACCTTCGTCCGACTGCCGGAAGTTTTTCTCACCCGAAGAAATCGATAAGGGCTTCAGGCTTGCCTGCAAGGCCAAGCTTTCCGAGGACATAAGTGTTGAAATTCCTAGGGAATCTCTTTTCGACAGAGAGCTTTTCTATCTCGGGATGGACGAGGATCAGTCAATCTCAATGGTGAATCCGGCTGTCAAGAAGATTTATTTCGAACTTCCGCCTCCGACACTTGAGAATCCTATTTCAGATCTTGAGAATCTCCGAGGCATTGTCGGAGATGTCAAAGTTGATCTTGAGATGCTGAGGAAACTACCAGTGTTTCTGAGGAAGAACAATTTTTGCGGCACGGCGGTGATTTCCGGGAACAGGCTTGTCGCGCTCGAGAGAAAAAACACAATGTCTATGAATTTCGCAGTTTCGGTTGATCTTGGTACGACCTCGATTGTCATCGCGATCCTGGATGTCCACAAAGGCAAAATTATCGCCTCGACAGGCATGCTTAATCCGCAGGCCAAGTTCGGGGATGATGTCATAACCCGCATTTCGGCGCAGAGCGTCTCGAAGAAAAATCTCGAGGAGATAAGAAGGGCCGCAGTGGACGGGATAAACGGCCTTGTGGACAAGCTTTGCAGTGAGAACAAAGTCAGCAGAAATAAGATATACTTCATAAGTCTGGCGGGGAACACCGTGATGGAGCTTCTGCTATGTGGAATTCCTGCCGAGCAGCTTGGAGTAATTCCTTTCGCATCCCCTTTCAAGAAGGGCATTTTCCTTAACGCCAAAGATTTAGGATTCAAAATAAATCCTGCGGCGGCACTTTATCTTTTTCCGGTCATCGGCGGATTTGTTGGCGGCGACATAGTTTCCGGCCTTGTCTCAAGCGAAATCGCCAAGATCGAAGGCAGAACGTTGTTTGTGGATGTCGGGACAAACGGAGAAATAGTTTTTTCAGACAACGGGAAATACTATGGTGGAGCGGCTGCGGCCGGTCCGGCCTTCGAGGGGGCTCGCATCGAGTCCGGAATGAGGGCTTCGCGTGGGGCTATAGAGAAAATTCTGTTGGAGGACGGTGACCTCAGTTTCAATGTGATCAGGAATGTGGAACCCATCGGAATGTGCGGTACGGCACTGATTGACATCGTGGCCGAACTCCTGAGATGCGGTGTGATAGATGTGACCGGCAGGATACTTCCTCCGGAGGAACTGCCTCCGGAGCTTTCCAGCAAGATCAGGAATCGTGTAATTCCCGACAAGTCGGGATCTTTCTGCGACTTCCTCATAACCGAGAGTGGTGGAGGTGGCAGGGGGATATACCTGAGGCAGAAGGATGTGCGCGAGCTTCAGCTTGCCTCCGGAGCAATCTCTGCGGCGATAAAAGTGATTTTGAAGAGGGTTGGGGTCGAGCCCGGCCAGATTGATCTTATTCTGATAGCTGGTGCGTTCGGGAATTTCATCAGGAGAAAGAATGCCAAGAGGATTGGTCTTATTCCAGACATCCCCGACTCCAAGATTTTATATATTGGAAATGCGTCGGCGGCGGGAGCGGCCGCAGTCATAATGTCGTCTGTGAAGATTGCGGAGGCGGAAGAAATAGCCGAGGCGGTGAAATACATTGAGATTTCGCAGGATCCCGAATTCCAGGATGAGTTTGCGATGGCGATGCTGTTTCCGGAGAGCTGTGGAGATTGCTGATATTTGGGAATTGGTCGGGGCGAGAGGATTCGAACCTCCGACCTTCTGCTCCCAAGGCAGAAAAACGCCATCTGAAAGACCGTCATTAGAGCTAATCTAATCTATTCTAAACACACTTAAACAAGGATTTTTGGTAGCAAATTTGGAGCAGATATTTTTACCTGTTTTAGGGCTACCATCAACCTATTTCAATTCCCTCTACAACCTTTATTTTAGTCTCTTTTCCCAAAAATAACAAGAGAAATTTCATAATTTGAGTATTTTCATCCCCACAGAGGCTGTTTCCCACCACCTAAAAAAAGGCGGGAGCCGGGCGTCGCCCGAATCCGCCACAGATTACCTGCTGCGGACAACCCCGCGCCAGGCCACCTTTCCCAGCTTCACCCTTCAAAGACTATCGCGCAGTACCTGTCCCAGCGATCTTTGAATT
>CAIQLG010000511.1 GCA_903872565.1 uncultured Lentisphaerota bacterium | reverse complement strand
TTTTGTATCTCTTACACGTAAAAATGCCATATTATGCTCCTTTCATAGCGGTATTTACCGCTATGAACACTATAGAGGGCATTTCAATAAAAAACAAGTGAAAAATCTAACCTAGCGGCAAAAAAAAATCAATTTAGGATACATCAAAACAATATGGAGATTGAGGGTTGACATAAAATAATCTTGAAAACAGTTTAAACATTCTAGGTTTTGGAATAGATTCGCAGTTAACTTCAACCACACCATCATTGTTTAAATCTAATCCTATTACCCTGTTTTTAAAATTTCCACTTAAGATAAATTGGGAGTATAAAAAAG
This sequence comes from uncultured Lentisphaerota bacterium, assembly GCA_903872565.1. Taxonomy (GTDB): domain Bacteria; phylum Verrucomicrobiota; class Lentisphaeria; order Victivallales; family GWF2-50-93; genus CAIQLG01. The sequence continues at coordinate 2,183 of CAIQLG010000511.1, read as the reverse complement.
AGTCTTCTGAAACCATGAATGGGCAGGATCTAATCTCAGCTTTATTTGGAAAACGTGATCTTGATGACACTACGAAATTCGGATTAAGCTTGAGATTGATTCCATCTGACATAGAATTGTATAGATCTTTTTCTAGAAAATTCCATTCCCCCGTAAATGTAAATACATTTTTAGGAAACCGTGTTATTTCACCGTTTGTTTCGTACTTTAACGTATATTCAAGAGGATATTTTTTCTTGAGGTAGTCCTTGTTAAATATGCTTATGGAATATTTTTCCATTAACGGTGCTATTTTCCTGATGGCATCAACATGTTGTCTATCATTAATTGTAATTGCATAAAAACTTTGATCCTCTTTATTACTATAGTCTAACAATGAAAAGATAGATTTGACTTTTTTGTCTGTTAAAGGTTGTATATATGTAAAAGGAGTTATTACGTAATGCAATACGCATATGAAGATTAAGGCGATTGCCAAATAATTTGTCCTACTGGATGGTAAGTTTGAATTGCAACATATTTTGACAAATAGTAAATAAACGGCTACTATCAGAGGCAAGTTGAAAGAGGCATAACGAGATGGAAGGAAGAATGGCATTCCGATATAAAAATGACAACTTTTGTAGAAAACCGATGAATGAATCATTATGCAATAAACTATAATTGACCATAGGAATATGTTTTCTCGGTATAAGTCCCTATTGGAAATAACTAGAAATACCAGATATGCAATAACTGATATTATTATAATTCCGGCCAAAAGGCAAACACCCGCAGACATAACATAGTAATTGTAGTTGGTAAACTGCCCGAAGAAGGAAATAAAGTATGATAGTGAATAAGCTGGGTCCCTCGCATATTCTGTCAAAAATTTAATTATATAGGAAGGCGATGTATGTGGTAGAATAGGTCGCATCACGAAATAAACGAGAGATACAGCTATAAAAACAGCAATTATCGCAAACTTATAGATTCTGTTTTTTGTAAAAATTAAAATATTGAAAATAACAATAGGCCAGACAAACAGACCACTTATCATTGCAAAAGATGCTAATATTGCAGAGAGGTTTATTGATATGAACAAGATCAACGCATTATTTGTCCTACTAGCTTTAATGAAAGCATAACAGAAATAGAAAGCTAGCAGGCTTAAAACAACGGAAATAAGCAAGCATATATGTATTGCAGTAAGAATATTATCTGCCTGAACCCAACTAAACCACAGGAATGGAACAGGAATGAACCAAAGGGGTATGTTTTTTAAAGACATGTTAAATTCTTTCAATGAATACTTCAACAATATCAAGAATCCTACCATCAAAAGACATATATTGAGTAACAAAATGGTTTTAAAATTGTATCCAACTACTTTTGCAAATAGAAGAGTCAACACAAGACCAGTGCCTGACAAGTGCTCCCAAAGAGACGAGAGGCAAATATTCGAAATAGTTTCCTTCCCTTGCTTATATAATTGTAAATGATCTAAAAAATACCAATCATCAGCATATGGAATATTTACCCCAAAATAATAAACACAAAAAAATATCATTATTAAAGGTAAAATAAAAAGAAACAGCTTAAAATAGCGCATGGAAGTGAGCCCCTTTGTCTTAAAATATTTTAAAAAAAAAGATGTGAAATTTCGTTTTCCTTTCTTAAAATCGAACTATAGATCTGAGTCGCTGCGGAGTCTGTCCTCCGGGATCCCACGGCAATGCCAGCTCTTCACACTGTATCCATTTTTTCTTACATCTCTGGGAGAATGTGGAAGAAATAAACTTCATCCGGGGGACTATTCATCAGAAACTGATGGTATTTCCCAACCCTACATATCTCAAAATATTTCCATACACCTCCATTCGGAGATTTCCCTGTGATTGTTAAAACTCTAATGGTTTCCTTCGTTAATATTCATGGTTTCCAATCTTAATTCAAGTTTCTTTTCTTCAATTCTTTTCTTCTGTCTTTCATGAGCGGAGGGGAAGAAATATCTCCGTAGGAGACCCCGACGCTCATCCCTATGGCTTCAGTGCCTTTCTTTTGTCGAGTAGACATTTAATGTCCTCCTATTTTAGATTTTATTTGTATTCCCTGTTATCTCCGCCCTTTCGGTCTGCGGAGTGTCACAGCATCAAATCATGAGAGGAAAAACATAATGCCCCTCACGGAACCGGACTTGTGGA
>CAIQLG010000510.1 GCA_903872565.1 uncultured Lentisphaerota bacterium | reverse complement strand
GCTTGTCCACTTGAATGACGCGGAGTTCATCTACCCTGGCACGGAGTTGCGAATGGTCTACAAGATGCTCGCACCGGCATCGTCCGGTGACTGAAAACCATACAACCTCTTTTTCCACGAATCAAGAAGTCTGAAAGTAATAATTGAAGAAAGACTTAGAATAAATATCAATTTCATTGCAGGCCTCATGTACATTTCCTATCATATTTGAATAAATATTGTTGAGCATAGGCAGCGGAAAATCAGAATTGTTCCAATAGTCGCGGCTACATAGTAGCTAGGGAAAAATGAAGGGGAACGATAGCAGAATCAACAAAGAAGAACGATGCTTTTCAGCAAGAGATGAGCCGTTGGAGGCAGCGACACGTTGCTGTTTCGCTTATTTAGAACAGGACAAGAAAAATGCAACTTCCTGATATCCATTGTGTTAATACAGAATTCATCGGTGCCGAAACGCTTTTGGGCTCCGAATATATGCCTGAATACAACAACTCCCTTGGCGTGATTGCATAAGGCGCATTCCATGGAGCGACAGTCATAAGTCTTATTATTTCCTTGGGCTATCTCCTCGACTGAAAGGCAAGAAGAAGGACAAAGTATTTGTTTGTAAAAAGCGAGGCTGGAGGGGGGGCACTGGGCAGGAATAAAACACGAGGCGATAAGTGCCAGGAATCCAAGGAGGAGGAGCAGCATGAAACAATCCGCCGTACTCCTCTCAAGTGCGGTCATTCTCAATCTAAGCAAATGACAGTAATTTTTAATTTTCATTTTCATATGTTCTCAACATAGTCAGACACCGGGAAAAATCAATACTGATTTTAAGGATAAACATTCATTTTCAAGTCCTTTTGGTTTCGTCGTCATTTTTTATCAGCACGCTGATTATGTAGTATCCTATCGGGACTCCGACGACCATTCCCCATATTCCGAAAAAACGTTCTCCGATAACGAGCAGAACAAGTACCAGAATCGGATGGATGTGAAGGATGTCTGCAGTTATTTTAGGGTTCAGGACATAGGCTTCGAATACGTGGATCAGGGCGACAAAAGCGACAATCTTGAACACCATAGGAAGGCCTCCCACCTGAATTCCGAAAAGAAGTATCGGGATTGAGCTGATAAAGGTTCCGAGTATGGGTATGAATCCGCAGAAAAACACAATTGTCGAGAGCAACGCGATATTGGGAACACCCAGCAAAAACAGGCCTGTGGCGGTAAGAAGAGTGTTGCAGGTGGCGATTAACGCCTGGGCGCGGAGAGATTTTCCAAGCACATTGGCAAACGCCTGGAGGTGTGGTGCCGCATCTATGTAGAAAGGCCCTATGCGGCTTCTTTCAAGCTTCTTCATTGTTTCGGCAATTTTCTGCCAGTCTATGACGAGGACAAATGAAAAGATGATAGACATTATCAGCGATATGAGGATTTCCCAGCTCAGTTTGAGGAAATGCAGGAAGCCCTGCAGGACACCCGGCATCGCGGCTCTGACAGCCTTCGACGATTCCGACTTGACGAACTCTATAATGCTGGCGTATCCCTGTGAATCAATGAAGGACTCACCTCTCTCCTTGCCAATTATTTTCGTAACGGTATTTTCCACAAAAAGGTTGGTCTTCTCTGTTGTTTGCTGCTCGCCGCTGTCTGCGAAATCCGCAAGGATCTGGCTGGACTGGACGATAAGCCTCGGTCCGACAAAATTGCCTGCCGCAAAAAGCAGACCGACAAAAAACACAAAGACCGCAATAACAGTGAGACGGTAGTTGAGTTTCGTGCGTTTCACAATCCATTGAACCGTGCCTTTCGCAATGTAGGTGAGAAGAAATGTCTGGAAGATCAGCAGGAAGAAAGGCCTTAAAAGATAAAACAGACCGATCAGGATGGCCCATAGCACCATTTTTTCCCAATGCACTTCGAAAAATCTTTTTACTCCAGAGTTTTCAATCATGTTTTTTTACATTTTCCATGGGGAACTTCCCCTATATTATCAGAATTATAATGGCAACGGCTTTAGACAATCAATTGTATCATCAAGGTATCTGCCTCAGTGCTTCGATGCGTTTTTCAAGGGGCGGGTGAGTGGAAAAGAGGGCGAGCATAGCCGACTTCCCGCTTATCTTGAAGGTATTCAAGGACTGCCCGCGTTCATCAACAAAATATTTGCCTTCGACAATGCTCCTGAGTTTTTCGAGCCCTTCGATCATGGGCTGTTTGCCGCAGAGTTTTGCGGCACTGGCATCGGCCTTGTATTCGCGGTGCCGGGAAAACCACATTACAATAATGCTTGCCAAGACGGAAAATATCATTTGACAGACAAATACAGAGATAAAGTAACCTATGCCGCCGCCACCACGGCTTTCACCATCGCGCCCTTTTGACATTGCAGAATCTATGAGGAATCCGGCTACGCGCGAGAGGAACACAACAAACGTATTGAGAATTCCCTGTAGCAGCACCATGGTTATCATGTCGCCGTTGGAAATGTGGGACACCTCGTGCGCCAGGACTCCCTGCGTCTCGCGGCGGTTCATCTGTGAAAGCAATGCCGAGCTGACAGCTACTATGGAATTTCTCTTGGAAGGCCCTGTGGCAAATGCGTTGACTTCCGGACTCTCATATACTCCAAGCTCCGGCATCGGTATGCTGGCATCATGCGCGAGAGTGCTTACGGTATTGGCCAGCCAGCGTTCGTTCTCATTCTGGGGATGCTCCGGATCAATGGTCTTTATCTTGTATGCCATTTTCGCCATGAACTTCGAGATCAGCAGGGAGATGATGCTGCCTGCAAACCCCACAACAAGCGAAAAAACAAGCAGTGCCTGATAATTGAGCCCCTGATGTGTCAGCCATTTGTCCACTCCAAGAATTTTGGTGACCACTGCTATTACAGCCATGACCGCGATGTTCGTGACAAGAAATAAGCCGATTCTAATCATCTGTGTAACTCCTTTTTAATTAGTTATATTAAAAGTCAGTATCGTTCCATGGATTATTGGATAAATGGATTGTCCGCCTTTATAAAGAAGCTACGGCGTGACATGCTGGATTGTTGCAAATCAAGAAGACCTGCCTGCCGCGACGAACACGGCGCAGGCAGGTATGCAGAAAATAATGCATTCATAATTTTCAAAATGCCTTTTTTTATTTCCGTATCCAATTCCATGCGTCTTTGCCTTTTCTTAACTCAAAACCAATAATCCAACATGCCACGCCGTAGTCCGAATTGGACGAAGGCGGGTAATCCAAAAATCCATCAATCCGTCATCCTGTGGGATGACTATGGATTACGACAATGGTTCTGAGACAATTATTGCAAACTTATTGAAGCTTCAATAATATGTGATATATTACTATCATATATGAAATCTAACAGTTTAAAACTAGGCACGTCTATCGAGAAGGATATCCTTTGGTTGTTGCGCAACACACTGAGAAATCCGGATTTGCTGTACGTGGCGTGCGATTCGCGCGATACGCCAGTTCCCGGACTCAGCCATCGTGGTATTCACCATCATGAGGACTGGGAAGTATTCTGTGTGATGCGTGGAACATTGAATTTTGTAGTGGCCGGGCGCCTACCTATGAAATTCACAAGAGGCTCGGTGCTGGTTGTTCCTCCTGAGTGCCTGCATGCCGTGAGCTCCCTGTCTCAGCCGGATGATTTGTGTCAAAGGTGCATTTCCATACCCGGTACTACCGGAAACAGCGGTGGGATGGATGGAGAAGAGAAGCTAGCCAAGCACTATCCGGCATTCCCTCCTGGACCATTTGCAAAATGGACTGAACTGCTTGGGGAAACTCCCGGGGCGGTCATGGAAAAAGCCATGCGCCTTGCCGCAGAAAGCGAGTGGGGGCGCGAACATGCCCTTGGACTTTTGCGCACAATTTTTTCCACATATGCAGAGATGTCAACTTCCAGCCAGAACCGTAATGAGTCTGCAGAGCAGCGTGTCTCAGAAGCCTTGTTATTTCTGCACAGCTACTATGTCGATGCAGACCTCTCTCTTTCACAGGTGGCGGCGAAGGTGGGGCTTTCGGTGTCACGTTTCTCAAGCCTTTTCCGCAAGATCACGGGGCACAGCGTCCAGCAGACTTTGATAGACATCCGGCTGCGACGGGCCATGACGCTTATAAAACAATCCTCGTATTCAATCAAGGAAGTAGCCCATTTGACAGGCTGGACCAATCAGCTCTATTTCTCCGGAGCCTTTCGCAAGAGGTACAAATTTCCGCCCTCCCATTTTCAGAAAATGTGAAGTTGTAAACCTGTTTGCGATTATCTCACCTGGTGATTCCCGGCCATTTGTCTGTCCGGAACGGTGATGCCGGAAGATCCGATGAATTGAAAAGGTTGCACAGGGGATTATCCGCCCAGGCATAGCGGACAGCTGCCGGTCTGGGAACCTGTGGGCTGGATACCACGACTGTATCCCCTTCAAGTCTTGCATCCGCCCATGCGAATTTCCTGTTTTTGCCAGCTATGGAGAATCCTTCAAGTTTTTCGCCGTGTACAGCAAGCCCGCTCCCCACATGATTAAAGAAAATGCGGATTTGTTTCTTTTCTATTTTCATGGATTTGTAGATAGGGCCGGAATAGACAAGATTTTCAAATCCATGCAACTTTGCAAGTGCCGGCAGCACCAGACGCAGACCAACATCCTGCTTGTTGGCCGGATGGATGTTCTGCGCCTCGCCAATGTCAATGGCCACAACCATGCCTGTGTTGGGCTGATTCAGTGCAAATGCCTGCGCCTCACGCAGTTCGGCCCATGAGCTTTCCGACGGATCCTTCTGTACAGGCTTGTAGTTGAAACCTGGCAGCTGGACGAACAGGAAAGGGAAATCGCCCTGACACCAGTGCCTGCGCCAGTCTTGAATCAGCGTCGGGAACAATGTCCGGTATTGCCGGGCCCGTTCGCAATTGGCTTCTCCCTGATACCAGATGGTGCCACGTATGGCAAACGGGACAATGGGTGCGATCATTGCATTAAATATATGAGACGGAACATGATGGGGAATGTCCGGCGTTGGGGGGAGGATGTCATCCTTGATGCCATAATTCTGTTCCACGGCATAATGCCAGGCGCCAGCCAACTGCAGTGGCGGCAGATCTGGCCGCGCCGGACAGGTCAGCCGCATTGATGTCGCCGGACCAGTCAGCGCCTCGGCATACATGCCCATGTGGATACGGACGGCAATTACGTTGCTGCCTGGTCTTGGCAGACTGGCAGGGATCGCGTATTCACACGAAAAACTCTGAGCGTCCAATTGCTCGGCCAGTGCCAGGCCATCCACAGGAACATTGTTGAAATATATCGAGCAGCTCCTGTCGCATGAGCCTAAAGAGAGTCGCAGCTCCTGCCCGGCCCAGGCCGAGGGCAAATTCAACTCTTTGCGAAACCAAAGCACTCCGCTGAAAAACAGGCCTTCTGCAGATTGCAGTCCGCACCAGGGTATGTCCGTTGCTTTCCATTCAGCATCAGTACCATGCAAATCCGCCCAACCTTTTCCCCAACCGATGTTGCCTGTGTCACGTGTCCGCTCCTCCAGGTCGCGCAGGCGGTCGGCATAAGCAGCCCTTAAGGGTTCGAGATTGAGCAGGTCTTTCTCATGGCGTTCCCAGATATCTTCTCTGAGTTCTGGAATCGACATGAGTCCATTGCGGCTTGTCCATGCGTCCGCCACCGAGCCTCCCCAGGAGCTATTGATTAGCCCTACCGGCACCTGGAGGCGTTGAAAGAGTTCCCGTCCGAAAAAATAGCCGACAGCGGAAAAACTGCTGACCGTGGCTGGGCTGCAAACCTGCCACGCAGCTCCCAGCCTGGCCTGTGGCAGTTCAGAGGTCTGCCTGGGCACAGCCAGAAGCCTGATGAGCGGATAATTCGCGTCACGTGTTTCATCTGCGCCGTTCTTTGACGAATTGACATTATATAGCATGTTCGATTGTCCGGAGCAGAGCCAGACTTCACCGACAAGAACATTGCGGATGATTATTTGCTGCTTGTCGATAGACGAATCGACCAGGAGACTGCGGGGAACAGAGGAGGCCTGTAGGGCGTCCAGGCGAAGCTCCCATCGTCCATCTGTACCGGCTATGGATGATTTTGTTTGATCAGAAAACCGTAGCTCCACCTTGGAGCCGGGCGATGCCCATCCCCACACCGGCACCTGCATGTCGCGCTGTAAAACCAGGTTGTCGCTGAAAACGTCTGCAAGTTTAAAATCCATCGTCATTACTCAGCTACCCATCTTTTTATACAGGTCATGGAAATAACGTTTTAAACCCTCCTGAATATTTTCAGGAACCGGAGACTTGTAGCCGGATGTAAGTTCTTCCACCTTGGTGTGGGCGTTTCTCAGCAGGGTTGGAGCTGTTTCATAACCTCCGGAAGTGTCAAACAGGTTGCCTGCGAAAAACTCGTTGCTCCTCAAGTTTTTAATTGTAAGATCATCTGTAAGGAAGTTTCCCCCCGGCCCCTGGGTTTTTATGCTCTCAATTCCTTCTTCCAGGTATTCCGTGCTTATTCCGTGGCCCAAGTATTTTGCCGCTTTCAGCCATTCCGACTGTATGACGATCATTTCAGATGAAAGACCGTTTGCATTATAGCAGGAGCCAAGCCCCGAGATGATGTCGGCTCCACTATTCTGGGCAGTAAGCATAAAAAGCATGCTTTCGGCGCCGCTCTGCATGTCATACCTCGGGGACAATGTGCCACCGCATTCAGCCGACGTTGGGATGCAATATGATTTAGCCAGCTCGGTTGTTGCAATTTTCCAAGGAATCTTATCAAGAGTGTAGTATAGGTCATGTCCTGTTTTCATGTTGCTTACAGACGGGCCGAATGCATAGAGGTATGGATTACCAGGCTTGACCATCTGTGTGAGTGCGGCCAGGAAGATGTTTTCAACATTCCCCTGAAGCAGTGTCGCATCTTTGCTGTACGGCGATGTCGTTCCCGCCATAGGACAAATTGTAGGAATGACTGTAAAGCCATTGGCTGTAGCTCCCAGCAGAAGCTCTGCATTTATGTCAGTGAGTATCAGAGGTGAGACGATTGCCACAGCGACTGTCATGAGCTTGCTTCCTGCAAGATCTCCGCCATGTGAAAGCACCTGCCCTATGTCCAGCCACTGCCTGAAGCCTTCAAGTGAACCTGCGTAGACATTATAATGCTTTGCATGGTTCAACAGGTGGATCTCAAGCGCTCTCAAGCTGGACGTGTCATCTTTGTAGTCGGTGACCGGGAAATCCATTCTTCCTATCGACGCCACATCTTCATTCCTCTGCGAAAGTATCGTATTCGTCCTTACATCTTCAAGGCATGGGCGGCGAGGCTCCATTGTCTTATAATCAACTATCCAGGGATCTGTGACAATGGCGCCGATATACTGCCTTCCTCCGCCGAGATTATATTCCTTACCGTCAATTCCTCTTGCAATATAGCTCCGGGGCACTTTTGACAGAAGCTCCCGCAAGAGCTTCGCTGTGATTTTCACCATCTGGCTGCTTTCATCGACAACAGCTCCTGCCTTTGCAGCTGTCTTCAGCAATCCGCCATGCTCCACCCTGAAGCCGACATTTTCAATCATCTCTTCGGTAAGCAGCTTGATTCTTTCGATCTGGTCTTCACTAAGCACTTTGATTTTCATGTTTCTCAACTTTCATTTTCATAAATTTTAAATCATATTGAAGCGGAACGAATACAGGTCTGCATCGTGCAGGCGCACGCGGAGCCGCACCGGTTTCCCGGCCAACGCCGCCAGATTGCCGGCACCGTGCCATTGCACCCGATGTTCGATCTCGTTGCCAAAGAGCACCTCGCTGTCGGTCAGGGAAAAGCCCTTGAACGGTTTCCCGCGTTCGTCGCACAGCTCGAAAAGCACTGTGCCTGCCGCCGAGGTGGCGTAATTGACTTCGAGCTGACCGCCGGTGAAAATCAACGGACGGGTGAGCATCTCGCCAACATCCCGGCCCCCAGCATGCACTGAAACAAACCCGTCGGTACGGATCGTGCCACGTCGCAGACGGTTTCCCGGATGCCGGGTGTGCTCGGTCCAATACAGGCCGATCTCTTCGGGCGAAGTCTGCAGCATGCCCCAGGCAGGGTAATTGTTGCGGTCAGTCCATACTTCCAGCTCCGGTACTGGGCGAAGAAATCCCTCCTCCCATCGCTCGAAGAGCAGTCCGTCACGGCTGGAGATCAAAATGGCGTCGCTGACACCAACTTCAGGGTGCTCCAAGACTTTTGTACGGCAAGGGATAAACCTTGCGGGCATGCCTATATAGACATGCGGCGCCCGGAAGTATGGGAGGATGGTATTGATATACATGTGTTCCTGCCGTTCATCCGTATATTGCACCAGCACAGACTCTGTCCAATTGATGAAGTCCTTGGACGTACATGTAGCGATACGTCGCAGGCCACCGTTGTTGTTTCGGGAATAACAGACATATAGGTTGCGCAGCGGATCCCAGAAGGCGAGATTCTGCGAGTCGAAGCCATATCCAACCTTTACTGTAATGACCCGCCTGTCGACCAATAGCCTCCAATGAATCCCGTCTGGCGAGCCGAATGCGCCAAGCCCACCAGCGCCAGGATAGTAGGCGATTGCCTTGAAGCGCTGGTCTTCGGGGGCATCCGGGTTGCTGTCAATGAACGGTGTGAAATTGTGTCCGGAGGTGCCATGCCAGACAATATTGTTCCTCTTCGAGCCGTTGAACTCATGAAGCCCCAGTTCGGGGCGTGTGAAATGGATGCCGTCCGTGCTTTCAGCGACGCAGCACACCTGGTCTTCCGCTTCATCCGCACCCGAGCCTCCAGGCATGGTGCCTTTGTAGTACATGCGTATGAGGCCACCATCCTGGACGATGGAATTATAACCGCAGCAAATGCCATCCCAGGGCTTGCCCTTATCGCCAAACTGGAGCGCCACTTCCCTCGGAATCGGATGGTGCAGCCGTCGCTCGGCGGAACCTGTCATGCGGTCAACCAGGAAATCGTCGATGAACAATTCCCGGCGCGAGCCGATGTCCACGGCCGGTTTTGTTCCTGGTTTTGCCCGCAAATTGCTCCGGGACCACCTCGGATCGGTAAGGAATGGATCGGTCAGTATTGATCGGAAACCTCCGGCACGCAGTTCCCGCGGTCCGCCCAGCGCCAGTACTGCACTGCCCTTGCCCGCGATGAAACGCACGGCCAGCACGTTCACCCCGGCCTTCAGTTTTACCGTGGTCTTGAAGTCGCCTATGGAAGCCGGAGCATGCAGATCTTCCACCTCCGTGTCGCCCAGAATCGGATCTCCGTTGACCCAGGCTTGGATACAATAGTCTCCGCCTAGCCCCAGTGTGACCTCAGTCTCCGACTTCGTCTTCAGCGGCACAAACACATACGCTGTTTTTTCAAAGTATTCTGGGCTGAAGGCTTCCGGATCGTTCCGGCTGCCGAAAAGATTCCGGAAATCGAACTGGTTCCGTGTGGAAAGGACTCTCTGCGCCTTCAGCGTCTTTCCATCGACCGTGATGGTTTCAGGGATGATGCCAAGCGTTTCGCTGGGAAGCAGTGGGGCGCTCCGCTCCAAGGGAGTGAATACTGTCCAATGTTTTGGGAAGGCAATGTTGCCGCATATGTCTTTGCCCTTTGCAGTGCAGCCCTCTTCCGATCCATCTCTGCCATCTTGCGTTTTAGCCATTTGAGATTATCTCCTTAATCTTGTTGTGCTGAGAGACAGGTCTGCCTGTCTCTTTTTATGCTATAACCAGATTCCGTGACGGCCTTTTTGTCCGTCACTTCTTCTTTCATTTTCACCTTTTTAACATATCCCGAAATGGCATTTCTACCATCCCAACGAACGACTTCCGATGTTTTTTCCTTGCTTGACCTCCTTTCCATATTTTACGGGCAAGAAATCCGCTTTTTCACTTTCTTTTCATTTTTTAAAACAGTTTTCTTCTTTCCGCCTGCTTTTGGCTGCCTTCTAAGTCCATCTTACAACATGCTTATCAGCAATAACTTGATCGTATAGGAAATTGTATTTTTCGAAGGAATGCCGTATGGCTTGAAACTTGTAGCCACGGCCATGTTGGCCGTGAAGTCGCCTCCAACATGGAGGCGGCTACATTAGTCCCGGCCTAGC